>NZ_AJXN01000072.1 GCF_000286355.1 Kocuria atrinae C3-8 | reverse complement strand
GGACGGCGCGAGCGGCGTCGGCGACCTGAACGCCTGTGCAGCGTGTGCCGGGCCTGCGAGCGGCTGGTCGAGTGGCGGGAGAGCGTGGCAGAGCACAAGCGCGCATCGTTTGCCGGTGAGCCGTACTGGGCAGGCCGGTCCCGTCCTTTGGCGATCCGGACGCCAAACTCGTGATTGTCGGACTGGCACCCGCGGCCAACGGTGGGAACCGGACCGGTCGGATGTTCACCGGGGACCGCGCGGGCGATTGGCTCTATGCGGCGCTGTATCGAGCCGGTTTTGCGGCTCACGAGACGGTGACCACCGCGGGAGACGGGCAACAGTTACGAGGGGTGCGCATGATTGCTCCCGTTCGGTGCGCCCCACCCGCCAACAAGCCGTTGCCCGCGGAGAAGGCGGCGTGCAGCGGATGGATCGACCGCGAATTGACCCTCTTGCCCGATGTTGAGGGGATCATGGCGCTGGGCGGTATTGCGTGGCAAACCACGCTCGCCGCCGCCGTGCGGATGGGCTGGGAGGTTCCAAAACCTCGACCGAAGTTCGGCCACGGTGCCGTCACTGAACTGAAGCGACCGGACGGTCGACCCGTGCGGCTCGTGGGCTGCTATCACGTGAGCCAACAGAACACGTTCACCGGTCGACTGACCGAACCCATGCTCGACCAAGCCATCGCGCTCGCGGCGGGTGCATGAACCGAGACACCACCCGGACCCGGGCGACCTGAAGGCCCGGCGACGTGGCTGACAGGCCAGCTCGGCCGCCCCGGGACAGCGGTAAACTTCGACGAATGAGTGTGTGTCCCTGCGGCGGAAATCCGGCCGGTGCGTCCTTCGAACAATGCTGCGAACCGGCACTGAGCAATCAGCGCTGGCCCGAGACCGCCGAAGCCTGATGCGCTCGCGGTACACGGCCTTCGCGCTGGGCAACCAGGATCATTTGTTCCGGACCTGGCACCCGTCGACCCGCCCCGCGGAAGTATCCGCGGATCCGAGCACGGAGTGGCTGGGCCTGACCATCCACGAGACGGAGGCGGGGCAAGCGAAGGATGAGAGCGGCGTCGTCGAATTCACGGCGCGCTATATCGCGGCGGGACGAGGGGACAGCCAACACGAGGTGTCCCTGTTCCGCAAGCGCGCCGGCCGGTGGATGTACGTGGCGGCCATGACCGACGAAGAGACGTGACCTCGACGGTCCCGACTGCCGGACCGGGGATCAGCGCATTTTGTACAGCTTGATGCCCAGGGCATGATCCACTCCGGCGGCCTGACCGGCTTCCGAGGTCATGCCCGTGATCATCTCCTGGGGATCCGGGTGGCTGCCCAGCGCCGCAAGGTACTGCTTGTGGCAGCGCAGCGATTCGACCGCGGCGTTAATGTTGGCCTCGGACAGCTCGATCGCGTAATCGGGCTCCACACCGCTGACGATCAGACGGGTGACGCCCCAGGGTTCCAGGTTCTCTTCGTCCATGAGCTCACGGAAGACCCACGGATTGTCAGCGTCGCGGATGGCGTCCAGCGTGGCTAGCCCGGCCACCCTGTGGTCCGCTTGATTGAGGCCCCACGCGGCCATCACGTCCCAATTGATGGTGACCACGGTGTCCGGCTTGATCTTCCGGATCTCCCGAGCAATGCGTTTGCGGATGTCCAATCCGGATTCGAGCATGCCGTCCGGCAGATCCAGGATCGTGAGTTTTTCGACACCCACTGCGGCACAGGCCTCCCGCTGTTCCTGAGCTCTCAAAGGGCCGACGTCGCTCGGATCCTGGTCTCGGATACCCGCCTCACCCGCGGTCAGCAACAGATAGGAGACGCTCGCGCCGCGCTCCACCCATCGGCCGCCGCGGCGGAACCGCCGTACTCCATGTCATCCGGGTGCGCGACCACGCACAGCACGTTCTGGACCTGGGAATCGTCGAAAATCGGAAGATCAGCCATGCCCTCAGCCTAGGCACGTGGACGCTCCGCGGCCAGGGATTCAGCCCCTGGCATTCGAGGGCCGTGAGCGTAGGGTGAAGCCATGGACGTTCAGATCGTCAAAGGTGACATCACCAAGGTTCAAGCAGACGCCATCGTCAACGCCGCCAACTCATCGCTGCTCGGTGGCGGGGGAGTGGACGGTGCCATCCACCGGGCGGCCGGCAAGCAGCTGTTGGAGGAGTGCAAACGGTTGCGCGAAAGCACTCTCAAGGACGGCCTCCCGCCGGGCCAGGCCGTGGCCACGGACGGTTACAACCTTCCGGCCCGATGGGTCATTCATACGGTGGGTCCGGTCTTCGCCAAGAAGACCGACCGCAGTGACATTCTGGCCTCGTGCTACCGGGAGTCGCTGCGGGTGGCGGATGAGATCGGTGCGAAGTCCGTGGCGTTCCCCGCCATCTCGGCCGGGATCTACGGGTGGCCCATGGACAGCGCCACGGAGATCGCCGTGCGAACGGTACAAGAAGCGGACACGTCGGTGGAAACCGTCATCTTCGTGCCCTTCTCCAACGACGCCGAAGAGATGTTCCACGAAGCACTTGGCCGCTGAGCAGCCGAACCGGGGCCAAGCGTGAGGGGAGGATTGTGCTGAAAATCGCCACGATCTCTGCACAATCCTCCCCTCAGACTGCGTGCCTGCGGTTTCCTCACATCAGGCCGCTCACGTTGGGCCGGAAGCTTAGATCAGTCCCAGTTCCTTGACCGCCGTGCGCTCCGACTCGAGTTCCTCGACGGACGCGTCGATGCGTGAACGGGAGAAGCCGGAGATATCCAGGTCCTGCACGATCGACCAGTCGCCGTTGGACGTGGTCACCGGGAACGAGCTGACCAGGCCTTCCGGTACGCCGTAGGAACCGTCCGACACAACCGCCATGGATGTCCAATCGCCCTCGGGCGTGCCGCGGAACAGATCGCGAGCGTGGTCCACCGTGGCGCCGGCCGCAGAGGCTGCGGATGAAGTGCCGCGCGCCGCCAGAATTTCCGCACCGCGCTTGGCAACCCGCGGAATGTACTCTTCCTCGACCCACGAGTGATCCACCAGATCCAGTGCGGGCTTGCCGCCCACCGTGGTGTGGCTCAGGTCCGGGTACTGCGTGGCGGAGTGGTTACCCCAAATGGTCATGCGCTTGATGTCGGTCACCGGTGCTCCGGTCTGGTGCGACAACAGCGACTTGGCGCGGTTGTGGTCCAGCCGGGTCAGAGCGCTGAAGCGCTCGGCGGGGATGTCCGGGGCGTTCTGTTGGGCGATCAGAGCGTTGGTGTTGGCGGGGTTGCCCGTGATCACCACGCGGATGTCGTCCGCGGCCACCTTGTTCAATGCCGCACCCTGTGCCGTGAAGATGGCACCGTTGGCTTCCAACAGGTCGCCGCGCTCCATGCCCTTGGTCCGCGGACGGGCCCCCACGAGCAGCGCGAGGTTGGCGCCGTCGAAGACCTTCTCGGGATCGTCACCGGTCTGCACATCCGCGAGCAGCGGGAACGCGCAGTCCATGAGTTCCATGACCACGCCGTCCAGGGCGCAGGGCCTGGGGGATCTCCAGCAACTGCAGGCGAACGGGCTGATCCGGTCCGAACAGGTCACCCTGCGAAATGCGGAACAGCAAGCTGTAGCAGATCTGGCCTGCGGCTCCGGTGACGGCAACGTTGACGGGTTCTGGACTCATGAATCCTCCTGAGGCGCGGTGGGACACCTGTGATGCGAATGGGTAGTGACTTACGACACTAGCAGCGGGAAGTTCAGCGCACGGCTAAAGATGGCGAAAGATGCTGACATGACGCGTGGCTCACAGCACAATGAAGACATGGCAACTACCGCATTTCAGGGAAACACCGTCCACACCTCCGGCGAACTGCCCGACGTGGGCACCACCGCACCCGCTTTTGATCTGGTGGGTTCCGATCTCGGCCCCGTGACTTCCCAGGATTTCTCTGGCAAGCGCGTGGTCCTCAACATCTTCCCGTCGTTGGACACCGGCGTGTGCGCCCAGTCCGTGCGTGAGTTCAACGAGCGCGCGGCAGCACTCGACAACACCGCAGTGGTGTGCGTGTCCAAGGACCTTCCGTTCGCTCACGATCGCTTCTGCAGCGCCGAGGGCATTGAGAACGTCACCACCGGTTCCGCATTCCGTTCCAGCTTCGGCGAGGACTACGGCCTGGTTCAGACCGACGGCCCGCTCGAGGGTCTGCTGGCCCGCGCCGTCGTGGTTCTCAACGAAAACGGTGAGGTGGTTTACACCCAGCTCGTCGACGAAATCACCGACGAGCCCGATTACGACGCCGCTGAGGACGTCTTGTCCTAAACAGTCACCTCTAAGGGGCGGGGCCTTTCGGTCCCGCCCCTTTTTCGTGCCCGGTTCCTCGACGTGGGGAACCACGGCGAGAATGACGCCGCCGCGCCGCCCCCGAAGAGGCGACGCGGCGGCGTCGTCGATCTGGAAACGCGCTACGCGATCAGGCGCTGAGCGAATCCACGATCTTGTTGAGCGTGGCCGAGGGGCGCATCACGTTGGAGGCCTTCTCGTTGCTGGGCCAGTAGTAACCGCCGATGTCGGCGGGCGAACCTGAACCTCGAGCAGCTCCTTGAGGATGGTGTCCTCGTTGGAACGCAGCTCGGAGGCGACCTTCTCGAAGGCCTTGGCCAACTCGGCGTCCTCGGTCTGCTTGGCCAGTTCCTCGGCCCAGAAGAGCGCGAGGTAGAAGTGCGAGCCGCGGTTGTCGAGCTCGCCGGCCTTGCGGGACGGGGACTTGTTCTCGTTGAGGAACGTGCCCGTGGCGCGGTCCAGCGTGTCCGCCAGAACCTGAGCCTTGGGGTTGTCATAACGAGTGGCCAGGTGCTCGAAGGAGGCAGCCAGGGCCAGGAACTCACCCAGGGAATCCCAACGGAGGTGGTTTTCCTCGACGAGCTGCTGCACGTGCTTGGGAGCGGAACCACCGGCACCGGTCTCGAACAGACCGCCGCCGTTCATCAGCGGAACGATGGACAGCATCTTGGCGGAGGTGCCCAGTTCCAGGATGGGGAACAGGTCGGTGAGGTAGTCACGCAACACGTTGCCGGTCACGGAGATGGTGTCCTCGCCGCGGCGGATGCGCTCGATCGTGAACGTGGTGGCGTCCACGGGGGAGAGGATCCGGATGTCCAGACCGTCGGTGTCCTCCTCGGCCAGGTACTGGTTGACCTTTTCGATCAGGTTGCGGTCATGGGCGCGGGACTCGTCCAACCAGAACACGGCCGGCATGCCGGACTCGCGCGAACGGCGAACGGCCAACTGGACCCAGTCCTTGATGGGAGCGTCCTTGGCCTGGCACGCGCGCCAGATGTCACCGGGCTGAACCTCGTGGGACATCAGGACCTCGCCGGCCTGGTTGACGACCTGCACGGTGCCGGCCTTCTCGATCTCGAAGGTCTTGTCGTGCGAGCCGTATTCCTCGGCCTTCTGTGCCATGAGGCCCACGTTGGGAACGGTGCCCATGGTGGTGGGGTCGTAGGCGCGTTGGCGCGGCAGTCCTCGATCACGGCCTGGTACACACCGGCGTAGGAGGAATCCGGCAGCACTGCCAGGGTGTCCTCCTGCTGGCCCTCACGGCCCCACATCTTGCCGGAGGTGCGGATCATGGCGGGCATGGAAGCATCCACGATCACGTCCGACGGCACGTGCAGGTTGGTGATGCCCTTGTCCGAGTTCACGTACGCCAGCTCGGGGCCGTTGTTGATGCCCTCTTCGATGGCGGCCTTGATCTTGTCACCGTCGGCCACGTTGGACAGGCCGGACAGGATGCCACCCAGGCCGTCGTTGGGGGACAGACCGGCCTGAGCCAGCTGATCGCCGTACTGAGCGAAGACCTCGGGGAAGAACGCCTTGACCACGTGGCCGAAGATGATGGGGTCGGAGACCTTCATCATGGTGGCCTTGAGGTGGGTCGAGAACAGCACGTCCTCATCCTTGGCACGGGCACCTGGGCCTTGAGGAACTCGTCCAGAGCAGCGGCGCTCATGAAGGTGGAGTCGACCACTTCGCCCTTGAGCACGGGCACGGATTCCTTGAGCACCTCGGTGCCCTGATCGGTGACCAGCTGAATCTTGAGGGTGTCATCGGCGGGCATGACCACGGACTGCTCGTTGGCGCGGAAGTCGTTCTGACCCATGGTGGCCACGTTGGTCTTGGAATCAGCGGACCATTCACCCATGGAGTGCGGGTGCTTCTTGGCGTAGTTCTTCACGGCCTTGGGAGCACGGCGGTCCGAGTTGCCCTCGCGCAGCACGGGGTTCACGGCGGAACCCTTGACCTTGTCGTAACGGGCGCGGATGTCCTTGTCCTGCTCCGTCACGGCCTCTTCCGGGTAATCCGGAATGTCGTAGCCGGCGGCCTGGAGCTCGGCAATGGCTGCCTTGAGCTGCGGGATGGACGCGGAGATGTTGGGAAGCTTCACGATGTTGGCTTCCGGGGTCTTGGCCAGCTCGCCCAGTTCGGTGAGGGCATCGGCCACGCGCTGCTCTTCGGTCAGGCGATCCGGGAACTGAGCGGCAATGCGGCCGGCCAGGGAAATGTCCCGAGTCTCCACCTCAACACCGGCGGTGGACGCGAAGGCCTCGACCACGGGCTTGAAGGAATAGGTGGCGAGCAGGGGCGCCTCATCCGTCTTGGTGTAGATGATCTTAGGCATGGGGCAATGACTCCTTGGTTTGACGGTCACTGGACTGCCCTCCAGCCTACCCCGTGGTGGGGGCCACACCCGCTGAGTTTCAATCCTGTGCAGCGGGTGAATTTCGCCGTTCGAACGGGCGGGAAGTCAGCTCTCGGGGTGCTCCAGGTCCTCCTGCGCCTCCACGGCCAGCGCGAGTCCAGCGCCGGAGTACAGATTGATCACCGTGTTCACGCCCAATTTCTCCAGCTCGGCCACTTGATCCTCGTATTGCGCTACTGCGGCCACGCGGCCGGAGAAATCCGATTTGTGCAGTTCGTGCAGCGCGGTCAGGTTGGCGTCGTGGAACGGCATGGCCAGCACGGCAACTTTCACATGGCCGGTCGCGGAGATCCGGTCCCACACGTCCGCGTCCGTGGCGTCCGCATTCTCGACGTCGTAGCCCCGCTCCCACAGGTGATGTGCCCTCACGGGGTCGATCTCGAGCCCGACCACTTTGTGTGAGGTGGTGATGGTGAACTCGTTGTAGGTCGCCGTGCCCACTCGGCCCATCCCCATGACCAGGACGTCCGCCCGCGTCAGGTCCAGCGGCCGGTCCTCGGGGTGCAGCTGATCCTCGGGTGCTTCCGGGACGGAGCGCAGCAGGGCGGTGGTGATCAGGCTGCCGCGACGGTTGAGCACCGTGGACACCACGAAGCTCAGGGCCACGGCACATGCGAGCATGACGAGCCAGTCGTCGTCGAGCATGCCGGAGGCCACTGCCGTGGCACCCACGATGAGAGCGAACTCCGAATAATTGGCCAGGGCGAGGGCCCCGCGGACTGCCGTGCGCCGTCGTAGCCCGCAGAGCGTGAGAACCGCGGCCATGATCGCGGACTGCAGCGGGATCAACAGGCACAGAATCACGGCCATGATGACCATTTCCAGGCTAGGCAGTCCGTAGAAACCGATGCTCACGAAGAACCCCACGAGCAGCAGGTCCTTCACGGTGAGGATCGACTTGGCCAGGTCCCGGGCTAGCGGATGGGAGGCCAGAAGCACGCCCACCAGGAGAGCCCCTAGATCACCCTTGAGTCCCGTGACGGTGAAGGCCCACCAGCCCGGAACCAGCGCCATGACCACGCCGAACAGGGCCAGCAACTCACCGTGCCCCAACCGGGACCACAACATCCGCGCAAGCCGGGTGACCGGCCAAAGCAGTGCGAGTACCAGCAGCGCCCAGGGGGAGGGGAGGTGGCCGCTGGAGATGGTCAGATACAGGACCGCGGCAATGTCTTGGAGTACCAGAATGCCCACGGCCACGCGCCCGTACAGGGAGTTCGACTCGCCGCGCTCGTCCAAGATCTTGACCACCAGAACAGTGGATGAAAAGGACAGAGCAAAAGCCACGAGCAGTACCGTGCCCAGAGTTTCACCGGCCAGCTCCAGACCGGCCAGCATCATGAGCCACAGGACGCCCGCACTGGCCACGGCGCTCACGACCATGTGAATGCCGCCGGCAGCCCACACCTCTTTACCCAGCAGGGTGCGGACGTCCAGCTTGAGCCCGATCCCGAACAGCAGCAGCGTGACACCGAGCTCGGACAACAGCTCCAGTTCGTGCAGCCGTTCAACACCCAGGCCGTTGAGCAGAAAACCGGCCGCCAAGAACCCCAGTAGGGGTGGCAGCCGAATCAGATGCGCGAACGCCCCCAGCCCCATGACCACCACCAGGTAAATGGCAACGGTGGTCATGACTCAGCCGTCCTGTGCGCTGAGTTGGGCCGGGGGCGTCATGATCGCTTACCGGTTGAGGGTGTCCTGGATCCGCGCGCGTTCCTTCTCGAGTTTGCGCACGCGGTGGCCCAGCGTAAACATGCGCACCGATCCCACGAGCGCCATGACCAGTGCACCCGCCACGGCGGAGAGCAGCATGGCGACACCGAGTGGCAAGCTGAACTGCCACGCCATGTATTCGAATCGCGTGGACACGTTGTTCTGGATGATGAAGATCAGGAGCAGGATCAGGATGATCACGCCCAGGATCAGCGCGGCCCACACGATGCCGGACACGCCGCGCTTCTTGGGTCCGTCCAATGTGGGATCGGTTGCGCGCGCGGTGCGAGTGTCGTGCTGGTCGCCGCGGGTCGATTCCACCGACGACGACGTCGCGCGGTCGCGTTCCACGCTGCGGTCTCCCACGTTTGGTGCGCCCGAGTCGAAGGATTCACCGGTCTCTGACGGCTCACGCCGAGGCTGTACGGGGTCCTGCGGGTGCTGAGTCATGACGGTTCCTCCCGGTAGCTGTACTTGTTGAGACCAGCGTAGTCACAGGATGAGTCAAGAGAGACAGGAGCCGTGGTCAGAACGGATTTCGTCTCAATCAGGCAGTTGGTGTTTCGGGATTGTGACCAATGGGTAACAAATGAAGCGGATTTGTCGGACACGGACAACTAGTAGGCGTGTTCATGGTGAACGACCGGTAACCTAGATCTCACTTGTGAGGTGAAACACACTTCACGCACAACTCATCCAATTCACGGGTGGAAGCACACCGTGGTGCCCCACCGATCGTGACACCACACCAGGAGAGATACCGTCATGGGAAATTACACCTTTAAGGGCAAGGCAGCTGTTTCAGTTGCTGCCATTGCCGCACTGGCACTGTCCGGCTGTGCCAACGTCGGCGGCGGCGGAGACGAAAACGGCGGCGGTGACAACGGGGGCGGCCAAGAGGGCGGTGTCGTGACCGTTGCTGAGACCAACGCGTTCACCGCAGTCAATAACGCCACGGCTGCTACCAACCTGGACATCAACGGCAAGATCGCGAACGCCACGCGCGAGGGGTTCATTTACGTGAACCCCGCGCAGGAAATTGTGCCCAATGAGGGCTTTGGCAGCTACGAGAAGACTTCCGACGATCCCTTGACCGTCGAGTACACACTGAACGATCCGGAGTGGTCCGATGGCAATGCCATCGACAAGGCCGACATCATGCTCTGGTGGTCGATCCTGTCCGGCTACCACAACGATGAGGACGCCGAGGCCGAAACGGGTACCAAGTACTTCAATATCGCAGGATCCACGGACATCATGGGCAAAACTGATAAGCCCGAGTTCTCCGAGGACGGCAAGTCCTTCACCATCACCTATGAGGAACCTCAGTCTGACTGGGAAATCGCCTTTGACAACGATTACCTGCAGCCGGCTCACGTGGTTGCAGAGCAGGCCGGCATGACCGAGGACGAACTCCTTAAGACGCTGGAGGACTCGCCCGAAGGTAATCCCGAGGATCCGCAGGAACGTCCCGAACTTGAAGAGATCGGCAAGACCTGGGCCGAGGCCTTCCAGTTCTCGGACAAGCCGGAGGACGAGAGCCTGCTGGTCTCCAACGGTCCGTACAAGATCAACGACATCGTTGAGAACAACTCCGTGACCCTGGTCAAGAACGATAGTTACACCGGTGACAACGCGGGCAAGCTCGATGAAATCACGGTGCGCACCATTGGTGACGCGACCGCTCAGATCCAGGCACTGCGCAACGGCGAAGTCGACATCATGGCTCCGGGCAACGTCAACAAAGACACCATCGACCAGGTGAACGAGTTGGACAACGTGGAGGTCATCCAGGGCGGCCAGCTTGCCTACGACCACCTGGACCTGAACTTCGGCGCGGACACCTTTGAGGATCAAGCAGTCCGAGAGGCATTCCTGAAGACCGTTCCGCGTCAGCAGATCGTCGATCAGCTCATCAAGCCGGTCAACGACGAGGCCTCCGTGCTGAACTCCCAGATGTGGGTCACCAGCCAGGAAGAGTACGGGAAGACCACCGAGGAGAACCAGGCAGAAGACCTCTACGGTGACGTCGATATCGACGGCGCCAAGGAACTGCTCGATGGCAAGACCCCGACCGTGCGGATTCTCTACAACAACGAGAACCCGCTGCGCGTGGATACTTTCCAGCTGATCAAGGAATCCGCAGAGCAGGCCGGCTTCAAGGTTGAGGACTTGGGTGACCCCAACTGGTCGGAGAAGCTCGCGGACGGTGACTACGATGCATCGCTGTTCGGCTGGGTCTCCCCGGGTGTGGGCACTGAAATGTTGTCCCAGATCTTCAAGACCGGCGGTGGCGGTAACTACAACAAGTACTCCAACCCCGAGGTGGACAAGCTCACCGACGAGGCTCGTTCCAACCTGGACAAGGACGCTCGAGATGAGCAGATTGTCCAGATCGACAAGCACACCTTCGAGGACGGCTACGGTCTGCCGCTGTTCCAGTCCCCGGGCTTCTTCGGAGTGTCCGACCAGATCGACGGTGTGACCGAATACCAGCCCAACCAGGACGGCGTGTTCTGGAACGTGTGGGAGTGGTCGCGTAAGTAAGGCGCACGAGCTCACTTGAAGGAGCTAACCGTCTAGTGTGCATGGCGTGTTGCGAGTCCGTGGGAAGTTGACGCGGTCTCGCAACACGCTGTCACCCTTACACCCTCACAAGGCAGCGACATGATTTCTTACATTCTTCGACGGCTCGTCACGGCCGTTTTCATTCTGCTGGGTGCCTCATTCATCGTTTACATGATGACGGCGGCATCGGGCGACCCGCTCTGGGATTTGTACGGACACCCCAACGCGGCCCAATTGATTCCTGCGCGAACCGAAGCCTTGAATCTCGATCAGCCACCCATTCTTCGCTACTTCACGTGGCTGGGTGGCGCACTGGGATGCCTCGCACCATTTACGGACACTTGCACTTTGGGCTTGAGCCGCGAGGGTATGGAAGTGACCCAGATGCTGGCCTTCGCCATGGGCCAGACCATCATGCTGGTGACCGCAGGAACCATCCTGGCCATCGTCATCGGTATCACGCTGGGCATCGTTTCAGCCCTTCGCCAGTACTCCGGACTGGACTACGGCATCACGTTCTTCACGTTCTTGTGCTTCTCTCTGCCGAGCTTCTGGTTGGCGGTGCTGCTCAAAGAAATTGTGGCGATTTCCTTCAACGACTTCTTACAAGACCCGGTCATGTCCCTAGCCAGCATCCTGGCTATCGGCGTGGTGGCCGGGTTGATCTGGTACCTCGTGTCCTTCGGGAAGCTGAAGACTCGCATCCTCATGGGGGTGCTGGGATTCCTGGTGACCTCGGGCATCGTGTACTTCGTGTTGGCGACCAACTGGTTGACGGCGCCGTTCCTGGGCATCCCCTTGATCGGTCTCACCGGTGTTCTCGTGGCCGTGATCACGACCATCCTTATTTCGGGGCTGCGTAATAAGCGCGCTCTCTATGCGGGCCTAGCAACCGTACTGGTGGGGCTCGCCCTTTATTTCCCGGTCCAGAGCTTCTTCCGAGGCGCAGGCCTGCTGACCGTGATCATCCTGTGCCTGGTCATGATCGCCATCGGTGCGGCCATTGGTTTCTTTGCCGGTGGTTACGACCGAGGTCAGGGCATGCGCGTGGCCGGTATCACCGGGTTCTTCGTGGCGCTGCTCATCATCCTTGACCGCTTCATGCAGTCCTGGCCGAACTACTTGGACTCCGGCCACATCCGAGGGCGTCCGATCGCCACGGCCAGCGCTGCAACACCAGGTCTGACCGGTGATTTCTGGATCATGGGCATCGACCGGTTTACCCACCTGTTGCTGCCGACCATTGCCCTGACCTTGCTCGCACTGGCGTCTTACTCCCGTTACTCGCGGGCCTCCATGCTCGAGATCATGGGCCAGGACTACATCCGTACGGCCCGCGCCAAGGGCTTGTCCGAGCGCACCGTGGTCATGCGTCATGCCTTCCGTAACGCGCTGATCCCGTTGGCCACCCTGGTGGCCTACGACATCGGCGCTCTCATCGGTGGTGCGATCATCACTGAATCCGTCTTCGCGTTCACTGGTATGGGCCAGTTGTTCGTGCAATCTGTACGCAACGTGGACCCCAACCCCGTGATGGGTGTCTTCTTGGTCACGGGAATCGTGGCAATGGTCTTCAACCTCATTGCTGACCTCGTGTACTCCGTTCTCGACCCGCGTGTGAGGGTGAAAGCATGAGCCAGCCGCAGCAAATTGACGTTCAAGAGGCCGAGAACCTTGGTCCCATGGGCGAGCCTCGCAACGACGTCCAGGGAAAGAGCCAGGGGCAGCTAGTCCGCCAGCGGTTCTTCGGCAACACGGGTGCGGTCGTTTCGCTGATCGTTCTCCTTTTCATCGTCCTGCTGGCGATCACGTCCATTGGCATTGGACCGTCCCGGGCTGGTGGAAGTGGGATCCTGACGCGACGGGAACCGTTGTCAATGGCGGCCGTCCCACACTGTCACTTCTGCCTCCGAGCCTGGGCGATCATCCCTTCGGTCAGGACAACCTGGGCCGAGACCTGTTCGCCATGACCATGCAGGGAACGCAGTACTCCCTGATCGTGATGGTCGTGGTGGGTGTGATCGCTGGCATTCTGGGCACAGTGGTCGGTGGCCTTTCCGGCTACTTCCGCGGCTGGACCGAAGCCATCCTGATGCGCCTGACCGACGTGATCATCATCATCCCGCTGGTGATTCTGGCGGCGTTGCTGGGGCGAATGGCCATCTCCTTTGTGCGTTCCACCGGGTTACCCACGGTCGCCACGGTCATCGCCCTGGGCTTGCTGATCGGTGCGGCATCGTGGCCACCGCTGGCCCGTCTGGTGCGCGGTGAGTTCCTGTCGCTGCGCGAACGCGAGTTCGTCGACGCCGCTCGGCTCGCCGGCGCGTCCAGCGGCCGCATTATCTTCAAGCACATCCTGCCCAACACCGTGGGTGTGATCACCGTGAACATCACACTGTTGATGTCCTCGGCGATTCTGCTGGAAACTGCGCTGTCCTATCTGGGGCTCGGTATCCAAGCGCCGGACTGGTCACTGGGCCGTCTCATCAGCGAGAACCAAACAGCGTTCGCGACTCGGCCGTGGTTGTTCTGGTGGCCCGGCGTGTTCATCGTGACCATCGCGTTGACCATCAACTTCATTGGTGACGGTCTGCGAGACGCGTTCGATCCTCGCCAGCGCAAGTTCAACCCCAAGAAGGCTCGCGAACGCGGCGAACATCGCAACGAGCGTGGCGACGTGGATGCCGGTACCAACGCCAACATGCGCGGTGCCGTCAACCGGGCCACCCGATGAGTCAGTCATCGGCGCGCGCGTCGTGGGTATCAGGCTGTGATGAACAGGGCGATACCCACGACGGCCAGTGCCAACGTCACGGCGAGCGGCGCCGGAAGGTAACGGACGCGCACGGGTTCCAGAGCGGCGTCGTCGCGGGTGAAGACGTCCAACTCGCCGGTGTCGATCTTGCGCTGCCACAGCGTGCGAATGTCGTTGGCTGCGGTACCCGAACGGGTACCGGCCAG
>NZ_AJXN01000071.1 GCF_000286355.1 Kocuria atrinae C3-8 | reverse complement strand
TAACGTCATGCCCTCTTACAGCTAGCCGCGCTTGGCCTCCTTCTTATCGGCCTTCTCCTCCGCCTGTACGATCCAGTGCTGGCGCGTGGTCACAAAGTCTGAGCCGTCCCACGCACCCAGACCGGACAGACCGGGGATGTCACCGGAGTGGAAGACGGGTTCCACACCGGCCTTGCGCTGGTCCATGTAGTTGCGCAACACCTTGGCGGCGACCCCGGCCAACCCGACCAGAGCGATCAGGTTGATGGTGGCCATGAACGCCATGAACAGGTCCGCGAGCGACCACACGAGGTCCAGGGCAGCAATGGCGCCCAGGAACACGCAGGCCAACACCAAGAAGCGGTAACCGGTCATGACCGCACGGGATCCGGTCATGAACCGGATGTTGGATTCGCCGTAGTAGTAGTTGCCGATCACCGAGGACCACGCGAACAGGAAGATCGCGATGGTCAGGAAGTGGATGGCCCACTCGCCCAGCTGTGCGCCCAAGGCGGTCTGGGTGAGCGAGGCACCTTGGCGCTCATCACCGAAGGTCGGGTTGGAGAGCAGGATGATGAAGGCGGTCACGGAGCAGACGATCATGGTGTCGAAGTAGACGCCCAGGGACTGCACGAATCCCTGCTTGGCCGGGTGGGACACGGACGCGGTGGCGCCGGCGTTGGGCGAGGAACCCATACCGGCCTCGTTGGAGAACAGGCCGCGCTTCATGCCCTGGATCAGCACACCGATCAGGCTGCCGGTCACGAACTCACGGATACCGAAGGCACCTTCCACGATCATGAGGAACATGGCGGGGACCTCAGTGATGTTCAGGGCAACAATCAGCAGTCCCAGAATCAGGTACAGGACGGCCATGACGGGAACCACGATCTGAGTCACGCTGGAGATCGAGCGAATACCGCCGAAAATGACGCTGCGGTGATGGCCACCAGGGCCAGGCCGATCACAATGCGGATCCACATGTTCTGGCTGTCGGCCATGTCCAGGTTGAACGAGCCGCTGACCGCGTCCACGATCGAGTTGGACTGCACAGAGTTGAACACGAAGCCGTAAGTGATGGTGATGGTGACCGCGAAGATCAAACCCATCCAACGCTTCTTGAGTCCTCGCTCCATGTAGTAGGCAGGGCCGCCCACATAGCCGTCCCGGGACTTGATCTTGTAGAGCTGGCCGAGGGTTGATTCCACGAACGCACTGGCCGCGCCAATGGCCGCGATGGTCCACATCCAGAAAACGGCGCCCGGGCCGCCCAGGCTGATGGCGATCGCCACACCGGCGATATTGCCGGTGCCCACGCGGGCCGCCGCGGAAACGGTGAACGCGCGGAAGGACGAGATGCCCTTCTTGCCGTCCTCTGCGTCACCGGGCGGGTCCGTGAGCACCCGGAACATCTCGGGGAGTCCGCGCAACTGGATCACGCCAGTACGAATGGTCAGGTAGAGACCCACGCCGATCAGGATCGCGAAGACGACGTACCAAACGTACTCGCCCACCGTTCCGACCAGTTCTGTTAATGCATCCATGAAAAACCCCGGACTTCTCCCTCGGAACAGTCCCGCTCACCCATGCGTGTGGGTGAACGGGACCGGGTGCCTAGTGTGTGCTGTTGCACTGATCTAGGTCACAGTAGCGGAAACTGCCGCCGGGGTGTGAGCCCGGATCAGCCCACGGGCTTGAGCGAATTCACCAGCGAGAACAGATCCTTGGGATCCTCGGGCTCGGCCACCAGGTCGATGTAGCTCTGCAGCTCGGTACCGTTGGTGGAATCGCGCAGGCAGCGCAGGGCGGAGAAGTCCGCGATGGCGAAGCCCACGGAGTCAAAAATGGTGATCTCTTCCTCGGAGGTACGGCCGGGTGCCTGGTCGGTGAGGACCTTCCAGAACTCCACGACCGGGAAGTCCTCTTCGACCTGCTGGATTTCGCCCTCGATGCGGGTCTGCTCGGGGAACTCCACGAACACGGTGGAGCGGTAGAGGATCGCGGCCTCCAGCTCGGTCTTACCCGGGCAGTCGCCGCCCACGGCGTTGATGTGTACGCCGGGCTTGACGTGGCTGTCCACCAGGATGGTGTTCTGAGCCTTGTCCGCGGTGCACGTGGTGATGATGTCAGCGTTGGCCACAGCCTCATCCGTGGAGGACATCGAGTTGATACGGAAGCCCAAGGGTTCCAGGTTGCGCTTCAGCTTGTCCATCGCGGCGGGATCCACGTCGTAGACGTCCAGGTCTTCGATACCCATCGCGGCGCGGAATGCCAGGGCCTGGAACTCCGCCTGGGAGCCGGCGCCGATCATGGCCATGCGCTTGGAATCCTGGCGCGCAAGACGCTTGCCCACCATCGCCGACGTCGCGGCGGTGCGCAGCGCGGTCAACAGGGTCATCTCCGCGAGGAAGGTGGGATACCCGTTGTCCACGTTGGCCAGCACGCCGAAGGCAGTCACCGTCTGGTAGCCGCGAGCGGGGTTGAACGGGTGACCGTTCACGTACTTGAAGGAGTATTCCTCACCATCCGAGGTGGGCATCAGCTCGATCACACCGAAAGGCGTGTGGCTGGCCACGCGCGGGATCTTGTCGAACTTCTCCCAGCGAGCGAAGTCGCTCTCCAAGTACTTGACCATGTTGCGCATGATCCCCTCGACGCCTTCGCGCTGGATCCATCGGGCCATATTGGGTACGTCAACGAACTGTGTCATGGTCTCGTTCTCCTTAGAGGGAGTTATCCCCGTGAGTGGTGTGCTTCTCGGTGGTGGTCTAGTCGTTAGTGGTCTGATCTGTGGCGGACTGGCCGGTGTGGGGATTGCCGGGGTTCGGCTTCTCGGAATTCGGCTGGGGCACTTGGTGAAGTGAAGCAGTCGAGGTGGTGGAGCCGGAACCGGTGGATCGCTCACGACCGACCCGGAATGCGCTCACCACCGGGCGCTCCGCAAGAATGGGAAACGCCCCGGTGAAGCCCTCTCGTTCAGCGGCGATCGCCCGTACCCGACCGCGCACCACGAACCAACCGATCGTCAGGATGGGTATCAGCAGGAGCGAGGATCCCAGTGTCAGGGTGCCCACCGGGTAGTCCACGGCCATCAGCACAATCACACCCGCTAGGAACGCAATGGTCAACCAGTTGGTGAATGGTGCGAACGGGGCGCGGTAGCTGGGTCGGTTGTAGAAACCCTTCTTGGCCATGGACACGTACTTCTTGTGGGCCATGGTGATGGCGGCCCAGCCGGCCATCGTTCCCAGTGCGGCCAGGTTCAGAACGATTTCGAAGGCCTGCTCAGGAACCACGAAGTTCAGCCCCACACCCAACACGGCCACACCCGCGGTCATGAGAATGCCGCCAAATGGCACACCAGATTTCGTGAGTTTGCCGGCGAACTTGGGAGCGGAACCAGCCTGGGCCATCGAGTGCATGATGCGCCCGGTGGAGTACAGGCCGGCGTTGAGCGAGGACAGCGCCGCAGTGATCACGACGAGCTGCATGATGGGACCGGCCGCGCCCACTCCAATGGAGGAGAAGAACGTGACGAACGGGCTCTCGGTCGCGCTGTAAGCGGTGTAGGGAAGCAACAAGCACAGCAGCAGGACTGAGCCGACGTAGAAGACGGCAATGCGCAGGATCACGGTGTTGATGGCCCGGGGGATGACCTTTTCCGCGTTGCGGGTCTCGCCCGAGGTGGTACCCACCAGCTCGATACCGGCGTACGCGAAGACCACGCCCTGCACGACGATCAGCGCGGGAAGAATACCGGCCGGCAGCAGGCCGCCGTTGTCCTGGATCAGGGAGAAGCCCACTTCCGAACCGGTGGGCGTTCCGAAGAGCACGAAGAAAATTCCGACGATCAAGAAGATCACCAGTGCCAGCACCTTGATGAGCGAGAACCAGAACTCCAACTCACCGAACACCTTGACCGACACCATATTCAGGGCGACCACAAAGATCACCACGACCAAGGCCAGGATCCACTGCGGAAACTCAGCCAGGGCCGGGCTGTACTGCCCGAACCACTTGATGTAGATGGCAATGGCCGTGGCATCAGCAACCGCTGTCATGGCCCAGTTCAACCAGTAGAGCCAGCCGGAAACGTACGCGGCCTTCTCGCCGTAGAACTCGCGTGAGTAGGACACGAAAGAGCCGGAGGACGGCCGGTGGACCACGAGTTCACCGAGCGAACGCAGAATCAGGTAACCGAAGAAACCACAGATTGCATACAGGATGAACAGTGACGGTCCGGCCTGCTCCAACCGGCCACCTGCGCCCAGGAACAACCCTGTTCCGATGGCGCTGCCGATCGCGATCATCTGCAGCTGACGCGCACCCAGCCCCTTGTGGAATCCAACGGTTTCATCATTGAACCGTTCCTTGAGGATCTGGCGTTCTTCGCTCTGCGTGATGTGCGGGCCCTGCTGAGACATCCGTTAATTCCTTTCGCTTAAGGCCCGAAAAAGTTCGCGTGCCTGACAGCTGAGCCTATGACCAGCGCTGTTGTCTGAGACACATGCGCCGCCCAAAAGGGGGATATGACAAAAAGATGACCCCGTTGATCAACGGAGTCACCTTTTTCGTCTTATTAGTGCCTTAGCTACTAATAAATAACTTCCATTTAGTCCTCGATCACGCGCACAGCGCCCTTGTCGGCGGAGGTCACCATGGAGGCATAGGCGCGCAGTGCCTTGGACACCCTGCGCTCACGCGGCTTGGTGGGCTTCCACGGTGCGGAGCCCTTGGCCTCCCGACGGCGCGCAAGCTCGGCGTCGTCCACGTTGACCCGCAGCACGCGGTTCTCCACGTCGATCTCGATCTCGTCACCGTGTTCGATCAGACCCACGGCACCGCCGGCGGCGGCCTCCGGCGAGATGTGACCGATGGACAGGCCCGAGGTGCCACCCGAGAATCGGCCGTCCGTGATGAGCGCGCACTTCTTGCCCAGGCCCAAGCCCTTGAGGTAGCTGGTCGGGTACAGCATTTCCTGCATACCCGGTCCGCCCTTGGGGCCTTCGTACGCGATTACCACGATGTCCCCCTCCTTCACGTTCTTGGAGAGGATCTCGTGCACCGCCTCATCCTGAGACTCGACCACGTAAGCGCCGCCCTTGAAGTGGAACAGCTCGGGATCGATGCCGGCGGTCTTGATCACGGCACCGTCCTCGGCGATGTTGCCGAACAGCACGCACAGGCCACCCTCGATGGTGTAGGCGTGCTCCATATCCCGGATGCAGCCCTCGGCCGCGTCCAGATCGTGGTCTTCGTACTCATTGGCTTGCGAGAACGCCTGGGTGGTGCGCACACCGCCGGGGGCCGCCAGGAAGAACTCCTTGGCCTCGTTCGAGGCCTTGCCCGAACGGATGTCCCATTCATCCAGCCACTCGCCCATGGTCTGAGCGTGAACGGTGTGGACGTCCTCATCCAGCAGGCCACCGCGGCGCAGTTCACCCAGGATGGCGGGGATACCACCGGCGCGGTGCACATGCTCGATATGGAATTTAGTGGAGTTCGGTGCCACCTTGGCCAGGCAAGGAACCTTCCGGGACAGCGCGTCGATGTCCGAGAGGTTGAAGTCCACCTCGGCCTCCTGCGCGGCGGCCAGAATGTGCAACACGGTATTGGTCGAGCCGCCCATGGCCACGTCAAGTGCCATGGCGTTGCTGAACGCGGCCTTGGTCGCGATATTGCGGGGCAACACGGACTCGTCGTCCTGCTCGTAGTAGCGCTTGGCGGACTCCACGATGCGGCGGCCCGCTTCCAAGAACAGGCGCTTACGGTTCACGTGCGTGGCCAGCGTGGTGCCGTTACCGGGCAGGGACAGGCCCAGCGCCTCGGTCAGGCAGTTCATCGAGTTGGCCGTGAACATACCGGAGCACGAACCGCACGTGGGGCACGCGTTCTCCTCGATCTGGGCCAGCTGAGCATCTGTGACGGATTCGTCCACGGCCAGTGCCATGGCATCCACCAGGTCCACGCGGTGCTCCACCACGCCTTCCACGCCCTCACCGGATTCCATGGGGCCACCGGAGACGAACACCACGGGGATGTTCAATCGCAGGGCAGCCATGAGCATGCCCGGGGTGATCTTGTCGCAGTTGGAGATGCACACCAGCGTCCGCGCAGTGCGCGTTGACCATGTACTCCACGGAGTCCGCAATGATGTCGCGGGAGGGCAGCGAGTAGAGCATCCCGTCGTGGCCCATGGCGATACCGTCGTCCACGGCAATCGTGTTGAATTCCTTGGCCACGCCGCCGGCTTCCTGGACCGCGGAGGCCACCAGGTCGCCCATGTTCTTGAGGTGGACGTGCCCGGGGACGAACTGGGTGAAGGAGTTGGCGATCGCGATGATCGGCTTACCGAAGTCCTCGCTCCCCATGCCGGTGGCCCGCCACAGGCGCGCGCTCCCGCCATGTTCCGGCCGGTGGTTGACGTTGCTGATCGCAGCTGCGGCACAGTGACTCCTTCCAAGGTGTGCTTCGGGCTCTCGCACGGCTCGATTGTGCCGTGACCCGAAAAGATTTGTTCGTTCCAGGATACGCGCGGCCCACGACGCTATCCATATGTCGGTCATGCGTCTCAAATTTTGATACGCCGACGCCGCTCTGTTCAGTTCCACTCGACACTCACGCGAGTTGCTCCCGCCCGCCGCTCTGCCCGGCTCCATAGACTGAAGACAGCGATCCACCGCAACGGAGCAGGAGGAATCATGGGCAAGCACAAGGACACACCGCGCCCGGACGACGCGGTGGAGTTCGCTGTCGAACTCAAAAAAGCGGTTGACCCGTTGGTCATGGCTCTCGATGTGGGTTCCACCGCGAGCCGTGGTTCCCTCCACGATGCCACCGGGACCCCGGTCCGTGGCTACCGGCACAAGGTTCCGCATTCCTTCACCACGGCCTCCGACGGCACATCGGTGATCGACCCCGATCAGGTGGTTGAGGAGTTGAGCGAGATCCTGGACTTGGTGTGTGACCGGTCTGAGCTGGCCGGGCGAGTGCGCGGCGTCGGACTCGATACTTTTGCGTCATCGCTCGTGGGCGTGAACGAGGAGGGGAGCGCTATTACCCCGTGTTTCACGTATGCGGATTCCCGCTGCGCGCCGCAGCTCGCGCAACTGCGTCAAGAATTGGACGAGCGCGAAGTACAGGACATCGTGGGTGCCCGGCTGCACACCAGCTACCTGGCGCCGAGGTTTCGCTGGCTGGCGGAGACCCAGCCGGAGGTCATGGAGGAGGCCGTTCGATGGATGTCCATCGGTGAATATGTGTGGCTGAAGCTTCTCGGAACTACTGCGGCGGGTACCGCGACCGCCGCGTGGACCGGGCTGCTCAACCGGCGCTCCGGCAACTGGGATCAGCGCATGCTCAAGGCAGCAGGGATCTCTGAGGATGTCCTCTCGCCGATCCTTGACCCCGATCAACCGCTGCCGGACGTGGACCCCGAGCGCACCGAACGCTGGGAGGGTCTCTCCCGTGCCCAGTGGTACGCGCCTGTGGCCGACGGGTTGTGCGCCAACATCGGTGTGGGCGGCGACAACGAACAGACCATGGTCGTCTCTGCAGCCACTTCCGGTGCCATGCGGGTGCTTCTGCATCACCGCCCGAACGACATTCCGCTCGGACTGTGGTGCTACCGGATCGACTCCAAACGTTGCCTGCTGGGTGGCGCCCTCAATGATGTGGGCCGTGCGGTCAGCTGGCTGGAGACCACTCTGAATCTGGACGGCGTTGACCTGGATGAGATTGCCGGGGAAGCTGTGTCGACCTCGACCCCGGGAGTGCTGCCTTTCCTGACCGGCGAGCGTTCCACCGGCTGGGCCGGCAGCGCGCGCACCGCATTCGTGGATGTTTCCGCGTCCACCGATGCAGCGGGGATGGCCCGCGGAATGTTGGAGGGTATCGCGGCGTCGTACCGGCGGGTGGCCGATGAGATGGAAGAAGCCGCCAAAGACGTCGAGAAGATCGTGGCCGCCGGAAGCGTGACGCAGGATCTGCCGTCGTGGTTGCAGATTCTGGGCGACTACCTGGGCAAACCGGTGATTCATCAGGTCATGAAGCGCTCCACCGCCCGTGGCACCGCTCTGCTGATGCTCGAGTCGCTGGCTCCGGACGTGGATCCGGCCGATCACGAACCCGCCGGTACCTACTCGCCGCAAGATGAGACGCGGGAGTACTACGACGGTGTCCACGAACGGTTCGAGCGCGTGTACGACGCACTAGTCGCGGGTTCTTGATCTGGCGGAGCGCTAACCGCCGAACATGCTCCGCCATCCAGCAGCGCGTGCGAGTCTCATGTGAGGCAACGGCATCGACGAAGTCTCAAGCGAGGGAACTGCCGATTTCCTGCCGCGGGTTCTAAGGGTGG
>NZ_AJXN01000070.1 GCF_000286355.1 Kocuria atrinae C3-8 | reverse complement strand
TGCCCGCCGAAATTTCGGTGGGCACCCGCCGTCGTGAATGCGTGGTGTGAAAGTCTTACTCGACGGTCACGGACTTGGCGAGGTTACGCGGCTGATCGACGTCGTAGCCCTTGGCTGCGGAAAGTTCCGCGGCGAAGATCTGCAGCGGCACGGTGGCCAGCAGCGGCTGAAGCAACGTGGGTGCCTCGGGGACGTAGAAGATGTGGTTCGCGAAGTCCTTGACGGCCTCGTCGCCCTCTTCCGCAATCACTATAGTGACTGCACCGCGAGCGCGGATCTCCTGAATGTTGGAGACCACCTTGGCGTGCAGTGAATCGCGACCCCGAGGCGAGGGAACGATCACGAATACCGGCTGGCCCTCGTCGATCAGAGCGATCGGACCGTGCTTGAGCTCACCGGCGGCAAAACCCTCGGCGTGGATGTAGGCGATCTCCTTGAGCTTGAGAGCGCCCTCCATGGCCACGGGGTAGCCCACGTGACGGCCCAGGAATAACACCGAGGACGCGTCCTTCATGGACTGAGCGAGATCCTTGACGTCGCCCTCGATCTCGTCGAGAACACGCTGAATCTTGGCGGGCATGGCCTCGAGCTCGGCGAGCATCGTGGCGATCTCGTCCTTGTACTTGTTACCGCGCAGCTGAGCCAAGTACAGGCCCAACAGATAGGCGGCGGTGATCTGTGCGAGGAACGCCTTGGTCGAGGCCACGGCGATCTCGGGGCCGGCGTGGGTGTAGAGCACGGCGTCCGCTTCGCGAGGAATCGTGGAACCGTTGGTGTTGCAGATGGCAACCACCTTGGCACCCTGTTCTTGCGCGTGGCGCACGGCCATGAGGGTGTCCATGGTCTCGCCGGACTGGGACACAGCAACGACCAGGGTCTTCTCGTTCACGATCGGGTCGCGGTAACGGAACTCGTGGGCCAACTCCACCTCGGTGGGGATGCGGCACCAGTGCTCAATGGCATAACGGGCGACCTGGCCAGCGTAGGAGGCGGTACCGCACGCGATGACCACGATCTTGTCGATGGAGCGCAGCACGGCCTCGTCGATCTTGAGCTCGTCCAGCGTCAAGCGGCCGGTCTCGTCCAAGCGACCCAGCAGTGTCTGCTCAACGGCGGAAGGCTGATCGTGGATCTCCTTCTCCATGAAGGAGGGGTAGCCGTCCTTCTCCGCAGCAGCGGCATCCCACTCGATATCGAAGGGCTTACCCTCGGCTGGGTTGCCGTTGAAGTCCACGATCTTGTAGTCGTCCGCGGTGATGGTGACGATCTGGTCCTGCCCCATCTCCACAGCCTTCTTGGTGTAGTCGATGAAGCCGGAGACGTCAGAGCCCAGGAAGTTCTCGCCCTCGCCCAGGCCGATGACCAGCGGGGAGTTACGGCGGGATGCGACCACGCGGTCCGGGTGGTCCGCGTGCACGGCGAGCAGAGTGAACGCGCCTTCCAGACGGCGGCTCGTGTCCTGCATGGCCACGGTCAGATCCTTGGAATCCGCGGGCTGTGCGTTGTAGGTGCGCGCCAACAGCACGGCAGCGACCTCGGTGTCCGTTTCGGACACGAAAGTCTCGCCCTCAGCCGCAAGCTCACGCTTGATCTCGTTGAAGTTCTCGATGATGCCGTTGTGAATCATGGCGAGCTTGCCGCCGTCCACCACGTGCGGGTGCGCGTTGACGTCCGAGGGGCCGCCGTGGGTTGCCCAGCGGGTGTGACCGATACCGATCTGGGAATCCGGCAGCGGATCCGCCTCGAGTTCGGCCAAGAGGTTGGTCAACTTACCGGCCTTCTTGCGGTAGTCCACCTTGCCGTCCGCGATGACAGCAACACCGGCGGAGTCATATCCGCGGTATTCAAGACGACGCAATCCCTCGAGAATCACATCCAACGCGTTGTGTCCACCGGCTTTGACGTCCGGGGATCCTACATAGCCCACAATTCCACACATGCGGAGAACTCTACCGGAAACCACCCGCGTCACTGCTGTTACCTGCCACACCCCCGGCCCTAGACTGGTCTGAACATGAGCACACAGTCACTGACTCATCGCGCATCCCCGTTTGTGGAGCTGGACCGGCAGACGTGGTCGCGCTTGTCGCACGAAATAGACGTGCCACTCACCGCGCAGGAAATCGAGAACCTGCGCGGTCTTGGTGACCGCCTGGACGTGGACGAGGTGCGAGAGGTCTACCTGCCGCTCTCTCGACTGCTCACTCTCTATGACGCCTCCGCCAACCACCTCAACTCGGAGACCAACGCGTTCCTGGGCGAGGACCACGCGCGCACTCCCTTTGTCATTGGCATTGCGGGTTCCGTAGCGGCCGGCAAATCGACGACGGCGCGTTTGTTGCGTGAGATGCTCTCCCGCTGGCCGTCCACCCCTAACGTTCAGTTGGTCACCACGGACGGGTTCCTCTATCCGAATGCCGAGCTGGTGCGTCGAGGACTCATGGACCGCAAGGGGTTCCCGGAGTCCTACGACCGCCGCGCACTGTTGCGCTTCATGTCCGAGATCAAATCCGGGGCGCCCGAGGTCCGAGCCCCCAAGTACTCACACACCACCTACGACATCCTCCCGGACGAGGAAATTGTGGTGACCAAGCCCGACGTCGTGATCGTGGAAGGTCTGAACGTGCTCGCCCCTGCCAAACTGGGCCCGGGAAACCGCGCGGCACTGGCCCTGAGCGATTTCTTCGACTTCAGCATTTACGTGGACGCCCGCACGGTCGACATCGAGCGCTGGTACGTGGAGCGGTTCCAGGCGTTGCGCAGCTCGGCGTTCGCCAACCCGGAGTCCTATTTCCACCGCTACGCCAACCTCACTGACGCCGAGGCCGTAGAAGTGGCCACAGATATTTGGCGTCGCATCAATGAGCCCAACTTGGAACAGAACGTCCGCCCCACCCGCGGCCGGGCTCGGCTCATCCTCTCCAAGGACCAGGACCACAAGACCAGACGCGTGCTACTCCGCAAGAATTGATACTTTTCGATGACAAATAAATGAGTTGTCACTAGCAGTTATGCCAATAATCACCGAAACTGATCAGGGCACTTTCAGTTTTAAGTGTGATGTTGGATAACTTTGGTCTTTTTTGTTTCATCTTTGCCCCGGCTGTGGGTAACCTAACGCCATGCTTAATGGTTTCAAAGAATTCATCATGAAGGGCAATGTCCTCGATCTTGCCGTCGCCGTCATCATCGGCGCTGCCTTCGGCCAGATCATCACCGCCCTGGTCGAATCCGTCCTCATGCCCGCGATCTCCGCTGTGGTGGGCTCCCCCAACTTCGATAGCTTCGCGATGGTCACCTTCAACGGCAACGACATCAAGTTCGGTGTCCTGCTGACCGCCATCGTCAACTTCCTGCTGGTTGCCGCCGCCGTCTACTTCGCCATCGTCATGCCGATGAACAAGATGATCGAGCTCGCAACCGTCGTCTGGGCATCGACCCGGCCGCCGAGGAAGCCGATCCCAACACCTTGCTGCTCACCGAAATCCGCGACGCTCTGGTCGCCGGCAAGGGCGGCACCGTGGACGGCCCCGGTTCCAAGACCCTGTAATTCTTTCCAACCATCCCAACTACTACTTGGGCCCCGCTTCCAGAAGGAAGCGGCCCAAGTATTTAAGGTGCTGTTCGAAACGAATCAGCTCAAACGCAAGTGCTCCTCGACCACCTTGACGAGTGACTCCGCCTCGTGACGTGCCTCATCGTGGCTCGCAGCCTCGACCATCACGCGCACCACGGGTTCCGTACCGGAGGGACGTAACAACACGCGACCCTCCCCGCCCAAGCGTTCCTCGGTTTCCGCGACGGCGGCCAGGACCCCGGGATGCGTCTTGGCCGCGGCCTTGTCCACGTTGGCCACGTTGATCATGATCTGAGGCATGCGAGTCATGACCGAAGCCAACTCGGACAGCGGCATACCGGTTTGCGCCACACGAGAGGCCAGCATCAGACCGGTCAGAAGGCCGTCACCGGTGGTGGCATAGTCGGCCATGATCACGTGACCCGACTGCTCGCCACCCAGGTTGTAGCCGTTGGCCACCATCGATTCCAGGACATAGCGGTCACCCACAGCTGCACGTTCCAGACGAATGCCCTGCTGCTCGAGTGCCAGCTGCAGACCCAGGTTGCTCATGACCGTGGCCACCAGAGTGTCCTGGTTGAGCTTGCCGGCGTCCTTCATGGCCATCGCCAGGATGCACATGATCTGGTCGCCGTCCACCTCGGTACCGGTGTGGTCCACCGCGAGGCAGCGATCGGCGTCGCCGTCGTGGGCGATGCCGAGATCCGCGCCGTACTTGATGACAGCTTCCTTGAGGGGCCCCAGGTGGGTTGAGCCCACGCCGTCGTTGATGTTGAGACCGTCAGGCTGCGCGCCGATCACGTGGATGTTGGCACCGGCGTCGCGGAAGGCATCGGGTGAGGAACCCGAGGCTGCGCCATGGGCGCAGTCCAGAACCACAGTGAGGCCGTCC
This sequence comes from Kocuria atrinae C3-8, assembly GCF_000286355.1. GTDB lineage: Bacteria > Actinomycetota > Actinomycetes > Actinomycetales > Micrococcaceae > Kocuria > Kocuria atrinae_A. The sequence continues at coordinate 25,505 of NZ_AJXN01000070.1, read as the reverse complement.
AGTCGCTGCGGAATAGCGCCGACCAAGTGCAGGATGTAGCGATCCTCCGCGTCGGACAGGCGGTTGATACGACCGACCTGCGCACCTGTGGGGCGCAGGAACTCGCGCTTCTCGTAGACTTCCTGGATCTTGTCCTCGATGGAGTCCGGCAGTTTCTTGCCGCCGTGGGCCAAGAACTTGATGCCGTTGTCCGGAGCGGGGTTGTGGGACGCGGAAATCATGACACCGAAATCGGCGTCGATGTCCGCCACGAGGTACGCCGTAGCCGGGGTGGGGATCACCCCGCGTCGTACACGTCCACTCCGGAGCTCGCGAGACCGGCGGTGACCGCCGCTCCGATGAACTCGCCGCTCGCGCGACCGTCTCGGGCGACCACCGCTCGAGGTCGGGTGCCGGGCTTGGCGTGCCCGTGCCCCAACACGATCGCGGCTGCTTGAGACAGCTCCATTGCAAGGTCAGCTGTGAGGAGGCCGTTCGCGAGCCCGCGAATGCCGTCCGTTCCAAAAATTCTAGACATCGCCTGTCATCCTACGACGTGCCACGCGGGAACCGCGAAGCGCATCGACTAGTCGTTGCCGGGTCGGACTACGGGAAACCCATCCGGGTTGGTTCCGTTGTCGTCCATGACGTCGTTGGATCCGCCCACGATCTTGGGGTCGGGCGTACCCACCACGGAGCGATCCTTGTTGGGGTAGTCGAACTGCGACAGGACGTGGCGCATGGCCTCCAGGCGAGCGCGCTTCTTGTCATTGGACTTGATCACGGTCCAGGGAGCATCGCCGGTGTCCGTGTAGAAGAACATGGCTTCCTTGGCCTCGGTGTAATCATCCCACTTGTCCAGGGACGCGACGTCGGTCGGGGACAGCTTCCACTGGCGCACGGGATCCGTACGGCGGGCTTGGAAACGAGCCAGCTGCTCGGCACGGGTCACCGAGAACCAGAACTTGATCAGGTGCGTATCCGAGTTCACCAGCATGCGCTCGAATTCGGGGGCCTGACGCATGAACTCGTAGTACTGCTGCGAGGTGCAGTAGCCCATTACGCGTTCCACGCCGGCACGGTTGTACCAGGAGCGGTCCATCAGCACGATCTCGCCACCGGACGGCAGGTGCTTGATGTAGCGCTGGAAGTACCACTGGGTCTGCTCGATGTCGGTGGGCTTCTCCAAGGCCACCACGCGCGCACCACGCGGATTGAGGTGCTCGGTGAATCGCTTGATCGAGCCACCCTTACCCGCGGCATCGCGGCCTTCGAAAATGATCAGCAGCTTCTGACCGGTTTCCTTGATCCAGAGCTGGAGCTTGAGGAGCTCGATCTGCAGAGCACGCTTGGTCTTCTCGTACTCCTTACGGCTCATCTTCTCGTCGTAGGGGTAGCCACGCTTCCACGCATCGGAACGGGACAACCCGGCGTCGTCGTGGAGCTTGCGGCCGAGTTCCGCAATCTCGTCCAGCTCTGCCGCGTAATCCTCCACCACGGAGATACGGTGGTGCTCTTCCTGGTCGATCTCGCTCGTGACGAGATCCTTTTCCTGGGCGAGTTCCTCGGCGATGGCCTTCTTGTCCTGGTCCTTCTTTGCCGAGGTCTTGCTCTGGTTCTGATCCGCTTGCGTGCTCATCCGGGCCCTCTCGTGGATTCGGGTGCGGAGCCACTGTGCTCCAAGTCCCATTTTACGCCCCATTTGCTTCTTGTTCGGGTCGCGTTGGCCGGTTACTCGGCCTGAGTCGCCGACGCCGCTCCCCCGCCGCATCAGCCTCGTCTTACCGTTCACGATTTCAAAACGCTCCAGAATCTCCCGGGAAAGATCGGGCTACTCGATATGCTGTGGATCACATCGGTCAATCCTTTTCTTTCACCCAGGCCCCGTGCGACTGACGATCACGCACCTGTGATCACTCGAGTTCCATCGACGACCGATTTCCCGCGCGGTGGGACTACCACGAGCGAGGAGTGATCCATGGCGCACCCACGCCGTTTCACATCGTTATCAGCAGCATTATTGGCTTTGTTCACCCTGATCGCGGTGAACCTACCCGGCGCCGTCGCGTCACCTTTGACTGTCCCACAGGAAACCGCGGGAGACTCAGGCGAAACGTATGTCATCGCCACGGACACCACGTTCGCACCCTTCGAGTTCCGGGACTCATCCGGTGAACTGACCGGCATCGACATCAAAATCATGGAAGCCATTGCCGAGGATCAGGCTTCCAGGTGGAATGGCGTTCCCTTGGATTCAACGCCGCACTGCAAGCGCTGAGCGCGGACCAGGCTGACGGTGTGATCGCGGGCATGTCGATTACGGACGAACGTAAAGAGGTCTACGACTTCTCGGATCCGTACTACACCGGAACCATGACCCTGGCCGTCAACGAGGATCAGGGAGACGAGATTCAGGCTGGGACGATCTGCAGGACAGGCAACTGGTAGTGAAGACCGGTTCCATGTCCGAGGAAGTCGCTCGAGAACGCCAAGACCAGTACGGCTACGAGATCACTTCTCTGGATCAGACCACCACCCTGGTGGAATCCGTGAAGTCCGGTAACGCGGACGTGCTCATGGACGATTACCCGGTGATCGCCTACGGCGTGCAGCAAGGATCCGGTCTCGTCACCGTGGGTGAACAGGTCGAGGCCGGCGACTACGGTTTTGCGGTGAACAAGGGCAAGAATGCCGAGCTGTTGGAAAAGTTCAACACCGGTCTGGCTGAGCTCAAGGACAGCGGTGAATACCAGCAGATCCTGGACGATTTCCTGGCCAGCGATGATGAAGCGGTGGACCGCTCCACGTTCTGGGGACTCGTGGTCACCGCCATGCCCGCGCTTCTGACGGGCCTAAAGAACACCCTGATCGTCACGGCCGTGGCCTTCCTGATCGCCATGGTCCTGGGCCTGGTATTCGGTTTCATGAAGATCTCGCGCAACCGTTTCCTCAGGGCGATTTCCACGGCGTTCGTGAGCATCTTCCGCGGCACTCCCATCCTGGTGTGGGCCTTCTTCTTCTACTTCGGTCTCCCCCAGCTCATCGGAACACCGGTGAACATCTGGGTGGCCGGTGTCCTCACGCTGGCGCTCAATGGCGCCGCCTACATCGCAGAGATCGTGCGCGGCGGTGTGCAATCCGTGGACCCGGGACAAATGGAAGCCGCCCGTTCGCTGGGCTTGGGCCATGGGAAATCCATGCAGAAGGTGGTTCTACCGCAGGCCTTCAAGATCATGACCCCGTCGCTGATCAATCAGCTGGTCATCATGCTCAAGGATTCCTCCTTGCTGCTGGCCATCGGTTTCGCGGAGCTGCTGTACCAGGCTCAGCAGATCTACGCTTCCAACTTCCGCGTCACCGAGGTGCTGCTCATCGTGGCAGTGATCTACTTCGTGGCCATCACCCTTCTGACCCAGCTCGCTAACTTTGCCGATAGGAAGATCAACAAATGAGCACTTCAGTCACTGATCGGGCCGAGTCGCCCCAGGACCAGCGGAGCCAGAAGATCATTGTTCGAGATCTGGAGAAGGCCTTCGGGGACAATCTGGTGCTCAAAGGCATTTCCACAGAGATTCACGAGGGCGAGGTCGTCTGTGTGATCGGCCCCTCCGGCTCGGGAAAATCCACGTTCCTACGTTGTCTCAATCGCCTCGAGGATGTCACCAGCGGAACGGTATCCGTGAGCGGCTACGACCTCACGGATCCCAAGGTCGATATCAACGCCGTTCGGCAGCACATCGGCATGGTGTTCCAGCACTTCAACCTGTTCCCGCACATGACCGTGGCGGAAAACATCATGTTGGCACCCACCGAGGTCAAGAAGCTCGGTAAATCCGATGCCAGGGAGGCAGCCCTCAAACTCTTGGACCGCGTGGGCCTGAAGGAAAAGGCCGATGCCCGGCCGGCATCATTGTCCGGTGGGCAGAAGCAGCGCGTGGCCATTGCGCGCGCTCTGGCCATGAACCCGGAGATCATGCTCTTCGACGAGGCCACCAGCGCCCTGGACCCGGAGATGGTGGGCGAAGTTCTGCAGGTCATCCGGGACCTGGCCAAGTCTGGTATGACCTTGGTCTTGGTGACGCACGAGATGGGTTTCGCCCGCGAAGTCGGCGACCGTGTCATGTTCATGTCCGACGGCGCGATCATCGAAGACGGAGACCCTGAGCAGATCTTCGAGAACCCACAGCAACCCCGGCTCCAGGACTTCTTGTCCAAGGTTCTGTGACTCCACCACGGGGGTGTGGGCCCACCGAACCGCCCAGCACCGCGAGGGCCTGGTCAGCCACCGTTTGGGAGACAGACTAGGCGCTGCAAGAACCATGAGTCGCACCCCATGCGTCGTTAGATCCCTTTGGGAACCCCCGGAGGATCTAACGACGCATGAGACGCAATCAAGGGTTCTAACGACACTTAAAACGAAGCCGGGCCCCACGCTTCGGCAAAAGCCGAAATGCGGGACCCGGTTCGTAAACGCTGGCCGAAGCGTGGGTTGCTTCGTTTAGCGCTTGGAGTACTGCGGAGCCTTGCGGGCCTTCTTGAGGCCTGCCTTCTTGCGCTCAATGACGCGGGCGTCACGAGTCAGGAAGCCGGCCTTCTTGAGGGCCGGGCGGTTGTGCTCCAGGTCGATCTCGTTGAGGGCGCGGGCAATGCCGAGGCGCATGGCGCCGGCCTGACCGGAGGGGCCGCCGCCGGAAATACGGGCGGTGACGTCGTAGGCGCCTTCGAGGTCCAGCAGGCGGAACGGGTCGTTCACTTCCTGCTGGTGGAGCTTGTTCGGGAAGTACTCGGCCAGTTCGCGGCCGTTGACGATCCACTTGCCGGAGCCGGGGACCAGGCGCACGCGGGCGATGGCCTGCTTGCGACGGCCGACAGCCTGACCGGAAACGGTGAGGGGTGCGCGCTCGGAAGCGGGGGCACCGCCTTCGACGGGGCCGGTGGATTCCGAGGTGTAGCTGCTCAGCTCCTCGGTGCCGTCAGCACCTTCGACAATCTCGGTAACTTCTACTTCTTCAGTATTCTGAGCCACGATTCTCCTTGTTGTGCTCTCGTTGGCCCGAATTACTGGGCGACCTGGGTGAATTCGTAGGGCTTGGGCTGCTGTGCCGAGTGCGGGTGCTCGGGGCCTGCGTAGACCTTCAGCTTGGAAAGCTGCTGAGCGGCCAGCTTGTTCTTGGGCAGCATGCCCTTGATGGCCTTTTCCACTGCACGGGTGGGGTTCTTTTCCAGCAACTCTGCGTAGTTGGTGGACTTGAGACCGCCCGGGTAACCGGAGTGGCGGTAGGCACGCTTCTGTTCCAGCTTGGCGCCGGTCAGTGCGACCTTTTCTGCGTTGATGATGATGACGAAATCGCCCATGTCCACGTGGGGAGCGAAGGTCGGCTTGTGCTTCCCGCGCAGCAGTGTTGCGGTCTGGCTGGCAAGACGACCCAGGACTACGTCGGTGGCGTCGATGACGTGCCACTGACGCTGGACGTCACCGGGCTTCGGAGTGTACGTACGCACGTTGATCTGCCTTCGTTTGTCTACTGATGACACGAGAGACCGTGTCGGGTTGTTTCGCTGTGCTTCGGGGCCAGGGTGAGAGCCTGGCGGCATCCGCGCTCCCGCAACCCGGTGCACCAATCGGTCTTGCGCTCTGCAACATGAGCAACCGCTTTGGGTACAGGTGACCGAGGCGGGCACGCACAACAGCAATCAATGTTACCGGAAGCTTCAAATCCGCGCCAATTAACGGGTCCTCCGCTTTCCGACACACGACGTCCGCCGACGGCGCGCTCCCACCTATCGCAGTCAGAATCCCGTCAGGGTCATCGCCAGGGGCAGTACCAAGGCCGCAATAATGCACAGGATCATGGGAAGGAAGCGCCGTGAGTTTCCTCCGGCGATAGCGCCGAGCAGCCCCAGTGGGAAGGAGAGCCATGTGCCCGCGTGGTACCCCAGGAGTGCAAATCCCACAGCGGCCAGGCTCAGGAACGCACACGCCCAGGCCACTATCGGGGCGATGGGACCGTCCCAGATGGGCCGCGGTCGAGAGTTCGTTGCTCTTGCTTCACTGGTCATGAGTTCCTCCGGGTCAGGGCGACAACGATGCTCGCCCTCACACTGAGCCTAATCATTCAACCAGTCGGTAACCAGGGGTTCAGTCCTCCGGACGCTTGGCCCGCGTCTGTTCCGCGCGGGCCGCCAGTTCGTGATCGGCAGGGTACTCGACGGATTCCAGGACCAGCCCGTGCGGGGGTGCGAGCAACACGCGAGCGTCGCGCACGCGCGCCTCCAACCGCTCCCCCAACCAGTCCTGTTCGTAGCGCCCCTGGCCCACCCGTGTTGCGGCGCCCACCACGGAGCGGACCATGTGGTGGCAGAATGCGTCCGCCTGCAACCGCACCGTCACAAGACCCGAAGCATCCCGTTCCACCGACGCGGATTGCAGTTCGCGAATCGTCGTTGCGCCCTCCCGCGGCTTGCAGAAACTCAGGAAGTCGTTCAGCCCCAGTAGATCGGTCACTGCGGCATTCATGGCGGGGACGTCGAGCTCCTCATTGACCCACCACGCAAAACCACGCGTGAGCGGATCGTGGCCGCTGGCGGCGTCGGAGATGCGATAGGCATAGCTACGCGACAACGCCGAGAACCTAGCGTCGAAACCGGCGGGTGCCAGAGCGGCGTCGTGAATCACCACGGCACCGAGGGCTGGTTGAAGGCCAAGATTCGTACGGTCCTTACCGAGAACCCGGTTGAGCGCACCGTTCAACCTGCGCACCAGAGCCGCCCCGGGGGCAACCTCCGCGCCACGCGTCACCGTCTCCCACGCATCGACCGGAACATCCACGTGAACGGTCTGACGGCGAGCATGCACACCCGTATCCGTGCGACCGGCCACCACGGTGCGCAAAGGATGGCGCAACACCAGCTCGAGCGCCGTCTCCACCGCGCCCTGCACCGTGGGCAGCGAAGGCTGCGCCGCCCACCCGCTGAACGGAGCGCCGTCGTACGCCAAATCGATGCGCAGGCGCACCAGCTCACCCGACATGTTCATAACCTCCCGAAAAACGACGACGCCGCCGCAGGTTACCTGCGGCGGCGTCGGTCAAGCAGCTACGTGCTTACTCAGAGATCTTCTGAGCGGCAGCGCCACCGGCCGGCTGGAAACCAGCGGCCTCGGCGTTGGCCGGGGAATCGAACCAGATCTCGGCGGTGGTACCGGAGTACCAGCGGGAGCCGGGAACGTGGTACTTCATGGAGTTCTTGTTGCCCTTGATGGAGAAGCCCTCGGGGGCTTCGCCGGACTCCAACGGTGCGTGCGAACCGGCGAACTCAGCGTCCTGGTTCTCGGCTGCGACCTCGGCTGCCTCTTCGGCGGTCTCGGGAGCCTGCTCTGCAGCGGGGATCTCCTGAGCCTTGACCTCTTCAGTAGTGGTCTCGGCCGGGGTGTCGACCGGAGCAGCCGGAGCTGCAGCAGCCTTTTCGGTGGCCTTCTCGGCCTCGGCAACGGTGGACTTGGAAGCAACGGGCTCCATGACCAGCTCGATGACGGCCATGGGGGCGTTGTCGCCCTTGCGGTTACCGATCTTGGTGATGCGGGTGTAACCACCGTCGCGGCCGTCCATGGCCGGAGCGATAGCGGTGAACAGCTCGTGCACGACGGACTTGTCGTTGAGCTGACGCATCACGCGGCGGCGAGAAGCCAGGTCACCGCGCTTGGCGAAGGTGATCAGACGCTCGGCCACCGGGCGAAGGCGCTTGGCCTTGGTCACCGTGGTGGTGATGCGCTTGTGCTCGAACAGCTGCTGAGACATGTTCGAGAGCATCATGCGCTCGTGGGTAGGCCCGCCGCCGAGACGGGGTCCCTTGGTAGGGGTAGGCATAGTAGGTCTCCTGGTGGTCGGTCTCTCGCGTGGCTAGCAGGCTGCCTCGTGAGAAACGGGAAAGTTGTAAGACTTCAGTCGAGGTCGACGTCGAACGGGTTGTTGTTCTCGTCCTCGTCCTCCAACGAAGCTGCGTGCGCGGCGAGGTCGTAACCTGGCGGGGAGTCCTTGAGTGCCAGACCGAGCTCCTGGAGCTTGGCCTTGACCTCGTCAATGGACTTGGCGCCGAAGTTACGGATGTCCATCAGGTCTGCCTCGGAGCGTGCAACCAGTTCACCCACGCTGTGGATGCCCTCACGCTTCAAGCAGTTGTAGGAACGAACCGTCAGTTCGAGATCCTCGATGGGCAGAGCCATGTCAGCGGCGGCGGCAGCATCCGTGGGAGACGGACCGATCTCGATACCCTCAGCCGTGGTGTTGAGCTCGCGAGCCAGACCGAACAGCTCCACCAGAGTGGTACCGGCGGAAGCAACTGCATCACGCGGGGTGATGGCTTCCTTGGTCTCCACGTCCAGGATGAGCTTGTCGAAGTCGGTTCGCTGCTCCACACGGGTGGCTTCCACGCGGAAAGTCACCTTGAGCACCGGGGAGTAGATGGAGTCGACCGGAACGCGACCGATCTCGGCGTCAACGGACTTGTTCTGCGAAGCAGAAACGTAGCCGCGACCGCGCTCGATCGTCAGTTCGATCTCCAGCTGGCCCTTGGAGTTCAGGGTGGCAATGTGCAGTTCCGGGTTGTGGACCTCGACACCGGCCGGAGCCGAGATGTCAGCGGCGGTCACTTCGCCGGGTCCCTGCTTGCGCAGCCACGCGGTCACGGGCTCGTCCTCTTCGGACGAGAGCGAGAGCTTCTTGATGTTCAAGATCAGCTCGGTGACGTCTTCCTTGACACCATCTACGGTGGAGAACTCGTGCAGCACACCGTCAATGCGGATGCTGGTCACGGCTGCACCGGGAATGGAGGACAGAAGAGTGCGACGCAGGGAGTTGCCGAGGGTGTAGCCGAAACCGGGCTCGAGCGGTTCGATCACGAACCGGGAGCGGTTATCAGCCACTACCTCTTCGGTGAGGGTGGGGCGCTGTGCGATGAGCACTGATGTTTCCTTTCAGCGTGCCTCCGCCATATGACGCACGCAGGTGGTGGAAAACAAGGGGTGGGGTGCGCGGAGATCAGGCGAGATCACCGCGTCGATGCGCGGGCACCGAACCCTGAGGGTTCGGTGCTCACGCTGCACGCATCAAACGCGACGGCGCTTGGGGGGACGGCAACCATTGTGAGCGGACGGGGTGACGTCCTGAATGGAACCGACCTCGAGCCCGGTGGCCTGCAGTGCGCGGATAGCGGTTTCGCGTCCGGAACCCGGTCCCTTGACGAACACGTCAACCTTGCGCATGCCGTGCTCCTGGCGCCCTTGGCTGCGGCCTCGGCGGCCTGCTGAGCGGCGAACGGGGTGGACTTACGGGATCCCTTGAAGCCCATGCCGCCGGCGGAAGCCCACGACAGAACGGCACCGGAGGGATCGGTGATGGAAACGATGGTGTTGTTGAACGTGGACTTGATGTGGGCCTGGCCCTGAGTCACGTTCTTATTAACCTTGCGACGCGGCTTGCGAGCAGCCGTCGCGCGAGTTTTCTGAGCCATGAATTCTCCTACAAAGATCTTCGACGTTGATCAGCCGCCGGCTTGGGCGGCGACCACGATTACTTCTTCTTGCCGGCGACCGTGCGCTTGGGACCCTTGCGGTACGTGCGTTGGTCTTGGTGCGCTGGCCGTGGACCGGAAGGCCACGACGGTGACGCACACCCTGGTAGCTGCCGATTTCGACCTTGCGGCGGATGTCGGCGGCAACCTCGCGGCGCAAATCGCCTTCGACCTTGTAGTTGCCTTCGATGTAGTCGCGCAGCTCGACGAGCTGAGCGTCGGTGAGATCCTTCACGCGCACGTCACCCGAGATGCCGGTGGCCTCAAGGGTTGCGAGTGCACGGGTACGACCCACGCCGTAGATGTAAGTCAGCGCAATTTCCAGCCGCTTTTCGCGGGGGAGGTCTACGCCTGCGAGACGAGCCATATTGGCGGTTCTCCTTGTAATGTCCGGAGGTCTTGAACACTGCGTCCCGAACAACGTATTTCGTTCGGTCTCCGGCCTCCGTGCCGGGGGTTGCCGCACCGTGCGGTGCTGGCTGCAGTGTCCGTTCTGTCAATCCACTTGCGTGGGGCGGGAGCGCTCCGTCAGCCCTGGCGCTGCTTGTGCCTGGGGTTCGAGCAGATCACCATGACTCGGCCGTTACGGCGAATCACCTTGCAGTTGTCGCAGATCTGCTTGACGCTCGGTTGGACCTTCATCGCATTCCTTCGCGTACTAGTGGTGGTGAATAACGCAGCAAACACCCCGCAGATCACTACGATCCGCGCGGTGCGTGGTGCCGCGAATTTCTACTTGTAGCGGTAGACGATCCGGCCTCGGGTTAGGTCATACGGGCTCAGCTCCACCACGACCCGGTCCTCAGGAAGGATTCGGATGTAGTGTTGGCGCATTTTCCCAGAGATGTGGGCGAGCACCTTGTGACCGTTGTTCAGCTCAACACGGAACGACGCGTTGGGCAGAGCCTCGACCACAGTGCCTTCGATCTCGATGACTCCGTCTTTCTTGGCCATATCCTCCGCTAACTTTTCGAGGGGTCCGGTTATCTATCCGGACGGTTTACAGGACTCTCTCCACTGACTGACCGCGGTCGCAACTCTCCCCTTCAGCGCAAGCTTGGGTGGATTCGTGGACGGGCAGGGCTCAGCGGAGCGAGCACAGACAACCAACGCAATACTTTACGCGGTTGAGACTTGATATGCAATCCGGTAACGGGTAGTGAGCTACCCGCCACCTTCACGTCGGATCGACACGGACGACGACGCCGCTCCCGGGCCTAGACGTCCGCGGCCAGCTGGCCGCACGCGCCGTCGATATCGGAACCGCGCGTATCGCGCACCGTGGTCGGGATACCGTGGGCGCGCAGGCGCTCCACGAAGTTCTGCTCGACACCCGGGCGCGAGGCGGTCCACTTGGACCCCGGGGTGGGGTTCAACGGGATGGGGTTCACGTGCACCCAGCCGGCGCCGCGCTTGTTGAGCTTCTCCCCCAGTAAATCCGCGCGCCAGCCTTGATCGTTCATGTCGCGGATCAGGGCGTACTCGATCGATACGCGGCGGCCGGTGGCGTCGTAGTACTCGCGTGCGGCATCCAGCGCCTCGTCCACCTTCCACCGATTGTTGACCGGGATGAGCTCGTCGCGCAGCTCATCGTCCGGGGCGTGCAGGGACAGCGCCAGGGTGATGGGCAGCTTCTCCTGCGTGAACTTCCGCATACCGGGGACCAGGCCCACCGTGGACATGGTCAGCCCTCGTGCGGACAGTCCCAGGCCTTCCGGGGAGGGATCGATCAGGCGGTGCACTGCACCCATGGTGGCCTTGTAATTGGCCAAGGCCTCCCCCATTCCCATGAACACGATGTTGGAAACCCGCAGCGGAGCTTCTTCCGCCGGGCCACCACACCGTCCCGCAGGGCGCGGATGCCTGGACGACCTGATCGACGATCTCTGCAGCAGAGAGGTTCCGGGTCAGACCGGCCTGGCCTGTGGCGCAGAACGGGCAGTTCATGCCGCAACCGGCCTGGGACGAAATGCACATGGTCACGCGCTTGCTGTACCGCATGAGCACGGACTCGACCATGGCGCCGTCGAACAGGCGGTGGACGGACTTGACCGTCATGCCCTGGTCCGCCTTGAGGTTCTTGACCGTGGTCAACAGCGGAGGCATGGCGGCTGCCACGAGTTCCTCGCGTTGGCCGGCCGGCAGGTCGGTCATCTTCTCCGGATCCGTCTCGAATCGTTCGAAGTAGTGCTTGGACAATTGCGCCGCGCGGAAAGCCGGGTAGCCGGCATCCTGCAGCATCTTCTTACGCCCGGCCAGATCCAGGTCGGCCAGGTGCTGCGGGGGCTTACCGCGGCGGGCGGGCTTGAAGACCAACTGACCGGGTTTCGGTCGCTGGGTGATCTCTACGTCGGTGGCCATGTCAGGTCCTTTCGCTCGTGCGTACCGCGCGTGCGGTTCAGGATGCGGCTATCGGGACGGGATGTACGCCCAGGGGTTCGAGTTCGGATGCGCCGCCGTCTTCAGCGGTGAGGACCCACAGGCCCTTGGAGTGCAGGCACACGCTGTGTTCCCACTGGCTCGCGTTGGCGCCGTCCACGGTCACCACGGTCCAGTCGTCTTCCAGGATCTTGGTCTCGATCCCGCCGCGCATCAGCATGGGTTCGATGGCCAGTGCCATGCCCGGGACCAGCCGGGGTCCGCGATTGCGCACGGCGTAGTTGGGAACGTCCGGGGCCATGTGCATGGCCGTGCCGATGCCGTGCCCCACATAGTCCTCGAGGATTCCCAGCCGCTGTCCGACGACTCCGTGGACGTAGTCCTCCACGGCCTGGCCGATGTCACCCACGTGGTGCCGGTGGCCATCGCGGCGATACCCCGCCACATCGCCGCGCGGGTCACCTTGGACAACTCGACATCCGCTGGGTCGTGGTTCTCCCCCACCAGAACGGTTCGGGCCGAATCCCCGTGCCAGCCGTCCACGATGGCGCCGCCGTCGATGGAGACGATGTCCCCGTCGGCCAGTACCTGATCACCGGGGATCCCGTGAACGACCTGATCATTGACGGACACGCACACGGTGGCCGGATAGCCGTAGTAGCCCAAGAAGTTGGACTCGGCGTTATTCGCCGCCAGCACATCCCGGAAGGCCTGGTCCACATCTGCAGTGGTGGCCCCGGGAACGGCAGCGGCCACGGCGGCGTCGAGCGCGCGGGAAGTCACCACCCCGGCTCGCGACATGAGCGCAAGCTGGGCGTCGGACTTCAGTTCTACCTTGCGGCGACCAAACACGGTGCGCGCTTCCCTTCGTAGTGGTGAGTTCTTTCAACGGCTAAGCCTCGGAACGCGCTGTACGGCGCCGTTCCGAGGGCTCACACCCACGTTCTGATCTCAGCGAGATCGCATTTCAGCTGGCCAGGGCCGCCATGATGCGCTCGGTGACCTGGTCGATGTCGCCCAGGCCGTCCACCTCGGTGACGATCCCGCGCTTCTCGTACACGCCCACGACCGGTGCGGTCTGCTGATCGTAGACGTTCAGGCGGTGCCGGATGACATCTTCCGTGTCATCGGTGCGACCCTGATCCTGAGCACGACCCAGCAGACGCTTGACGAGTTCGTCGTTGTCCGCGGTGAGCAGCAGCACGACATCTAAGTGAGTGCCGTTGGCCTCGAGGATGCTGTCCAGCTCTTCGACCTGGGCCACGTTGCGCGGGTAACCGTCCAGCAGGAAGCCGTTGTTCACGTCATCCTGAGCCAGGCGGTCTCGCACCATGGAATTGGTCACGGAGTCCGGCACCAGGTTGCCCGCGTCGGTGTAACGCTGTGCTTCCTTACCGAGATCGGTCTGTTCTTTGATGTTCGCTCGGAAAATGTCCCCGGTGGAGATCGCAGGAACGTTCAACCGTTCACAGATGCGAGCCGCCTGCGTGCCCTTGCCAGCGCCTGGCGGTCCGATGATCAACATACGGGTCATGGTTTCTCCTTGCACGAACTTCTGTGGTCCCCCACCACTTTACTGGCTCCAGCACGTGAGCGGGGCGGATCGCACGGATCCGTGGGACTCGGTGGACAACTACTTGCGCAGCAATCCTTCGTAGTGGCGCTGCTGCAGCTGCGCATCGATCTGCTTCACGGTGTCCAGACCCACGCCCACCATGATCAGCAGCGACGGGCCGCCGAACGGGAAGTTCTGGTTGGCGTTGAACAGCACCAGAGCAATGAGCGGGATCATGGACACGATGCCCAGGTACAGAGCACCCGGCAGCGTGATACGGGACAGCACGTAACGCAGGTAGTTCTCCGTGGGACGCCCGGCGCGAATGCCGGGGATGAAGCCGCCGTAGCGCTTCATGTTGTTGGAAACCTCTTCCGGGTTGAACGTGATGGACACGTAGAAGTACGTGAACGCCACGATCATCAGGAAGTACGTGACCATGTAGACCGGGTGGTCGCCCGAGGTCAGGTACGTGTTGATCCAGTTGACCCAGCCCGGCACCGGAGAGCCGTCATTGGGCATCCCGAACTGCGCGATCATGGACGGCAGCATGAGCATGGACGAGGCGAAGATGATGGGAATCACGCCGGCCATGTTGACCTTGAGCGGGATGTACGTGCTGGTGCCACCAATGGTTCGTCGGCCGACCATGCGCTTGGCGTACTGCACCGGGATACGGCGCTGTGACTGTTCCACGAACACCACGCACGTGATGACCACCAGGCCCACGGCGCACACGGCCAGGAACAAGCCCCAACCACGGGTACGCAGGATGTCGCCCAGAGCGGAGGGGAAGGTTGCTGCGATCGAGGTGAAGATCAGCAGGGACATACCGTTGCCGACACCGCGGTCGGTAATGCGCTCGCCCAGCCACATGATCAGCGTGGTACCTGCGGTCATCGTGAGGATCATAATGACCAGGATCATCAGGGAATCATCCGGGATGATCGGCAAGGGGCAGTCACCCAACAGTGCGCCGGAACGGGCCAGCGAGACCACGGTGGTCGCGTTGAGCGCGGCCAGACCGATGGTGAGATAACGAGTGTACTGGGTGAGCTTGGTCTGCCCTTGGGCGCCCTCTTCGTGGAGTTCCTGGAAACGCGGAATCACCACACGCAGAAGCTGCACGATAATACTGGCGGTGATGTAGGGCATGACACCGAGCGCAAAGATGGACAGCTGCAGTAGAGCGCCACCGCTGAACAGGTTGACCATGTCGTACACGCCGCCGGTGGTGTTACCCAGTGCCAGACACTGCTGCACGTTTCCGTAATCCACGCCAGGCGCAGGAATGAAAGTGCCCAACCGGTAGATCACGATGATCCCGAGGGTGAACAGCAGCTTGTTGCGCAGTTCCGGCGTTGTGAACGCCCGTGCGAAAGCACTGAGCACAGGTCCTCCTCCAAAAACTTCAGTGTTGGCCCGGCCGGTCCCGACCCCGGGCAAGTCTAGCGAAGGATGTTGCGTGCGCACGCGAGAGGTGAGCACCAACACCCTGATAAAAAGCAGCGGGCCGTGCCGACAATACGGCACGGGGCCCGCTTCAGTTCAGGGTTACACCCTACAACCGATTACTGCGTACAGTCTCACGCGGTCTGCGTGGAACCGCCGGCAGCTGCGATCTTCTCAGCCGCGGAGGCAGAGAACTTGTCCGCGGTGATGTTCAGTGCAACGGAGATCTCTCCGGTGCCCAGAACCTTGACCGGCTGGTTCTTACGCACTGCACCCTTGGCAACGAGATCGGAGATACCGATCGTACCGCCCTCGGGGAACAGCTCGCCCAGACGATCCAGGTTCACAACCTGGTACTCCACGCGGAACGGGTTCTTGAATCCACGCAGCTTGGGCAGACGCATGTGCAACGGCAGCTGACCGCCGGCGAAACCGGCCTTCACCTGGTAACGCGCCTTGGTGCCTTGGTACCACGACCGGCAGTCTTACCCTTCGAAGCCTCACCACGACCCACACGGGTCTTGGACTGGTGAGATCCGGGGGCCGGACGCAGGTGGTGAACCTTCAGAGCGTGCTGCTTCTTGCTCCCAGTGTTTTCAGCCATGGTCACTCGGCCTCCTCAACCTCTACGAGATGCGACACCGTGTTGATCATGCCCGCGGTCGCCGCATCGGCCTTGCGCTCCACCACGTTGCCCGGCTTCTTCAAGCCGAGGGAACGCAGGGTGTCGCGCATGTTCTGCTTCTGACCGACCACGGAGCGGACCTGCTTGATACGCAGATTGGCACCGTCGGCCTGAATGCGCTTTCCGTTCATCAGGCACCTGCCTTCTGGATATCGCGCAGCAGCGGGGCCGGAACAACCTCGTCCATGGGCAGGCCACGACGGGCAGCCACGGAAGCGGGCTCTTCGAGCATACGCAGGGCCTCGATGGTTGCGTGCACGATGTTGATCTGGTTGGACGAACCCAAGGACTTGGACAACACGTCGTGGATGCCCGCGCACTCGAGTACGGCACGCACCGGACCACCGGCGATAACACCGGTACCCGGGGTGGCCGGACGCAACATCACGACACCGGCAGCGGCTTCGCCCTGCACACGGTGCGGAATGGTGCGATCTTCCACGCGAGGAACCCGGAAGAAGTTCTTCTTGGCTTCCTCGACGCCCTTGGAGATGGCGGCGGGAACTTCCTTGGCCTTGCCGTAGCCCACGCCAACCATGCCGTTGCCATCGCCAACCACCACGAGGGCGGTGAAGCTGAAGCGGCGGCCACCCTTGACCACCTTGGAGACACGGTTGATGGTCACGACGCGCTCGAGGAACTTGTCTTTCTCTTCCTCGCGACCGCCACGGCCACCACGGCCGCCGCGCTCGTTACGACCGCCGCGTTCGCCACGGCCACCGCGCTCGTTGCGGTTACCGCGACCGCCGCGGCCACCGCGGTTGTCTTCGGTTCCCTGCTGAGCCTCGGTAGCTTCGTTGGAAGCGTTGGTGGCTTCGCTCACCTTGGTTTCCTTCTCATTGTTCTGCTCGCTCACAGCGCCAGACCTCCTTCACGGGCACCATCGGCCACCGCGGCCACACGGCCGTGGTACTTGTTACCGCCGCGGTCGAACACAACGGTTTCGACACCGGCAGCCTTGGCGCGCTCGGCGACGAGTTCGCCCACGCGCTTGGCCTTGGCGGTTTTGTCCTCCGAGGCGGCCCGCAGGTCAGCTTCCATGGTGGAAGCGGACGCCAGGGTTACACCCTTGTCGTCGTCGATCACCTGAGCGACCATGTGACGCGCGGAACGGGTCACTACGAGACGGGGACGCAGAGCGGTACCGGAAACGTACTTGCGTACGCGGCGGTGACGACGTGCGCGCTGAGCGGACTTCGACTTGCCCTTGATTACGAGAGCCATGATTACTTACCAGCCTTTCCGGCCTTGCGGCGGATCTGCTCGCCGGCGTAACGCACGCCCTTGCCCTTGTAGGGGTCGGGCAGACGCAACTTGCGGATCTTTGCGGCAACCTGGCCAACCTGCTGCTTGTCGATACCGGCGACGGTGACCTTGTTCGAACCTTCCACGGACAGCGTGATGCCGTCCGGAGCCTCGAACGGAACAGGGTGGCTGTAGCCCAGAGCGAACTCCAGGTTGGCGCCCTTGGCCTGCACACGGTAACCGGTTCCGACGATTTCCAGCTGCTTGCTGTAACCCTCGGAGACACCCTGAACCATGTTGGCGATCAGGGTACGAGTCAAACCGTGCAGAGCGCGTGACTCGCGCTCGTCGTTGGGGCGGGCAACCTGAATGGTGCCGTCTTCAACAACCACGGTAATGGGAGCGGCCACGGTTTGAGTCAATTCGCCCTTGGGGCCCTTGACCTTCACCACGGAACCGTCCACAGCGACCTCCACACCGGCGGGCACAGAGATCGGGAGACGTCCAATACGTGACATGTTCTCTTCCTTTCTTTGTTCTGTGCTGCCGATTACCAGACGTACGCGAGGACTTCCCCGCCCACGCCCTTCTTGCCGGCTTGCTTGTCAGTCAGCAGACCCGAAGAGGTGGAGAGGATCGCGATGCCCATGCCGCCGAGAACCTTCGGCAGGTTGGTGGACTTCGCGTAAACGCGCAAACCCGGCTTGGAGATACGGCGAACGCCTGCAATGGAGCGCTCACGGTTGGGGCCGAACTTCAGGGACAGGATGAGGGTCTTACCGACCTTGGCCGGCTCCTCGCTCCAGTCCGCAATGTAACCTTCGGCCTTGAGAATGTCCGCAACCCGAGCCTTCAGCTTGGAGTACGGCATGCTCACGGTGTCGTGGTATGCGGAGTTCGCATTACGCAGACGCGTCAGCATGTCTGCGACAGGATCTGTCATTGTCATGTTTGGGCACATGCCCTTCCTCGTCACGGTTTCCCGACCGGTTACAGCCAGTCGGGACCTCTGACGTCGCGGGAATTAGTTGGTCTTGAACGGGAAGCCGAGCGCCTTGAGCAGCGCGCGACCTTCGTCGTCGTTCTTTGCGGTGGTCACCACAGTGATGTCCATACCGCGCACACGATCGATCTTGTCCTGGTCGATTTCGTGGAACATGGACTGTTCCGTCAAACCGAAGGTGTAGTTGCCGTTGCCGTCGAAGTGACGGTCGGACAATCCACGGAAGTCACGGATACGCGGGAGGGCCAGGGTGACCAGACGGTCCAGGAATTCCCACATGCGATCGCCACGCATGGTGACGTGAGCGCCGATGGGCATACCTTCGCGCAGCTTGAACTGTGCGATGGACTTCTTGGCACGGTTGACCACGGGCTTCTGGCCGGTGATGGCGGTCAGGTCCTTGATGGCGGAATCCACCAGCTTGGAGTCCTTGGCTGCCTCGCCCAGACCCATGTTCACGACAACCTTGGTGATGCGGGGCAGTTCCATGACGTTCGTGTAACCGAACTCTTCCTGGAGTGCCGGTGCAACAGTTTCCTGGTACTTGGTCTTGAACCGCGGGGTCATCTTGGTTTCGGTCGTTTCGCTCATCACAGATCCTTGCCGGTGCTCTTGGACACGCGAACGCGAACGGTCTTCTGCTTGCCGTCACGCTCCACGGTCTCGGTGCGGTAGCCCACGCGGGTCGCTTGCCGGTCTCCGGGTCCACGAGCATCACGTTCGAGATGTGAATGGGAGCCTCGGTCTTGACGATGCCGCCGGCTTCGCTGGGCGCTGGCACGCTTGTGCTTGGTCACCACGTTGACGCCCTCGACAACCACGCGGGAAGTCTCGGTGATCACACGCAGAACCTTGCCCTGCTTGCCCTTGTTCTGCTTGTTGCCGGAAATGACCTGAACCAGGTCTCCGGTCTTGATCTTGAATTTCGCCATGTCAGAGCACCTCCGGAGCCAGCGAGATGATCTTCATGAACTTCTTGTCGCGCAGCTCGCGGCCCACGGGACCGAAGATACGCGTGCCACGGGGATCCCCGTCGGTCTTCAAGATCACTGCGGCGTTCTCGTCGAAACGAATGTAGGAACCATCGGGACGGCGCCTCTGCTTCTTGGTACGGACTACAACAGCCTTGACAACGTCGCCCTTCTTGACGTTGCCACCGGGGATTGCGTCCTTAACGGTGGCGACAATGACGTCGCCAATGCCTGCGTAACGGCGTCCGGATCCACCGAGTACACGGATGGTGAGGATTTCCTTCGCACCCGTGTTATCGGCGACCCTAAGCCGCGACTCCTGCTGAATCACTGATTTCTCCTGTCGTCGCGCCGGTTCTCATCCATAACTGGACGATGTCGAGCCTTGCGGAACGGTAGATATTCGAACGCTTCACTGAACGGTGCTCCCCGTGGCCGTAGGAGGGGCCCGAGGCGTTTTCGCGAAGCACGTACGCGCTGGGTTTGTGGCGTGAGTGATTCGAAGTGATTCAGACGAACTAATCGTCTGCTTCGCTGCCCCACTGAGGATCGGTCTGCTCAACCAGAATCCGTGAACGGGCAGCGGCACGCGGTGAACATCGCTTGGCGATGCCGCGTGGTACTTCGCGCGTAAAACCGCACGAAGACGCTGGTTCATGCCCCGATTTCCCTGCGGAAATCACGGTCCGCCGGGCGGGCCGTGGGGCATTGTGGATTCTGACTCAGCAGTGTCGAAGTCAGTGATGTGGGCACACGTGTGCCACACGCGTACTGATCCACTGTACAGCCCACGGACTGGTAGGTCCAACTGGGCGGTTCCGGCAACGCAACGGGCCCCCATCCGAAGATGAGGGCCCGTGTGTCGGCTCAGAGCCGGCATGCTTTGTCGATCTCGAAAGCCTTACTTGGCCTTCTCGATGATCTCCACGATGCGCCAGTTCTTGCTGGCGGACAGCGGACGCGTCTCGGCGATACGCACGAGGTCACCGACACCAGCGGTGTTCTCCTCGTCGTGCGCCTTGATGCGCTTGGACTTACGCATGACCTTGCCGTAGAGGGCGTGCTTCACACGATCCTCGACCTGCACGACCACGGTCTTGTCCATCTTGTCGGAGACTACGTAGCCGCGACGGGTCTTACGGTCACCGCGCTCGGCCGTGGCCTCGTTGTTAACCTGCTCGCTCACTTGGCATCATCCTCAGACTTGGCGGCCTTCTTGCTCTTCTTGGCTGCCTTCTTGTCGGTCTCTACAGCAGTCGCCTGGACCTCTTCGCGGATGCCCAGCTCGCGCTCACGCAGCACGGTGTAGATGCGGGCGATGTCACGCTTGACGGACTTCAGACGACCGTTGCTCTCGAGCTGACCGGTTGCGGACTGGAAGCGCAGGTTGAACAGCTCTTCCTTGGACTTCCGCAACTGCTCGGTCAGAGCACTGTTGTCGAGCTCCGCGAGGTTTTCCATGTTCAGATCCTTAGATCCAATGGCCATTGATCATTCACCACCTTCGCGACGCACGATACGTGCCTTCATCGGGAGCTTGTGGATTGCCAAACGAAGCGCCTCACGGGCGACCTCTTCGGACACGCCGGAGATCTCGAACATGATGCGTCCGGGCTTGACGTTGGCGACCCACCATTCGGGGGAACCCTTACCGGAACCCATACGGGTTTCGGCAGGCTTCTTGGTCAGGGGACGGTCCGGGTAAATGTTGATCCAGACCTTACCGCCACGCTTGATGTGACGGGTCATTGCGATACGCGCGGACTCGATCTGACGGTTGGTGACATATGCCGGGCTCAGTGCCTGGATGCCCCACTCGCCGAACGATACCTGGGTTCCGCCCTTAGCCTGGCCCCGACGCTTGGGGTGGTGCTGCTTGCGGAACTTAACACGACGTGGGATAAGCATTACTTACCACCCTCTGCGTTGGGCGCCTCCGCAGCGTTGTTCTGCTGCGGGGCTGCGGCGGAGTCGTTACGCTCACGGCGTCCGCCACGGTCGTTACGGTCATTGCCACCACGACGACGACGCTCGCCGCCACCGGCGCCACCGCGACGGTCGTTGCGTCCGCGCGAAGACGGAGCAGCGGCCTGCTGTGCAGCCAGTTCCTTGGAGGTCAGGTCGCCCTTGTAGATCCAGACCTTCACGCCGATACGGCCGAAGGTGGTCTTCGCCTCGAAGAAGCCGTAGTCGATGTTCGCGCGCAGGGTGTGCAGGGGCACACGGCCTTCGCGGTAGAACTCCGAGCGGGACATTTCAGCGCCACCCAGGCGGCCGGCGCACTGGATACGAATACCCTTGGCGCCCGCACGCTGTGCAGACTGAATAGCCTTCTTCATGGCGCGGCGGAATGCCACGCGAGAAGCGAGCTGCTCGGCGACACCCTGAGCAACCAACTGTGCGTCGGTCTCGGGGTTCTTGACTTCCAGGATGTTCAGCTGGATCTGCTTGCCGGTCAGCTTCTCGAGCTCACCGCGGATGCGGTCAGCTTCGGCGCCGCGGCGGCCGATCACGATGCCCGGGCGGGCGGTGTGGATGTCCACACGCACACGGTCACGGGTGCGCTCGATCTCGACCTTGGAGATACCGGCGCGCTCCATGCCCTTGGACATGAGTTCGCGGATCTTCACATCCTCGCGGATGTAGTCCTTGTAGCGCTGGCCCGGCTGGTTGGAGTCAGCGTACCAGTGCGAGATGTGGTCGGTGGTGATACCCAGACGGAATCCGTTGGGGTTGATTTTCTGTCCCACTTAGCGGACCTCCTCCTTCTCCGGGGTCGCCACGACCACGGTCACGTGGCTCGTGCGCTTGTTGATGCGGTACGCACGACCCTGGGCGCGCGGCTGGAACCGCTTCATGGTGGGGCCCTCGTCCACGTAAGCAGCGGAGACAACGAGGTCTTCCTGCTTGAACGCGAGGCCTTCACGGTCGGCCTTCTGCCGTGCGTTAGCTACGGCGGATTCGAGAACCTTGAATACCGGCTCGGAAGCTGCCTGGGGGGCAAACTTCAGAATCGCCAATGCCTCATTCGCCTGCTGGCCACGAATCAGGTTGACGACGCGCCGGGCCTTCATAGGCGTCACGCGGATGTAGCGCGCAGATGCCTTGGCTTCCATTGCTTTCCTTCTCTCGTCTTGTCGAAGAAGTGCTACGTGCTAACCAGAGGTCAGCGACGCTTGCCCTTCTTGTCGTCCTTCACATGGCCGCGGAATGTGCGGGTGGGAGCGAATTCGCCGAGCTTGTGCCCGACCATCGACTCCGTGATGAACACCGGGATGTGCTTGCGTCCGTCGTGCACGGCGATCGTGTGGCCGAGCATGTCGGGCACGATCATCGAGCGGCGGGACCACGTCTTGATGACGTTCTTGGTGCCCTTCTCGTTCTCCTTGGCGACCTTCAGGTAGAGGTGCTGATCAACGAAAGGGCCCTTCTTGAGGCTGCGTGGCATTAGTCAGGCTCCTTAGCGCTTGTTCTTGCCGGTACGACGACGACGGACGATGAGCTTGTCGCTTTCCTTGTTGGGGCGACGGGTGCGTCCCTCGGGCTTGCCGTTCGGGTTGACCGGGTGGCGACCACCGGAGGTCTTACCCTCACCACCACCGTGCGGGTGGTCAACGGGGTTCATGACGACACCGCGCACGGTCGGGCGGATGCCCTTCCAGCGGTTACGGCCGGCCTTGCCCCAGTTGATGTTGGACTGCTCGGCGTTGCCGACCTCGCCCACGGTTGCGCGGCAGCGCACGTCGACGTTGCGGATTTCACCGGAGGGCAGACGGAGCTGGCCGTACTTGCCTTCCTTGGCGACGAGCTGCACGGAGGCACCGGCTGAACGAGCCAGCTTGGCGCCGCCGCCGGGACGCAGCTCCACAGCGTGGAGCACGGTGCCCACGGGGATGTTGCGCAGCGGCAGGTTGTTACCGGGCTTGATGTCAGCGGACGGACCGGACTCGACAACATCGCCCTGCTTGAGCTTGTTGGGAGCCACGATGTAGCGCTTGGTGCCGTCAACGTAGTGCAGCAGCGCAATGCGAGCCGTACGGTTGGGGTCGTACTCGATGTGAGCGACCTTGGCATCAATGCCGTCCTTGTCGTGACGACGGAAGTCGATGACACGGTACTGACGCTTGTGTCCACCGCCCTTGTGACGGGTGGTGATGCGACCGGTGTTGTTACGACCGCCCTTCTTGGGCAGCGGACGCACCAGTGACTTCTCAGGCGTGGTACGCGTGATTTCTACGAAGTCGGCAACCGACGAGCCACGACGGCCCGGGGTTGTCGGCTTGTGCTTACGGATAGCCATAATTGATATTCCTCGTTAAAGTGGTCTCCGCTCAGGCGAGCGGACCGCCGAAGATGTCGATGGAACCTTCCCGAAGGGACACGATGGCACGCTTGGTGGCCTTACGCGTTCCCCAGCCGAAGCGAGTGCGCTTGCGCTTACCGGGACGATTGAGGGTGTTGACGGACTCGACCTTGACACCGAAGATCTTCTCCACGGCGTACTTGATCTCGGTCTTGTTCGCGGAGGGGTCCACCTGGAAGGTGTACTTACCCTCGTCGATCAGTCCGTAGGACTTCTCGGAGACGACCGGGCGAATGATCACATCGCGCGGGTCCTTGTTGTAGATCGCGCTCACTTGGCGTCCTCCTGGTTCTTACCCGTAGCGGACGCAGCAGCAACGAACGAGTCGTAAGCGGCCTTGGTGAAGATCACGTCGTCCGAGACGAGCACGTCGTACGTGTTGAGCTGGTCTGCGTACACGGCGTGCGTGTTGACCAGGTTGCGCACGGACAATGCAGTGACATCGTCACCGCGGTCCAGAACAACCAGCACGTTCTTGCGCTCGGTGATCGAACGCAGTGCATCCTTGGCGGCCTTGGTGGACGGCTCGGAAGCAGTCACCAGATCGGCAACCACGTGAATGCGGTTGTTGCGAGCCCGGTCCGAGAGGGCGCCGCGCAGGGCAGCTGCCTTCATCTTCTTGGGCGTGCGCTGCGAGTAGTCACGCGGGGTCGGACCGTGGACAACGCCACCGCCGGTCATGTGAGGAGCGCGGATGGAGCCCTGACGAGCGCGACCCGTGCCCTTCTGCTTGAACGGCTTGCGGCCTGCACCGGAAACTTCGGCGCGGGTCTTGGTCTTGTGCGTTCCCTGGCGAGCAGCGGCCAACTGAGCGACGACGACCTGGTGAAGCAGTGCACGTTGGTCTGCGCGTCGAAGATCTCAGCCGGCAGCTCGACGTTTACGGTTTCAGTTGCCATGGCTTATCAGGCTCCCTTCACTGCGGTTCGGACGAGGACGACCGATCCCTTGGGGCCCGGCAGGGCGCCTTGATGAGCAGCAGGGAGTTGTCGGCGTCAACAGCGTGAACGGTCAAGTTCATGGTGGTGTGACGGGCGTTGCCCATACGACCAGCCATCTTCATGCCCTTGAAAACACGTGCGGGGTAAGACGCGCCGCCGATGGATCCCGGCTTGCGGTGGTTCTTGTGAGCACCGTGGGAGGCGCCAACACCGGCGAAGCCGTGACGCTTCATAACACCGGCGGTGCCCTTGCCCTTGGTGGTGCCGACAACGTCGACCTTGGTACCGGCGTCGAAGATTTCGACGGACAGTTCCTGGCCGAGCTCGTAGTCAGCGGAGTCGGAAGTACGAAGTTCGACGACGTGGCGGCGCGGGGTTACTCCAGCGGCGGCGAAGTGGCCAGCCAGCGGCTTGGAAACCTTGCGGGGATCGATCGCACCGAAGCCGATCTGAACGGCGTTGTAGCCGTCCTTGTCCTCGTTGCGCAGCTGCGTCACGACGTTGGAGTCGGCCTTGACCACGGTCACCGGCACGAACTTCCCGTTCTCGTCCCAGACCTGGGTCATGCCGAGCTTGGTGCCCAGCAGGCCCTTAACCTGGCGTTCGAAAGTGGTAGTCATTGGGGTGCGATCCTTTTTACAGCTTGATTTCGATGTTCACGTCAGCCGGCAGGTCGAGACGCATGAGCGAATCGACAGCCTTGGGCGTGGGGTCGATGATGTCGATCAGCCGCTTGTGTGTGCGCATTTCAAAGTGCTCACGGCTGTCCTTGTACTTGTGCGGCGAGCGGATCACGCAGTAGACGTTCTTCTCCGTGGGCAGCGGGACGGGTCCCACTACCGTGGCGCCTGCGCGCGTCACCGTCTCAACGATTTTCCGGGCCGAGACGTCAATGACCTCGTGGTCATAGGACTTCAGCCGGATGCGGATTTTTTGTCCCGCCATGCGTCGTGACTCTCTTTCTTCAAGTACTTCCCTGTGTGGAGCGTTAGCTCCTTGTGTTTTGGCGCTTATATCGCCACTTCACACAGGCTGAATCCGGTAGAACCGGGTTCCTCACCCTGCTGAAGCACCGACACCCGAACTCGGGCGTGTCGCGAAAAACGCAAACACGAGTTCGCACAAATAATTTCTATGGTGTCGATTGGATGGCTGTTCACGTGGTTCCCATGGAGACCATTGCTCGTTGAGGCTGCTTCGGTGTACCGGTTCGCCCGACGCGGTCGGGACCTTTTTACGGGCACACGCCGACACGTGAACAACAGCGACCATTCTGCCAGAGGATTGCACGCCATTGCAAACGAGGGGTTCCACTCCCCCGGCGGCTGGGTGCGATACCCCCTGCCGACGCCGCTCGGCCGGCCG
>NZ_AJXN01000069.1 GCF_000286355.1 Kocuria atrinae C3-8 | reverse complement strand
GCTAGTCGGGCCCGAGCGTCACTTACGGTCATATCACTCATGCACTCAGAATACAGGCATTCTTGACGCTTTTGTACAAAACCGCGGTTATAGCGTGAAGGTCTGAGTGCGGCCGTAAATTACATCGGTCTTCGCACCACAATCACCCGGTCCTGTGAATGGTGTGCCCCGGCCCCGCCGGACACGTGGCGCTCGCGGACTTCGTCCAGCAGGGAATCCCAGTCGGCGTCAGCGAAGTACTGAGCAATGTCCTCCGGCATCACGTAGTCCGCGGGATCGAATCCGTGAGGGCCGTCGTCCATGACGTGATGGACGAACATGAGCAGTCCACCGGGCTTCACTGCCTGAGCGAAGTGCAGTTCTACCTCATGGTCGCCGACCTTGGGGATGGCCGGGTACTGGGCGGACACCAGATCAAAATCGATAAACGGCGCGTCAAGGAAACCCTGAACCAACCATCTGACCTCCACTCCGGCGGCATCCGCAGCGGCACGTGCGCGTCCCACGGCAATGGTGGAGACGTCCACGCCCGTGACGGACCAAGCTCGTTGAGCAAGCCACACGGCATCCGCGCCCTCACCGCAGCCCACGTCCAATGCGGATCCGGGCGTGAGCGATGAAGCCTCGGCCACCAGCGCGCCGTTCGGGTTGCCACTTCAGATGTGCTCGGTGTCGTAGCGGGCATCCCACTCTTGGGCGGTGACGGGTGCCTTGTGCTCCGGGTGTTCGTGCGTCATGGCTTCAGGGTGACACGACCAGAAGCTTATTGCGAACGATTCCGCGTAGGGCGAGCGGCAGAGACGGGTCGGCAGCGCCTACCAGCACACGACCGCCGGCAAAGATGTCCTATGCGCTGGGACTCGGGTTCACGACGTCGTAGGTAATCTCCACGAACTGGCCGACCGTCCGCGCGCCCATGAGGGTCAAGCGGCCGGGATACACAGTGCGCGGAAGTAACGGCTTTCCGCTGGCAAGGAACGCGGGCGCGAGCGTCATGATGATGCGGTCGAGAGCACCGGCATCCAGGAACTGGCCGACCAGGTCGCCACCGCCCATGACCCACACGACGCCCTCGCCAGCGGTTTCCGTGATCGTGGGAAGCGCGTCGGGAACGGAGCTGTTCAAGAACCGGACATCCACGCCGGGCGGCACGGGAAGGTCCCGGCTCGTGAACACGTAGCTGGGCCGGTCGCCGAAGAACCCGTTCCACTTCTCCGGGTGCTCGAGCATGTTCTCGGTGTTCAGCAACCATTCATAGGTTGACGAACCCATCACGAACACGGAGACGGTCTGAGTGAACGGCTCCACGTCCGGTGCCTCGCTCTTGACCTGGAACAGCCATTCGAGTGAGTTGTTGGGATCGGCCAGGAAGCCGTTGGCGGTGGTGGCTGTGTTGAAGATGAACATGGGACCAAACCTCCGAAAGGAGCGGTGTGTGGGCCTCCAGTGTGCGCCCATGTTCAGACACGCATAACCCCACCGGGCGCGCAGGAGACGCCCCCTCGCGGTCCAGTGACAGAAATGGGTCAGTACTCGGCGCGCTCCGCGTTGGCCGCCCAGGATTCGAAGGGCCCCTTCCGGCTGTCCACTGCAACGTGGCGGACCGGGACCAGCTTGTCTCGCTCCTCGGGGGTGGCCGTGAAGAACTCGTAGAACACGGCGTCGTCGAAACCGCCGTCGGCGGCGTCGTACCGATCGGCCGCGAAGTAGACCGCGTCCAGGCGCGCCCATAGGGAGGACGAGAGGCACATGGGGCACGGTTCGCAACTGGTGTAGAGCACGGCGCCGGTCAGGTCATGCGTGCCCAGGGCCTTACAGGTTGCGCGGATGGCGGACACTTCTGCGTGGGCCGTTGGGTCGTGATCTGCGGTGACGCGGTTGACCGCAACGAACTCCTGGCCGTCGGCCGTGACGACCACCGCTCCGAATGGGCCGCCGTCCACAGATGCGTTCTGGGCGGCCGCCTCAATGGCGGTTTGCAGGTGCTTCTGGACGTCAGCGTCGGAGGGCGTCGTTGCCGTAGCGGAATCGGTTGTCATGGTGTTTTCTTCCTGTTGTTTCGGGTGAGGATGGCGGGAAAGGTCAGAGTCCGTCGCGTTTGTACACGCGGTGGATCTGGCCGGTGTCCGTGAGCTCGCCGGTCTCCACGCGGCGTCGGGCCTCGTCGACCAGGTGGTCATCGACCACGGCGATCTCCTGGCCGTCCGCGCCGATCAGGCGCCGTTGACCAAGGTGTCGCCTTCTTGGAGGCCCTGAAGCATGGACTTGGGGAACACACGCGGTGGGTACGCGGCGAGCTCGGACGAGCCCGGGCGCGAGCCAAAGGTGAGCTCGTTGAACAAGATGTTGAGCAGCACGGCGGTGAGCGCGGCGGCGCTGATGCCGGAACCCAGAACCACCTGAATCCAGGACGGGAACTGTTCGTAGAAAGTCGGCGAGACCACGGGGATCAGGCCCATGGCCATCGAGACGGCCACGACCACCAGGTTGAGACCCGACCGGTAATCCACGCCGGCCAGGGTGCGGATTCCCGACGCCGCCACGGTTCCGAACAGCACGATGCCGGCACCTCCCAGCACGGGAGAGGGCACGGCAGCCACCACCCGGCCGAGCACGGGCAGCAGTCCCAGCACCACCATGATCACGCCGGCTCCGGCGACGACGAAGCGGCTGCGGATACCCGTGATCGCGACCAGACCCACGTTCTGCGCGAAGGCGGTTTGGGTGAACGTGTTGAACAGCGGAGCCACCGTGGAGGACAGCATGTCCGCGCGCAGGCCGTTGGCGATGCGCTTAGAATCCACACCGGTTTCGGCGATCTCACCCACGGCCACGATGTCCGCGGTGGTCTCGGTCATCGTCACGATGATCACAATGAACATGCCCAGGATGGCCGAGGCGACGAACAGCGGCGTGCCGAATTCGAAGGGGGTCGGGAAGCCGACCACTGGACCTTCGCCCACGCCGGAGAAGTTGGCGCGGCCCAGTAGGGCCGCCACGATTGTGCCGATCACGATGGCCAGTAGGATCGACAAGCGTGAGATCGCCGCCGAACCCACCTTGGACAGCAGCAGAACCACCAGCAGCGTGAACGCGGCTAGGCCGATGTTGGCTACGGAACCGTGGGACGGATCCCCTTCGGCACCCATGGACCATCCCGCGGCCACAGGCATGAGCGTCACGCCGATGGTCGTGATGACCACCCCGGAGACGACCGGCGGGAAGAACCGAATGACCTTGGCGAAGAACGGCGCCAGGATGAATCCGAGCGCTGAAGCGACCAGTACCGCCCCGAAGATGACACGGAGGCCTTCCTTACCGGGCGTTCCCTGAAGGATGGTCAACATGGTGGCCACGCCAGCGAAGGACACACCTTGAACCAGCGGCAACTGCGCACCCAGGAAGGGAACACCGATGCTCTGCAGGATGGTGGCCAGGCCGCCGATGAACAGTGCTGCGGCCACCAGGATGCCGGTTTCGGTCGCGTCCAGACCGGCGGCGGTTCCGATGATGAGTGGCACCGCGATCACGCCGCCGTACATGGTCAGGACGTGTTGTAGGCCGTAGGCCAGTGAACGCCCGACGCCAGGTACTCGTCCTCGGGGCGCTGCGGGGTGGTGGCGGCTGACGCAGGTCGCTTTTTCACGATGCTCTCCGGATCACGGGGTTCGGCTTGTCGGTGCTGAGGTAGCCCACAAAGTGCACGAGACCCGGAATACACGGGTCCATGTACTCGCCTTGCGGCTTACGTTGTACTGGATTCGTGCCCGGTAGATAGCCCTGAAAGGACCCGCCGTGGCGGTTGTGCTGTCGAGCGTAGCGCTGTCAGACTGTGACGAGCAACACTTTTTATTTCCGGAGTGTTAATTATGATTTCCGGAATATGAAATCGCACCGGGACGGTCGCGCCTTCAGCGCTGGCCCGTGCCGCGTTGGCCTCCGCGAACCTGCGGCACCTGGATCGGCAGACAGGAACACTGAGCCGGCTCGGTGCCATGCCGAGCTCATCACGGGTGACGGCGGTTGCCCGGAAAGGTGCGCCATGACCCTCGAACGTCCCACCCAAGACCCGACCACGCAGCCGAACGGCACGTTGCTCTGGATCAAAGATCCGGCCGGTATCCACACGTCCTCCCGCGAGAATACTGAAGCGAGCCGCGGCCTGGTGGTGGACACCGGCACCGGGGTCATCACGGAGATGGTGGGCGCGGGATCGGAGCCGACACGGTACGACAGGGTTTTCGACGCCGCCGCCCACGTGGTGCTGCCCGGCCTGATCAACACGCATCACCACTTCTACCAGACGCTCACGCGCGCTTGGGCGCCGGTGGCGGATGCCGAACTGTTCCCCTGGTTGCAGGGTCTGTATCCGGTGTGGGCTCGGCTCACTCCGGACGCCCTGGAGTCGGCCGTGACCGTGGCGGTGGCCGAACTGCTGTTGTCCGGGTGCACCACGGCGGCCGACCATCACTACGTGTTCCCGGCGGGCATGGAAGAGTCCGTGGATATCGAGGTTGACGTGGTGCAACGCCTGGGCGCCGCGCCATGCTCACCCGCGGATCCATGTCACTGGGCCAGGACGACGGCGGCCTGCCGCCCCAGTCCACGGTGCAGGATCACGACACCATCCTGGCCGATTCCCAACGCGTGGTGGAGAAGTATCACCAGCGCGGGGAGGACGCCAGAATCCGGGTCGCCTTGGCGCCCTGCTCCCCGTTCTCCGTTACCCGCGAACTCATGCGGGACACCGCGGCCCTGGCCACCGATCTGGACGTGCGGCTGCACACTCACTTGGCCGAAACCATTGACGAAGAAGACTTCTGCCGCGAACGCTTCGGCCTGCGCACGGTGGACTATCTGGAGTCCGTGGGCTGGCTCAGCTCGCGGACGTGGTTGGGGCACGCGATCCACCTGGACGATTCCGAAATCGCGCGCCTGGGCGCCGCGGGAGTGGGTGTGGCCCACTGCGCGACGTCGAACATGCGATTGGGATCGGGGACGTGTCGAGCCCTGGAGCTCGAGGAGGCCGGGTCGCCCGTGGGCCTGGGCGTGGACGGTTCCGCGTCCAATGACGGCTCCAACATGATCGAGGAAGTTCGTGCGGCCTTGAACATTCAGCGGCTGTCCGCGGGGCCTTCCCGGGTGCCGTTTCGCGGGCTCTGAACTGGGCTACTCGCGGGTCCGCGGGAGCACTCGGCTGGGACAACATCGGTGTCCTGGAGCCCGGGGCCAGGGCGGATATCGCCATGTTCACGCGCGATGAATTGCGCTTCGCGGGCTCCCACGATCCCGTCGCATCCCTGGTGCTGTGTGGTGCGCACCGGGCGGATCGGGTCATGGTGGACGGTCGATGGGTTGTTGAGGGCGGATCCCTGCCGGGCGTGGATCTCGAGCGCGTGGTCGCGCGGCAGGGTGAACAGGCGAAGCTCTTGATGCGGGACGAATCCAACCCCGCAGTTCTAGGATGAACCCATGCCTAAGACCCCCGCGGAAAAGCTGCTGATCAAGCCCGGTTCCTCCGTCTACAAGGCCGGGGACACCCCGGAAACGCGCGACCTCCTGGAACCGCTGCCGGAGGACGCGGTCTACGTGGAGCACGCCGATAACGCGGACGTTGCGGTGCTGTTCGCCATGAGTCGCGCCAACCTGGACGACCTGTTGGAAGCAAACCTCGAAGACCTCCGGGATACCCGCGCAGCGTGGATCGGCTACCTCAAGGGCGGCCGATCCAACATCAACCGGGACACCATTTGGACCCGCGTGAACGAGTTGAACTGGACGCTCAACGCCAACGTGGCCATTTCCGAGGAATGGTCCGCCGTGCGGCTCAAGGCCCTGGACTGATAGCTCCAGCAACCTGAGCCGTTCGGCGGACCAGTGCCGTCTAGAACCGGCTCGGCAGAGCTGCCTCGTCACGCCAACCTGGCGTGCTAAGACCCTGCCGGCCCACCGTTCACCACTCCCGATTCGGGTCCAGCCCGTCGACCAGGTCGTTGAGTTCGTAGGAACCCTTGCCGTCGATCGACTCGCGAATGATGTCCGCGTGGCCCACGTGGCGCGCGAGTTCACCAATGATGTGCGTCAATGCCCAACGAGCCTCCCAGGATTCGAGTTCGGGCGGGTACCACGGCGCGTCCGGGACGGGCATGGGGGCGCTTAAATCGGTGATGGACTCCATCTGCTCGGACGCGTAGGACACGCATCGGTCGAAGAACTCGAGCGTCTCGTCCAGCGTTGCTGGGTGGGACACGCAATCCTCCATGTACATGTCCTCACCGATGTCCTCCGGAACATCAGGAACATTGGTCTGTTGCGCAACCATGTTGGACCATCCCGCAGCCACGAGCGCGCAGTGTCGCAACAACCCCGTGAGATTCAGTGAGGATGCGGACGGAACGGAATGTGCCTGCTCGTTGGTGAGTCCGTACACCGTGGTGCGCACTTGCGCGAGGTGATACAGGATGTGGATGATCAGAACGTCTTTTTCGCCGTGTGCTTGGGGAACCAGGAAACCCATGATCTTGCCTCTCTCGAGTACTTCAACTGCTGATGAGGGCATCGTGGACCCCATTGCGGACAGATCCTGTCCGCAGTCACACTGAGTGCGTGACGGATCCGACCTCGCGTGCGCTGAAACTGCTGAGCCTGCTCGGCCACCGCACCGTGTGGTCCGGGCCCGAGCTCGCTGCGGAACTGGGCGTCACGCCGCGAACGCTGCGCCGCGACGTCGAGCGCTTGCGAGAACTCGGGTACACGGTGGATGCCGAACCCGGGCAGGGCGGCGGGTACGCGCTGCGTCGCGGCCAGGCGTTGCCCGCTCTGTCGCTCGACGAGGACGAGGCGCTCGCGGTCAACGTCGCACTCGCCGCCGCGGCCGGGTACCTCACCGACGCCACGCTGGTCAGCGGGCGCTCGCCAAAGATCGACGCCGTCCTGCCGCCCGCCGCGCGCGCTCGAGCGCAGGAAAACACGC
>NZ_AJXN01000068.1 GCF_000286355.1 Kocuria atrinae C3-8 | reverse complement strand
TGCACCGGGCGGGTTTCATCACGTTCCTGGGTCCCGATCTCGAGGTCACGACCGCCCACCAGGATGCCCCGACGGGACCCCGGCGTTCCGCGCGCTCGCGGGCCGGCGGTGCGGACGTCTCCGCGAACAGCTGGATCGAGGCACGGCTCCCGGCACCCACCGTGGTCTCTTCCGCAGACCCGGCGCTGCACCATGTGCACTCCAGCGGAGCGGGGGTCGAGCAGAACTTCGAAACTGAGGACGGCGCCACCGTCAGCACCGGGAAACTCGTGGTGGAGTCCACGGGCCACGTGTCGATCGCGCAGGGGATGTCCGGCCCACCGTGTTCGCTGCGGGACATTTCACCTCGGCCTGGAACGTGGGGGCTTTTGCGCGTCCAAATTCCAACTCCGCGCCGTTCCGGCAGTGTGACGGTCTGGCTCGGACCGTACTGACCGCGCTGGGGCTACCGGTGGTTCCAGCTACCTGAGCTCGATGCAATCCCCGCGCGTCCGGGTGCGGGATCCGGGCACACGGGATCGTGACCTCAGCGCTGCCGCCGAACCAGCGGCCCGGGCGACGTCGCTACGCGCTACCGCACGTGGCGCCCTCGTCCGGCACCGTCCCCGAGACGAGGTAGGTATCCACGGCGTCCTTGATGCACGAGTCACCGGACACGTACGCGGTGTGACCCCAGCCGTCGTTGGTCAGGAGCCGTGCATTGCCGAGCTTGTTGACCAGGGCCTCGGACCAGGCGTACGGAGTGGCGGGATCGTGCGTGGTGCCCACCACGAGCAGCGGCTGGTCGGTGTCCGCGGCGAAGGACTCGAGCGGTTCCACGGGCTGATCGGGCCAGCCCTGGCACGCGGCGTCACCGTAGCTGAGGTACGGGCCGAAGGTGGGGGCTTCTTGTTCCATGGTCTGTGCGGCCTGCGCCATGTCCTGCTCTGAGACATCGCGCGAGACGGTGTCCAGGCAGTTGACCGCGGTGAATGCCTCGGAGACGTTGGACGTGTACTCGCCGGAAGAATTGCGGCCGTGGTTGGAATCCGAGTAGCTCATGAGCTCGTCGAAGTTTCCGTCGAACGCCTTGTCGAGTGCCGAATTCAGCTGCGGGTAGGACGCCGTGGAGTACAGCGGGACCAGGATGCCCTCCACCGCGTTCACGGGGGTGATGCGGCGCCCGTCGGACACGGTGATCTCCTCGTCGGCGACCGTGGACAGCAAGTCCTGAATCTTCTTCATGCCGGCATCCACGCCGTCGTTGCCGACCACGCAGCGGTTATTGGTTTCCTGGCAGTCCTCGACCCAGTGCCGGAGGTTGTCCTCGAAGCCCTTGGCCTGATCGAGGGTCACGGCGCGTTCGTCCATGGTGGGGTCCACGCCGCCGTCCAGCACGAAACGGCCGGTGCGCTGCGGGAACAGGCTCGCGTACGTCGCACCGATTTCGGTCCCGTAGGAGAAGCCCAAGTAGTGGGTGGCCGGCTGATCGAAGACCGCGCGCATCACGTCCAGATCCTTGGCCACGGACTGGGTGTCCATGTGGGAGACCACCGGGGACGACTTCTCCTTGCACTTGGTCCCGATCTCCGCGTAGGTGGCGCGCATGTCCTCCACCGTTTCGGTTCCCGGATCGAACGCGGGCTCGGCACGCCATTCGTCCATTTCCTGGTCGGTCAGGCACTCGATACCGTCGGATCGGTCCACGCCGCGGGGGTCGAAGCCCACAATGTCGTAGTTGTCGCGCACCGAGGTGGAGGCGAAGAAACTGGCGGACAACATCATGTCCACGCCCGATCCGCCCGGTCCGCCAGGGTTCAGGAACAGGGTGCCCTGGGGATCATCCTCTGAAGACGACAATCGAGAAACTTCCACGAACGTGTCTCCGGCGCCCGGGTTCGCATAATCCACCGGCACCTTGACTTGAGCGCAGTCGAGGTTCTCGGCGGCGTCTTGATCTTCCTGGGGGTAGTCGCATTCACCCCACGAGAGGTCCTGGTCGTAGTAGCTGGCCAGCGCGGAATCAGTTCCCGCGGTGACGTTCGGGTCGGCCTCAGAAGTCGCCGCAGGCTCGGTGTCTTGGCTCGACTGGGAACCACAGCCAGCCAGCGTCAGTGCTGCTACGGCGACGAAAGCGGCCAACGATCGGGCCGGGCGGGTACGAGTCACAAGATTCCTTTCGGCGCCGCTCAGACGAGCGAGACCATCATGGCTTCGAAGGCGAGCTGTGCACTGACGTTGGTACGGATCCTGTCCCTGGTCTCACTGATCACGTCGATGCGCTCCAGGGTCTGCTCCGCGCTGCTGTTGCCCGCGTAGTCGTGGATGTCGCCGCTCAGATGCTGATTGATCAACTCGGTCCCGGTGTGGAGCTGCACGCTGAGCACGTCACGGTAGAACGTGGTGAGGTCGATCAGGAATCGGTCCAGGGTGTCCGTCTGGATTCGGCGTGAGCGCCGTTTCTGATCGGCCTCCAAGCGGTTGAGGGCACCGCGGATTGCGGGCGGCATGCGACCGGATTCCGGGGCACCGAGGGCCACGAGCAGCTGCGCACGCTCTTCGTCATTGCGGGCTTCGGCGTTGGCAGCCGATTCGTCCACTGCCAATCGGTGGAGCCGGTCCGCCGCACGAACGGCCTGGGTCACTCCGCGCATGTTCAGCGGCAAGGACACCACTTCTTGGCGGCGTGTGCGGGCGTCGTCGTAAAGAGCCAGACGCGTGGCGATTCCCACGTGACACTGGGCCAAGCGTGCGCACTCGATAGCGCGTTCCTGGCTCACGCTGTGTCGACTAACCAGCAGCTGTGCCACGTTCTGCGCGGAAGGCACCTTGAGCGTCACGGGGCGGCAGCGCGAACGGATGGTGACCAGGACGTCCATGGGGGAGGGCGCACATAACAACCAGATGGTGTGCGGCGGTGGCTCCTCGATGGCTTTAAGCATCACGTTGGACGTGCGCTCGGTCATCCGGTCCGCGTCCTCCACGATCATCACGCGCCACTGGCCCACGGACGGACGGTCCTGAGCCTTGACCACGAGCTCACGGGCCTCGTCGATGCTGATCTGGGGGTTCTCCGTGACGAAATGCATCACGTCAGCGTGCGAACCCGCAAAAGCGGTGCGGCACGAGTGGCATTCACCGCAACCCGTTCCGTGGTCACACAACAAAGCGGCGGCCAGCGCTCGCGCGGCCGTGGAACGCCCCGAACCCGGAGGCCGGTGAACAGCCACGCGTGAGTGGGGTTGTTGTCCCGCGCGGCGCGTTCGAGCTGTTCCACCACATGGTGCTGACCCACGAGCTGATCCCACACGGTCATGAGAGCGCCTCCGCAAGTCGTTCGAGAATTCGGTCGGTAATGACTTGGACCGGCTGATCGGCCGCGAGCACCAAGTACCGCTCCGGCGCGGCTGCGGCGAGATCCCGGAAGGCCTGATTGACCACGGTGTGAAAATCACGGTCCTCACCCTCCATCCGATCGGCGGCCAGGCCACGGTCGGAGCGACGGCTCTCGGCCACGGAAGTATCCACGTCCAGCAGGACGGTGAGGTCGGGAGTCAGCCCACGCAACGCCCATTCGTTGAGCTCTTGTACCTGCTCCAGACCCAGGCCACGGGCGGCTCCCTGGTAGGCCACGGAGGAATCCACGAAGCGGTCGGAAATGACCACCTCGCCGCGCTCAACGGCGGGGCGAATGAAGCGGTTGACATGATCCGCGCGCGCGGAGGCGAACAACAAGGCCTCGGTATAGGCGTCGACCGGGGCATGAGCGGGATCGAGTACCAGTCCGCGCAGGGATTCGGCCAGGGGAGTGCCCCCGGGTTCGCGCGTGCGGGCCACGGTGCGCCCTTGGGATTCGAGGGCGCGCGCCACCGCCTGGACCTGGGTGGATTTCCCGGCCCCGTCCCCGCCTTCGAAGACGATCAGTGCACCGCGCGCAGTCTCATTCACGCGCTCAACTGTACCGAGCGGGACCGACAGGCTGTACGCGGAAATCCCTGGGTGCAGTGCGAGTCCCGCGGCGCTCGCGCATTACCCTGGAAGCATGCGTAAAGACACCGTGGTCGTCTCCGGCGGCCGTCCCGCCCACGAGCACGACGCTCCCGTGAACCCGTCCGTCGTCCTCACCTCCACCTATCGGGGTGCCGGTGACCTGAACGACCGGGACCGCACGTACGCGCGGTTCACCAACCCCACGTGGGAAGCGTTCGAGGAGGTCCTCGCCGATCTCGAGGAGGCCCCGGTTCCGGCGCTTGCCTACGCCTCCGGAATGGCCGCGGTCGCCTCCGTGCTGACCCTGGTTCCCGTGGGCGGCACCCTGGTGATGCCGCAGCACTGCTACCAAGGCACCCTTCAGCTGGCCCACCGCCTCGAGGAGCGCGGGATTTTCTCGGTGAGCACAGTGGACGTCGCAGACACCGAGGCCA
The DNA here is from genome assembly GCF_000286355.1 of Kocuria atrinae C3-8. Lineage (GTDB taxonomy): Bacteria > Actinomycetota > Actinomycetes > Actinomycetales > Micrococcaceae > Kocuria > Kocuria atrinae_A. The sequence continues at coordinate 5,860 of NZ_AJXN01000068.1, read as the reverse complement.
CCATCGCCGCCATCCAGGGTGCGGACGTTCTCTGGCTGGAGAGCCCCACCAACCCCATGCTCGAGGTCGCCGATCTGCCAGCGGTCCTCGCCGCGGCTCGCGAGGCCGGCGTGCTTTCGTGCGTGGACAACACCTTTGCCACCCCGTTGCTGCAGCGCCCGCTCACCCTCGGCGCGGATCTCGTGGTGCATTCGGTCACCAAATACTTGGCCGGTCATTCCGACGTCGTTCTGGGCGCCGTGGTCTGCTCCACTCCCGAATTGCGCGCGAACCTCAAGAAGCAACGCTCGCTCGAGGGCGCCATCCCCGGTCCCTTCGAAGCCTGGCTCGCATTGCGCGGTGTGCGCACCCTGTCGGTTCGACTCGACCGTTCCATGGCCAGCGCGGCAGAACTGGCGCGTCGACTCAGCGAACATCCCGCTGTGGCGGAAGTCCGCTATCCCGGACTACCCGACGATCCCGGTCACGAGCGCGCCGCGGCCCAGATGGACGGCGGTTTCGGCTCGATCATCTCGGTCGTCCCACACGCCGACGTCGCCGCGACCCAAGCGCTCGTGGAGGGCCTGCGTGTGTGGACCCCGGCCACGTCCCTGGGAGGCGTCGAATCCCTGGTGGAGCGGCGTCGTCGTCATCACGACGAACCGGACACCGTGCCGGACACGCTGTTGCGGCTGTCCGTGGGAATTGAGAACGTGGATGACTTGTGGGAGGACCTGAAAGCGGGTCTGGACGAACTGGTAGATCGGTAGACTGACAACGTGACATCAATCCCCTGGGCCATTGCACTGGCCAGCTACCTGGACTATGCCATCACTCTGGTGGTGGCCGCACTGAGCCTCATGGCCGTACTGGACTGCGTGCGCCGTTCCGCGCCGCAGTTCGAACGTGCCTGGAAACGAACCAAGACCTTCTGGCTCGCGTTGACCGCCGGCGCTGCAGTGGTGAGCGTGTTGAGCGCCGTGTTCTCCACCCTGGCGTTGTTCAGCAACGGGTTTCCGGGCCAGGGTTCGCTGATTCTCATGCTGATCGCGGCCACGATCTCCGGCGTGTACCTGGCGGATGTGAAACCTGCCGTGTCCAGCGAGTCCGGCAACCCCGGTTACTGGTAGGCCCCTCGGCGTCAACGACTACAGGCCCCGGCCATGAGTGAATAACCCTCACTCATGGAACGGGGCCATCGTCATGTCAGCGAGTCCATAGCGGTGCCTACCGGTGCGCCGTCACCGCGTCCCACGCGACCGTGAGTTCTCCCAAACGCCAACGTGATTCACGGTGCAACACGGGCCAGCCCTCTGCGCGCAATCGTGCGCACATGGCCACCCAACGCTGCCGCGCTCCGAAGGAGCCCAGGGGCGCGAGAGTCAGCCAAGCGGCGTCGGCGGCGGACAGGAAACGGTGGATGCGCTCGCCAGGCACGTTGTGATGGATGAGTGCCTTGGGCAGGCGCTCCGCCACATCGGACGGCCGGTCAAAGCTTCCCAACTGCATGCTGATCGTCAGGGACTGCGGTCCGGCGGATGTGCAACAGATCCAGGTGGCCCGCCGGCCGATCTCGTCGCACGTGCCGTCCAGGAACACCCCGCCGGGAGCCAGGCGTGAGCACGCGAGCTCCCACGCAGCCGGAACGTCCTCCTCGTTGTATTGGCGAAGCACGTTGAAGGCCCTCACGAACGCGGGGGAGCGCCCGGGGACCGGAATCTCGAAGCCACCACGGCGAAAACTCAATCCCGGCCGGGCAAAGAACTGTGCCGTGGCCACGCGGTCCGGGTCGATTTCCACACCCACCACGTCAACGTCAGGGCGTACGCGGACCAAACGATCGCTCATCTCGACCGTGGTGGTGGGTGCGGCGCCAAAGCCCAAATCGACCACGAGCGGATCGATCGCCCGGCGGAGTACTGGTGCCAACGGGCCGGCCACGTAACGGTCTGCCCGCCGCAACCGGTTGGGGTTGGTTGTACCCCGAGTGATGGTTCCTACGGGACGGTAGCTAGCTGGCACATCGACACTGTAGCGGCGCTCGGTGACACATGCGAATAACACGTGCCAACGGGTCACGCGGGTGGAAGAATGAGGTCATGGCTAATGATTCAGCAACGTACAAGCTCATCCTCCTGCGCCACGGGCAGTCGGAGTGGAATGAGAAGAACCTGTTCACCGGTTGGGTGGACGTGCCGCTGACCGAGAAGGGCAAGGCCGAGGCCAAGCGCGGCGGTGAGCTGATCAAGGACAACGATCTCGCACCGGACGTGCTCCACACCTCGCTGTTGCGCCGCGCCATCAACACGGCCAACATTGCGCTGGATGCGGCGGACCGGCACTGGATTCCCGTCAAGCGATCCTGGCGCCTGAACGAACGCCACTACGGCGACCTGCAGGGCAAGGACAAGACCCAGGTGCGCGATCAGTACGGCGAGGATCAGTTCATGGTGTGGCGCCGTTCCTACGACACCCCGCCGCCCGAGTTGGACGACTCCTCGGAGTTCTCGCAGGCTGACGACCCCCGCTACGCGGACGTGCAGATCTGCCCCGCACCGAGTGCCTCAAGGACGTCCTGGAGCGCTTCCTGCCGTACTGGGAGGAGCAGATCGTGCCGGATCTGAAGGACGGCAAGACCGTGCTCGTGGCCGCTCACGGTAACTCCTTGCGCGCGCTGGTGAAGCACCTGGACGACATCTCGGACGAGGACATCGCCGGGTTGAACATCCCCACCGGTATCCCGCTGTACTTCGAGCTGGATCAGAACCTCAAGCCGGTGACCGTCGGCGGCACCTACCTGGACCCGGAGGCCGCTGCCGAGTCCATCAAGGCCGTGGCCAACCAGGGTAAGAAGTAACCCCGGTTTCCAGACCATGTAAAACGCCCCACCGTGAGGTGGCGTTTTACTATGGATCTTCGCTTGGATCGGGAGACCGGGTGGTGCGTCAGGATCGTAACGCGCCTCCCGGTTTCCGGGAGTCCTAATTACTCGCCGGTGTCGGAACCGATGTGGCCGTGACCGGTGGGGTGGGTATCGGAGACGGGAGCCCAGTCGCCGGTGACCAAGTAGGAGACCTTACGAACCACGGACACGCCGTGGTCACCGATGCGCTCGAGGTAACGAGAAGCCAGGGTGACGTCCACGGCGGTGGGAACCGAGGAATCCCAGTTGGGATCGGCCAGGATGTCAAAGACCTGCTGGTGCTTCTGGTTCAGCTCGGACTTGAGCGCATAGATCTCGTCCGCAACGCTCATGTCGCGGTCCTCGAGAACGGAGATGACTCGTTCGATGAGCTGGAGATCAATGTCGAACATCTCGGCGAAGTGCTGGTTCAGGGCCTCGGGGAGCACCGGCTCCGGGAAGCGCATACGAGCCAGCTGAGCCAAGTGGCGGGCCAGGTCACCCATGCGCTCGAGCGAAGCGCTCATACGCAGAGCGCCCACGATCATGCGGAGATCGGAGGCCACGGGGGACTGCAGCGCCAGGATGTCGATGGCGCGCTCGTCCAAGTCGTTCTGGAGGAAGTCGATTCGTGCGTCGTTGGAGATGACCTCTTCGGCCACCTGCACGTCCGCATCGAGGAATGCGACCTTGGAGCTCTTCAGTGCCTGCTGCACAAGAGTGGCGATCTGAATCAGCTCTTCACCTACCTGGTGAAGTTCAGCCTGGAAAACCTTGCGCACAGAGGGCGTCCTTTCGTTCAGAGCATTCGTTGGTCACGTAGCTTACGTGATGTTGGTGTCCAGCCGGCGGCTGGACGCGGGGGGTGCGGTATTTAACTTACGCACGAGCGCTCTCACAGTCGCAGGGGCGAATGAACTAACGCTCATCCTAAGGTGAACGTTGGTTGAACCCCGCTCGGATAGGTCTGATTGCGCACGGATCACCCGATTCGTCCGTCTAAGCTGGGCAGGTGAGCATGACCTCGGTTGCCCTGTTGGCGGGCTTTGTCGGATTCCTGCTCGGCATCAGTGGACTGATCGCCGTGCGGGTCAGCCAGCGACGCCGCCGTTCCGTGGTCACGGTGGAAGAACCCACCCTGCCGGAGGGCACCGCGGAGATTCTCGCGGCCTGGGCCTGGCTTATGTAGTGGTCGACGGCGTGGACGGCGTGATCCGCGCTTCCCCGGCCGCCTACGCGTACGGGATCGTTCGAGGACACACTGTTGTTCATCCCGAACTCCTGGACATGATCCGCAGAACCCGACGCAACGGTGTGGTCGAGGAACGGCGTTTGGAACTTACCCGCGGTCCGCTTGAGAAGAGCGCCATCGTGCTCGACATCCGCGTGGTCATCATCGCGGAGGAGTACATCCTCCTGCTCGCGGACGACCAGACGGAAATCGTGCGTGCGCAATCCATCCGCAACGACTTCGTGGCCAACGTGTCGCACGAACTCAAGACGCCCGTGGGCGCCATCAGTTTGTTGTCCGAAGCTCTCGACGACGCCGCCGAGGACCAGGACGCCGTCCGGCACTTCGCCAAGAGCCTCCACAAGGAGGCCGTGCGGTTGTCCGCGTTGGTCCAGGACATCATTGAACTCTCACGCTTGCAGGGCACGGACGTGGTCTCCAAGGGCACCGAAGTGAACCTGAACAGGGTGGTGAGTGAGGCGGTGGACCGCACCCGCCTGACCGCGGAGAACAAGGGCATTTCCATCAAGGTGGGGGGCACCATCAAATTCCCGGTCTACGGCGACCCGGACCTCTTGGTGACCGCCACGCGCAACCTGATCGACAACGCCGTGCGTTATTCACCCGAGAACACCCGCGTGGGTGTGGGCTTGCGCGAGCGGGACGGCATGGCCCAGATCATGGTCACCGACCAGGGTCCGGGCATCCCGGATGTCGAGCAGGACAGAATCTTCGAGCGCTTCTACCGAGTGGACAGCGCTCGCTCGCGACAAACCGGAGGCACGGGGCTGGGGCTGAGCATCGTCAAGCACGTCATGGCTCAGCACGGCGGAGAAGTATCCGTGTGGTCACAATCCGGGCGAGGATCCACGTTCACCCTGGTCATTCCCCAAGTGGAAGACCTGGACGAATACAACGGTCCGGTGGCCGCCTCCACCAATGAACGTATGCACCTAGAGGAGGAGCGTAAGTGACCCGCATTCTGATGGTCGAGGACGAAGAGTCTCTCAGCGATCCCCTGGCCTACTTGCTGGGTAAGGAAGGCTTTGAAGTCACCGTGGTGGCGGACGGCCTGTCCGCGGTGAGCGAGTTCGAACGGGCGGGGGCGGATCTCGTACTCCTGGATCTCATGCTGCCTGGGCAGTCAGGAACGGAAGTCTGCAAGCAGATCCGGCAGCGGTCCACCGTTCCCATCATCATGCTCACCGCTAAGGACGCCGAGATCGACAAGGTCCTGGGCCTCGAGCTGGGCGCGGACGATTACGTGACCAAGCCCTATTCTTCCCGTGAACTGGTGGCTCGGATCCGAGCCGTGCTGCGCCGTCGGGCGGAACCGGACGAGCTCATCACCGCCACCGTGGCTGCCGGCCCGGTGCGCATGGACGTGGAGCGCCACGTGGTCAGCGTTGACGGTGAGTCCGTCACCATGCCGCTCAAAGAGTTCGAGCTCCTCGAGATGCTCCTGCGCAACGCCGGGCGCGTACTGACCCGCGGTCAACTCATCGATCGGGTCTGGGGATCGGATTACGTGGGGGACACCAAGACCCTGGACGTGCACATCAAGCGACTGCGCTCCAAGGTCGAACCGGACCCGTCACAGCCCCGCCACATCGTCACGGTGCGTGGGTTGGGCTACAAGTTCGAGGCCTGAGTCGGACCTCGTCCTCACAGGCCACGACGGACTGAGGGCCGCATCCCGTGTGGGATGCGGCCCTCAGTCCGTCGTGGCCTGTGAGGACGAGGTCCGA
>NZ_AJXN01000067.1 GCF_000286355.1 Kocuria atrinae C3-8 | reverse complement strand
GCCGCGGCGGCCTCGGGGATCTCGACGCCGGGATCGGCGAGCCATTCCCATTCGCTGATGACGGCGCCGTCCGGAGCGACGAGCACGACCGACGCAGTGACGATGCGGGCTGCCTGGGGGTCGCGGCCGGTGGTTTCCAGGTCGAAACACGCGCGAGGGAGTGCGGTCCAGGGTGTTGCGGGATCGATTACGGCGGGAGCAACATCGACAGGTCCAGCGTCGGTGGTAAGAAGAGGATCGGAAACTGTGGCACCGGGATCGGTGTCCGTGGCGACTGGAGCCTGGGTGCGCGCGGGTTCAGCGGCGGGTTCGGGCGCAGCGGCGGGTTCCGCGGGCGGCGTCGGCGATTCAGTACCGATGCCGGGCTCGACATCGAAAAGTGCGTCCTGGGCGGGATCTTCCGCCGATTTCCGGGGAGTGGTGGGCCGTGCGGGCTCGGGAACGTCGAAAAGGGCCGGCTGATCTTGCGGTGACTGCTGCTGCGGGGAAGGCATGGTGATCACGCTACCGGGTGACCCCGTGAGTGTCGTTATGCGTGTCCGCCGGGCGTGATGTGATGGGAGCATGCAGACGCAGCATGAGACCCCCTGGCGGATTCTGCCGCCGCGCACCGTCACGGGGAGCGGCCGTTCGTTCACGCCGGATGCCCATCAGCGCGCCGTGATCGAGCTGGAACCGGGACACGGTCCGGTGCTGGTGTTGGGTGCACCGGGAACGGGCCGAACGAGCACGGTCGTGGAGTTCGTGGTGGGTCGTCTGGCAGACGGGGCGGATCCGCAGTCGCTGCTGGTCCTCGCACCCTCGCGGACGCAGGCTGCGGAACTGCGCGACGCCATCAGTGAGCGCGCTGCCGCCACCATCAGTACGCCGCTCGTGAGGGCCTGGCAGGCCTACGCTTTCGACCTGTTGCGTCGCGCCCACGCACAAGGTCTGCTCCCGGGTGTCCCGGAGTCGCCGGTGCTGTTGTCCGGGCCCGAGCAGGACGCATTCATTGCGGACATGATGCGCGGGCACACCGCTGGGCACGGCACGGGCATGGTGTGGCCGGCGGACCTGGACCGCGCGTTGCAGACCCGGGGTTTCAGGGGACAACTGCGCGAACTCTTCGACCGCATGAACGAATACCGCATGCCACCGGAACGGTTGGCCAGTTGGGCAGAACCACTGGGTCACCCGGAATGGCGCACGGCAGCGGCGTTCCGTGCCGAGTACCAGCAGGTGCGTGCCCTGCGCATGCCCAATGCCTTTGATCCGTCCGAGCTGGTGGACCGTGCCGCGCGGGTGTTGGAGGAGAACTCCGGGTTCCTGGAAGAGGAACGTGATCGCCTCTCGGTCGTGCTGGTGGACGACCTCCAGGAGGCCACGCCGTCCGTCTACCGGCTGGTCAGTGTCCTGACGCGCGGGGCGGATGCGATCTACACGGCCAACCCGGATACGACCGTCCAAGTTTCCGCGGTGCCCGCCTGATCTGCTGCGCACTCTTCAGGACCGAGTCGGTACGGACCAGTTTCCGCTGCGTCGGATGTCGCTGGACAGCTCTCATCGGCTCCCCTCGACCATCAATCAAGCGTGGCAGCGCGTGGCCCGGGCGATCTCGGTCGTGGCCGGGGCACGGAGTAACCGAGCCCCGGAGTCCTCCGAGGAGAACCCCGGTTCGGTGAGGGCGGTTGTGTTTGACTCGCCCACGGCCCAGGCCCGCTGGTGTGCGGACCACTTCCTGCGACTCCACGTTCTGGAAGGTATGCCGTACCGCGAGATGGCGGTGATCGTTCGCAGCGGTTCGCAGCTGTCGTCGCTGACCCGGCAGCTCTCCTCGCTCGGGGTGCCCACCACGTCATCCGCGGCCGAAACGCCCTTGCGCGAGGAACCGGCGGTGATTCCGCTGCTCAACGCGCTGCGGCTGTTGTTGGATTCCCAGGGGAACCCCACCGAATCCGATGTGGCTGACACCCATGAAGGTGCGCCCGAGAATGAACCGCCACGGTTGCTCACGGCGGAAGCCGCAGTGGCCCTGCTGACCTCCCGGTTGGGAGGGGCATCTCCCATGGACGTGCGACGTATCCGACAGCGGCTGCGCGTCTACGAACTCAGCACCGGCGGCGGTCGTACCAGCGACACGCTGTTGGTCGAGGCACTCACGGACGGTGTGCTGCTCGAGGCCGCCGGAGTCCGCTCCGGACCAGCCCATCGGATCGCGGACATGCTGCAAGCGGGGCAGGAGGCGCTGGCCGCCCCTGGTGCCACAGCCGAATCCGTGTTGTGGGCGTTGTGGGATGCGTCGGGCGTCGCTGAGCTGTGGCGGCGTCGTGCGATTTCCGGCGGTGCGGACTCGGTACGGGCCGATCGCGATCTGGACGCTGTGGTCGGGCTTTTCGAATCCGCCGAGCGCTTCGTGGATCAGGTTCCCGGAGCCACCGCACAGGCCTTCATGGATTACATGGAGCACCAGGAACTGCCCATGGACACCCTGGCTGCTCGTGCGCCGGCGGAGGACAACGTGTCGATCCTGACCCCGGCGGGGTCTGCTGGGCGGCAGTGGGACCACGTGGTGGTGGCCGGAGTGCAGCAGGGGGTGTGGCCCAACACCACCCTGCGCGGTCAGTTGCTCGGCACCGATGTTCTGACCGATGCCTTGGATTTCGGGGTGGAGCAGGCCGCCCGGCTGGGGCCCTTGGACCGGCTGCGGCAGGTGCGCTTCGATGAATTGCGTCAGTTCGCCACGGCGGTGTCGCGTGCGAGTTCATCGCTGGTGGTCTCCGCGGTCTCCAACCAGGACGAGCAGCCGTCAGAGTTGTTGGACCTGGTGGCTTCGGGATGGGGCGGGGAGAATTCCGGCATCGAGCTGGAACACCTGGACGCACCCGTGCCACTGACCCTGCGCCAACTGACCGGTTCGCTGCGACGAACGGTGTTCGACGCCGATGAATCCCCCGAGCTGGGGGAAGCCGCGGCGCGGTTGCTGCATGAATTCACGACTCTTGGCGAGCCCGTGCGCGGGGCGGATCCACACGAATGGTGGGGGTGGGCGCCGCTCAGTAGCGAAGAGCCGTTGTTCGCCCCGGATACACCCATCCCGGTGTCACCGTCGAAGATCGAAACCATCCACCGCTCGCCGTTGGACTGGTTCGTCAGTGAAGCCAAGGCCGAGGAAGTCACCGACTTCAGCCGCAGCCTGGGCACCCTCGTGCACGACATTGCCGAAACCATGCCGGACGCTCCGAGCACCGAACTGATCGCGGAGCTGCGGCGTCGTTGGCCGAGCCTGGGCATGCCGCCGGGCTGGATCACCGATACCGAACAGGAACGCGCGGAGACCATGCTGCGCAAGTTCGCGGAGTACGTGATCAACGCGCGCAAGGATGACGGACGAGAGCTGGTGGGGGTCGAGGGGAGCTTCCACGTGTTGGTGCGGGGCGAAGCCAGGGACGCCCTCCTGCGTGGCCGTGTGGACCGGCTCGAGGTTGACGCAGACGGGCACCACGTGGTGGTCGACCTGAAGACGGGCAAGTCGCAACCGGCGGGCAAGAAAATCGAGAATCACCCGCAGTTGGGGGCCTATCAAGTGGCCCTGCAGGCAGGAGCGGGTGAGCAGATGCGGCGAGAAGTCGAGATCAGGGAACGGGCCGTGGCCGCCGGCGAGGACCCGGACTCCGCTGTGCGTCAGGCCGGTTCCGAACCCATCGAGCTGCCCCAGGGAACCGTGATCGCTCAGCCCGGAGGAGCGCTACTGGTCCAACTGGGGACGAGCACCAAGAAGGTGGGAACCCAACACCAGCAGCCCCTGGATCCGGAGCATCAGTGGGCCAGGGAGCTCATTACCCGTGCCGCGGACCTGGTCTCGGGAGCACGGTTCGAAGCCCGGCACGATTCGGAACACGGGTCCAATTTCGGTTTGAGGTGCACCCTGCCTGGGTGTGTCCGTTGTGCGCAGAAGGTCGACAGGTGAGCGAACGATGACCACCCCCCAGTACTCTCCCTTCGATATTGCCGAAGCCCTGGGAGATTTTCCTCCCACGCAGCAGCAAGCCGAAGTCATTTCCGCGCCGCTGACCCCGCGACTCGTGGTGGCCGGCGCGGGGTCCGGAAAAACGACCACCATGTCAGATCGCGTGGCGTGGCTGGTGGCCAATCGGCTCGTGGAACCGGAGCAGATTCTGGGTGTGACCTTCACCCGCAAGGCCGCCGGTGAATTGGCCGAGCGCATTCAAGGCAAACTGCGCGGATTGCGCCGCGCCGGACTGCTGGGACCGGAGGCTCAACTCGCTGCAGCGCCTCACCAGTCGCCTTGGGCACCCGAGCCCGGTGATTCTGATGAACCGGCCGTGCCGCAAGAACCCACGGTGAGCACCTACCACTCCTACGCCAACTCGCTGGTGCGCAGCTACGGACTCCGATTGGGCGTCGAAGCGGACACTGTGCTCATGGGGCAGGCGCAGGCGTGGCAGCTGGCGCACCGTCTCGTGGAGAGCTGGGACGGTCCGTTACCGGAAAGCATGCCGGCGGTCTCCACTCTCACCACGGGGATGATGAGTCTGGCGTCGGAGTCCTCTGAGCATCTGATCTCGCCGCACACGGTGGGGCAGTGGGCTCATGAATTCCGCATGAGCTGCTCGGATGTCCCACCCGTGGGACGGAAAAAAGCGATTGCCAAGCCCATCCAGGACGCTCTCAAACGACTGGAAACCACGGAGCTTCTGGCCCATCTGGTCGAGCGATTCCAGCGTGCCAAGACGTACGAGTCTGCCTTGGACTACGGCGACCTGCTGGCACTCGCAGCCGAGATCGTGCGCGTGGATCCTCGAGCCTGCGCCACCGAACGTGACCGGTTCAAGGTGGTGCTTCTGGACGAGTTCCAGGACACCTCGCACGCCCAGCTCAAGCTGTTCTCCGGACTTTTCGGGGACGGGCATTGCGTGATGGCCGTGGGCGATCCGCAGCAGTCCATCTACGGATTTCGTGGGGCCTCCGCGGGGCAGTTGTTCAGCTTTGTCGAGAACTTCCCGCGTAGCAACGGAGACTCGAAAGAGTCGGCGGCGTTCGCGGATTCCAGTTTCCTCACGGTGGCCTGGCGAAACTGCCAGTCCGTGCTGGACGCGGCCAACCGTATCGCCGCACCCCTGCGGACCCCGCCCCCGTGGAATCGTTCCGTGTCGACTGTGAACGTGCCGCCACTCGACCCTTCGCCCCACGCCACGGTCGGAACCGTTCGGGCCAGTCGGTATGTCACGGACTCGGAGGAGGCACAGGCCACGGCTCGGGCCATTGCGGAACAGCGGCGCGCTCACGAGGGACAGTCGCTGGACGAGATGCCGACCATGGCCGTGCTCTGCAGAAAACGTGCTCAGTTCGAACCGATCCGCCTGGAACTCGAGGCGCTGGACGTGCCCTACGAGGTGGTCGGATTGGGCGGGCTACTGAGCACTCCGGAGGTCGCAGACATTGTCGCCACCCTGTACGTGCTGACCGACCCCGGGCGTTCCGACGCCCTGGCTCGGTTGCTGGCCGGTTCCCGCTGGCGGATCGGACCCAAGGATCTGGCGGCGCTGGGGGATTGGGCAGGCCACCTCGAGCAGACTCGGTCTCGTGCCGCCGCTGCGCAGCGAACCGAACTCACCGACGAGGAATTGGCCGAGGAACCCACCGAGGAACCTGCTGAAACCGTGGTCCAAGGCGACATCGTGGATCGCGCGAGTTTGATCGAGGCCATCGAAACGCTGCCGTCAGAGTCGTGGGTGTCCCACCGCGGTCGCTCCATTAGTTCCCAAGCACTGGGGCGGATGCAGAGACTGCGGTCCGAACTCAGGCACTTGCGATCGGTGCTCGGCGACGAACTCACCTCCGTGATCCACGAAGTGGAGACCACCCTCGGGTTGGACGTGGAACTCGCAGCGTCCCCGGGCATGACTCCCGCACAGGCTCGCAAGAACGTGGACAGTTTCTACGATCAGGCAGTGCAGTTCAGCGCGACCACGCGCACGCACGACGTCGCCACTTTCCTCGCGTGGCTCGAAGCCGCCGCCCACGAGGAAAACGGGTTGGAGCTTCCACCGGAAGAGACCCGCCACGACGCTGTTCAGTTACTCACGGTGCACGCGGCCAAGGGGCTGGAGTGGGATCACGTCTACGTGCCGGGCATGAACCAGGGAGACTTCCCCTCCAAACGGAAGTCGGCCTGGACCGGGGACGCTTCAAAGCTGCCGTGGCCCCTGCGCGGTGACGCCCAGCAACTACCGCAGTGGAATGCTGATCCCACGGACGTGGAAACCCTCAAGGAATCCTTCGAGCTCTTCTCGGAAGATGTCGGCCTTCATGATGAGGCCGAAGAACGTCGCCTGGCGTACGTGGCGTGCACACGAGCCAAGACGCTGCTCGAACTCTCGTGCTCCGCGTTTCGAGGGACCGCGAAGACCGCCCACGACCCGTCAGTCTTCCTGGAGGAAGTGCGCGCGATGACGGAGGAGTCCCATCCGGGAGTCGAGCTGGGGGAGTGGGCCGAGGTCGAGCCGGGCACTGACAACCCCCAGGCGGACACCGTCTTGAGCGCTCTATGGCCGTACGACCCCCTCGAAGGACCGGAAATCGTTCGCAAGGAGCGGTCGGTGGATGGCCAGGAGAAGGTCACAGTCTCCACACCGGTGCACAGGGGCCGCCGGGAACGCATGGATCGGGCGGCCCACGCGGTCCAAGCTGGTGGCTTCGACACCACCCGGGAGCTCACGGCGGAGCAACTCGAAACCGGTGAACACGGCGCAACGGTCAAACGCTGGCGCCGGGAAGCGGAGCTGCTGATCGCCAAGCGCGATGCGGTGGAGCAGCGCAACACCGTGCATATGCCCTCGCACGTGTCTGCGTCTGCGCTGGTGGCCATGGACACTAACCCGGAGGCCTTCATCATGGGGCTGCGCCGTCCGATGCCCGCACGGCCCGGTTCCGCGGCCCGCGCCGGCACCACGTTCCACACGTGGGTCGAGAATTTCTTCGGCGACTCCGCGATCTTCGACATGGACGAGTTGCCAGGTGCCGACGATTACGTGGACGAGGAGCTCGACCTGCCCGCGCTCGCCGAGACCTTCCGTCAGAGCCAATGGGCCAACCGACAGCCCTACGCAATCGAGTTACCCGTGGAAACACCGGTGGGATCGGTGACGGTGCGCGGCCGGATCGACGCCGTGTTCCGCACGGACTCGGGCGGCTGGGACCTCATCGACTGGAAGACGGGACGAGTTCCCCACGGTCAGGATCTGCGGCGGAAGTCAGGACAGCTGGCGCTCTACCGACTCGCATTCGCTCGTCTGCACGGCCTGGACCTCGCAGATGTTTCGGCCGCGTTCTACTACGTGACAGAGGACAGGGAAGTCCGCCCGCACGACCTCGCCACGGAGAAGGAACTGGAAGCGATCGTCGAGTCGATGTATCAGGTGCACGGCCAGTGACCAGCACGTATCAGGTGAGTCCTCGCATAAGTCGGTCCAGTGCTTCGAGGTATTCGCTGAAGGCGGCCCGGCCGTCACGAGTCAGGCTCATTCGAGTCACTGGCGTCCGCCTAGCGAATTCCTTGGTGATGACGAGGTAGCCGGAGTCCTCGAGAATCCCGGCATGTTTGGACATGAGCGAATAGCTCACTCCGAGTACTTCACGCAAGGTCTGGTAGTCGGCGGAATCCACGGAATTCAATGCCGCCACGAGAGACAGGCGAACTGGGGAATGAATGACATCGTTCAGGGACTCACGTGCCTCGGCGAAGTTCATTTGCGTCCCTTGGCGATGAGCTGCACACCTATCAGGGCAAGTGGCATGACAGCGATGATTGCAACTGTGGTGGTGACGGTCCAGGAAGCGCCGTGAACTTGTGGCACTGTCCAGAACCAGCCACCAATCACGGCGACCAAAGTGGCAAAGGCACCTGCCACAAGTAAGCGGAGTCGATGGCCAACGGGGTGAACTCCCCGGGCCGGAGCTATTCCGCTGATCACGGTGACGAGCAGAACCAAAAAACCGATCTGCGAGACAAGCCGAATGATGCCTCCCCATTCCCAAGAATGGGCCTGGAAGGACACTGCAAGTAGAACTCCGGCTCCTGCAGCTACGGTAAGGACGAGCCACCCTTCCTTGCGAGTGACGCCTAGCGGATTCTTGCTGCGGGCTTCGCTGGCTGCGCGTGAATAGCGTCCGTTGGTCTGTGACAGATCAGGCTCCATGCATCCCAGAGTGGTCTTAACTTTACGATCCGTCAACCGCTTCACGCTTCGTGAAAAAGCTAAACACAGTCAGGTGAGTGTGTCCTTTACCGATGTTTCTACGACTCTCGAGGGACAGCCGTGGAACCTGAGGCTTCGACAGCCGATTCCGATTCCGGCGGGTGTGGGTCATCCGGCTCAACCTCTGGCGGCTCCGGAATCACCCCGGGTGCCGGCGAACCGGTGCGCTCCACATCCAGTGTCAGGGTGTTGAGCATGCGTTCGGCGTCCTTGACCATGGACTCCACACCGCGGTCCACTCCGCGCACGAGCCACTCGGCCAGAGCGAACTCTGCGGCCAGATGGGCGCGTCGCAACAGGTGCCGGTCGGGCGGTTGCACGGCGGCCACGGAGTAGGCCTCGAGCACCGTGTCCGCGAAATCCGAATTCGCCATGCCCACGAGCCATGCGAAATCCACGGCGGGGTCACCCACGTGCAGATCGCTCCAGCCCGTCATGGCGCCCAGGCACCCTCGTGCACGATCACGTTGTCCTCGTGGAGATCACCGTGCACCACGCGGGTCGAGAACCGCCACAGGGTGGTGTCCTCGAGAGCTTGTTCCCAGCGGCGCAACAGCTGACCGGGAATGCGTCCGGTAGCGGCGGCCCGGTCCAGGTCGTGCAGCATGCGGCTGCGGCACTGATCGGCGCTGTACGCGGGCAGATCGGCGTCCATGACCAGGGCCCGGGGCAGCGAATGAATCGCCGCGAGTGCCCGACCGACCTGCACGGCCAGGGGAGCGCGTGGTTCCGCACTGGGCGCGGGAGCGCGACGGAGCCACGGGGTTCTCGTTCTGCCGGGACATTTCCGCGAGGGTGAGAGTGGTGCCGGGCAAATGTGAGTACACAAAGGTGCGCAGCCCCGATTGCTCGACCGATCCCACCACGCTGGGCAAATGGAACGGAAGGTGCGCACGCACGGACGGCGTGAAAGCCCCCAGAACCAGGTGCTCGGTTTCGAGCCGCATACTTGCCTCGGCATTGAGCGGGCTGCGAACGCGCCACCGCTTATTCTGAGCGTCCTTGACCACGCACGAGCGGAAATCAGAATTGTCGTCGGGAGAAGGACCGGTCGCCACCGGCGCGATACTGGGCACGGCGGCGGCGGCGATGGCTGCGAGCAATTCGGGGGTCGTTCTCACCTCATCCACCCTACCGGGAGTGTGCTGAGCACGGGCTCAACAGTTACCCACAACCGCCTGCGCCCCACCGGGGCGCGCGGACTACAGTGGACGGGTGACTTCTTCCGACCCCATCACCTGGACGCATGACCGCTCCGTGCCCGGACTGAACCCCGCGGACCTGCCGTTCGCGGCGTCGTCGTTCGATCGCGACGCCGTGGATCGCGAGCAACGCGACCTGCGAGCCGTGGCCGCCTCGGACCCGGCAGCGCGCGTGCTCGTCATGGTGGGCGGCGACGCACCCGTGCGTGGCGGGCGCCTAGTTTTGGAACCATACGACCGCGCTCCGGCCGCGAGCGAGGACCCGGCCCACCCGGACGTGTACCTGGGCAGACTGCGCGGGGACGGGGCACCCGTGGTGCTGCGCAGCTTCCCGGCGGGTACAGACCTGCCCGACCAGGACGACGTCGTACGGGCCGGTTTGCGCGTGCTCGGCACCGAACTCGAGCCGGAAGAAACGTCGCTGCTGGTCACCGCCCAATCGGTAGCGCTGTGGCATCGAGACCACCCCCGGTGCCCGCGCTGCGGCACGGTGACCGAAGTGATCCGGTCCGGCTGGGCGCGGGAGTGCCCCGAAGACCAGTCCCTGCATTTTCCCCGCACCGACCCCGCGGTGATCGTCGCGATCACGGACGGCCATGAGGATCCGGAGCAGGAACGCATTCTGCTGGGCCGATCGTCGCTGTGGGCCAGCAACCGGTTCTCCACGCTGGCAGGTTTCGTGGAACCCGGTGAATCCGCCGAACAAGCGGTCGTGCGCGAGATCTTCGAAGAAGCAGGCATCGTGGTCGGCTCGGTGCACTACCAGGGCTCGCAGCCATGGCCGTTCCCGCGCTCCCTCATGTTGGGGTTCCGCGCTGTCGCCCAAACCATCGACTTCACCCCGGACGGCCAGGAGATTTTGGACCTGCGCTGGTTCACCCGAGCGGAACTCAAGGCCGCAGCGATCGAGCAGTCCATCGTGCTGCCGGGCAGAATCTCCATTGCTCACGCCTGATCGTGAGTTGGCTGGGCGAACCGCTACCGGAAGGCAACTGAGCCATTGGCGAGTGACGCATCGGCCGAAGAACGAATCCTGGGCGGGCTGGATCCCGAACAGCGCGTGGTGGCCACCACCCTGCAGGGCCCCGTGTGCGTGCGAGCCGGCGCGGGCACGGGCAAGACGCGCGCCATCACCCACCGCATCGCGTGGGGCATCGCCTCAGGTGTGTACACGCCCCAGAAAACCCTGGCGCTCACGTTCACCGCGCGGGCGGCCAACGAGATGCGGCAGCGGCTGCGCCAATTGGGCGCTCCCGGAGTGCAGGCGCGAACCTTCCACTCCGCAGCGCTGCGGCAACTGCAGTACTTCTGGCCGCAGGCCGTGGGCGGACCGCCGCCGGGACTGGTCAACCACAAGGCACGGTTATTGACCGAAGCCGCCCAATCCATGCGCCTCACGACCGACCGGGCCACGGTGCGCGACGTGGCCGGGGAGATCGAGTGGGCCAAGGTCTCCATGCTCACTCCCGACACCTACGCCGCCGCGGCCGAGAAGCGCAGCATGCCCATGGGCTACGACGTGCGCACCATGCAGCGCCTCTACCAGTCCTACGAGGACCTCAAGGCGGATCGGCACCTGATCGATTTCGAGGACGTCCTGCTGATCACCGTGGGCATCCTGGAGGAGGACGAGCGGATCGCCGCGGCCGTCCACTCGCAGTACCGCCAGTTCGTGGTGGACGAGTACCAGGACGTCTCGCCGTTGCAGCAGCGGTTGCTCAACGCGTGGCTCGGCCAACGGGACGACGTGTGCGTGGTGGGTGACGCCTCTCAGACGATCTACTCGTTCACCGGCGCTACCTCTCGGCACCTGTTGGAGTTCCCCTCCCGTCACCCGAACGCGCGGGTGGTCGAGTTGATCCGCGACTACCGCTCCACGCCGCAGGTGGTCAACACCGCCAACCAGCTCCTCGCGGCCCGTCGTCCCGCGGCCGGCTCCACACCCGGAACGTGGGCCACCCCGCTGCAATTGATCTCCCAGCGTCCGGTCGGTCCCGAACCGTCCTGGAACGAGTATCCGGACGACGAGGCCGAGGCCGCCGGGGTCGCCACCCGCATCCAGGACCTCATTGACGACGGCGTTCCCGCCCGGGAGATCGCCGTCCTGTTCCGTACCAACGGACAATCCCAGGCCTTCGAGGCCGCGCTCGCGGACGCGAACATCGGCTTCCAGTTGCGCGGCACCGAGCGATTCTTCAACCGCCCCGAGATCCGGCAGTCACTCGTGCAGATCCGTTCCGCGGCCAAGACCCTGGGGGACGAGCCCGTTCAGGTGCCGCAACAGGTCAGGGACATGCTCAGTTCACTGGGGTATTCGGCGCGCGCACCCCGTTCGGACAGCGCGACCCGCGCCCGGTGGGAGTCACTGTCCGCACTGGTGTCCCTGGCGGATTCCATGGCGCATCACGCCTCGGAAAACGATGAGAAGTTCACGCTCCAGCAGTTCTCCGACGAGCTGGAACGGCGCGCCAGCGCCCAAGAAGCGCCCGTGATGGACGGCGTGACGCTGGCCTCGATGCACTCCGCCAAGGGCCTGGAATGGGACGCGGTGTTCCTGGCGGGACTGTCCGAGGGGCTCATGCCCATCTCCTTCGCAGACACCGCGGACGGCGTGGACGAAGAACGCCGGCTCCTCTACGTGGGCA
Organism: Kocuria atrinae C3-8; assembly: GCF_000286355.1. GTDB lineage: Bacteria > Actinomycetota > Actinomycetes > Actinomycetales > Micrococcaceae > Kocuria > Kocuria atrinae_A. The sequence continues at coordinate 11,052 of NZ_AJXN01000067.1, read as the reverse complement.
TTACCCGTGCCCGCGAACACCTGGTGTTGTCGTGGTCGCTGTCCCGCACTCCGGGCGGCGACCCACCCGATCGCGTTCGCGGTTCCTGGACGCGATCCTGCCGGCCTCGTCCACGAATGCTGCTCAGCGGCACGCCCGCACGCGCCGCTGAGGCGCAGCTTCAGCCATCCAACGCGCACAGGCAATCCGCTCGCGGTGTCAACGTCGACTGATGCAGACCGTAGCGAAGCGTGATCGTTCCCGGAGATTCGGCATCCCAAGTGTTCTGCACATCCGTGTTCTGCGGATTGAGTGACTGTCCCAGCAAGTCGACGGCGATCCCGGACGCGGTGATCACGCGAGTCAACGTGGTCAGCGCGGGAGAGTGTGGGGTGGCTACGGCATCAGGATCCAGTGGCGGTTGATCCCGCAACATCTTTCGAGCATCTCGCACGGCATTCACCATGCACTCCCGGCACGGGCGCGGTACCAGGGCGCCAGCGGCCAGGTCAGTGACACGGATCCGTCCGTGACCACCGTGGTCGTGGGGAGATGAGCGTCCGGGGATGCGGCCAAGTCCATGACGGTGAGGTCCTGGGGAAGCGGGCCCGTCACGGACGCGCTGCGCAGCATCACGGCCGAGGGAATGACCGAGGAGCAGAACAGCTCGGGTGCGCTCAACGGAACGCAACGTGGCCACCGGTTACGCAGGAGCTTGCGCAGCGCGTACTCCCGCGGGGACCCTTCCAGGCGGGTGGATACGGTCCCGTAGCAGTGTCCCGCGCGGTCACCGGACCCGGATCCGTGACGTTGATCAAGCACACTCCCGCATCCGCCAGGAGCAGGGCGGCGGTCGCGGCCACTGGATCCAGACCCGCGAACAGCACGTGCACCTCATCCGGCTGCATGTGAGTGCTGACAGACCATTGATCGTTCGATTCGGTGGCTGCCCCCGAATCAGGTGATGAAGTGGCGGGCGTAGGTGTCATGAACTGCTCCGAGGTCGAGAACCGGGTGATGCTCAAAGGCTGCCAATCTGCGGGCAACCGCGCAGCAGAAAAAGCGTCATCCACAGTTCGAGTGGATGCTGCGCGGGGTAGGTGGCCTTATCCGGGGCACACTACGCCCGGGCGTCCTGCCGCCAGGCCGGGTCAAGTGGAGAACGGTGCACCGGAACGTGCGGCCGCAATTGGTCACCAACCGTCCGGGAGTGGTGAACTACAGACCATGTCCCCGTTCCGCTCGCCCCGCAACACACAGTCGCGCCTCACCGATCCTCAGCTACCGTCCGAGATGCCCGAAGTGATCGTGCAGCGCAGCGCTCGCCGCAAGAAGACGGTCAGCGCCCACTTCAGTGGTGAATCGGTGATCTTGGCCGTTCCTCAGTCCGCCACTCGCCGCGAGGTCGAGCAATGGAAAACCACCTTGGTGCCCAAGATCGTCGCCAAACGGGAGCGAGCGCAGAAAAATGCCCGGCGGCGTGGGACGGATGAGGCGCTCTGGCACATGGCTCAGGACCTCTCGGCCACCTACCTGGACGGCCAGGCACAACCCACCGAGGTGAAATGGTCGTCGCGACAGAACACTCGTTGGGGTTCGGCAACGCCCAGCACCGGAGTCATCAGGATCTCCACGCGATTGGCCACCGTGCCGGATTGGGTGTTGGAGACCGTGGTACTCCACGAACTGGTGCACCTGTTGGAAGCTCACCACAATGATCGCTTCTGGTCGCTGGCCCGCAGGCACCCCAAAGCAAACGACGCCGCCCAGTTCCTGGACGGCGTCGCGTGGGCGGATGCCAACCCCCGAGGGGGATCGGCAGCCACGGATTAAGCCTTGGGGGAGTCCCCGGGTTCCTCCGGCGAATCATTGCCGGAGTCAGTGGAATCGCCGGTACCGGTTGATTCACCGGACTCGGTGGCGTCACCGGAGCCGTGTGAGCTGCCGGAGTCGGAAGAATCGGTTCCTGCGTCCTCGGAGCCCGTGGCGTCGCCACCGTCAGGACCTTCGTACCCGCCGGCCAGCAACTTGGCCAGAGCGGCGTCCATCTCATCGTCGCTCGCGGTCAGCAGGCCGCGGCGCTGCTCGAAGCCCTCAGGGTCATCGAGGTCTTCGTTGGTGGGCAGCAATTCCGCGGATTCCCAGAGGCCGTCGCGCTCTTCGATGCCACGCTTGTTCTCCATGTGCTCCCAGAAGGCTGTCGCCTCGCGCATGCGGCGCGGACGGAGCTCGAGACCCACCAGCGATCCGAAGGTGCGCTCGGCGGGACCGCCCTCCGCACGGCGTCGTGCCATCATCTCGGTGAGCGCCGCGGCAGAAGGGATATTTGCCGTGGAGGCAACCGTGACGCGGGTGACCCAACCCTCGATGAGAGCCAGAACGGTCTCGAGACGAGCCAGGGTCGCTTCCTGGTCGGGCGTCATCTGCGGGCTGAACACACCGGAGGCCAGGGCGTCCTGAATGCCGGAGGGATCCATGGGATCCAGATCCTGCGCGATGGTCTCGATGCGGTCCATGTCGATGTGAATACCCGCGGCGAACTTGGTGATCAGGCCCAGCACGTGATCGCGCAGCCAGGGTGCACCGTGGAACAGGCGCACGTGGGCGGCTTCGCGGATGCCAGGTAGAGCATTACGTCAGAAGCGGGCAGATCCAGGCCCTCGCTGAATTCGGCGACGTTGGACGGCACCAACGCGGAGCGGTCCTTGGACAGCGGCAGACCGACATCCGTGGAGGACACGACCTCGCAAGACAGGCACCCACAGCCTGACCAAGCTGCATGCCGAACAGCATGGAACCCGCGCCGGAGAGCATGCCGGACAGATCCGCACCGCCCATGGCCTGGGACAGCTCCGGAGGCAACTGCTTGGTCATCGCTTCGGTCATGGCGTTGGACACGGAAGCCGCCACCGGAGTGGTCATTTCCTTCCACGTCTCCGCGGTCGCTTCGATCCATTCAGCACGGGACCACGCGGTCGGCAGCGTAGTGGGCTCGGCAAAGGCCGTATTGGGCGTGAGCCACAGCTCGGCGAGCTTCATGGCGTCGTCCACGGCGCCTTCTGCTTAGCCGTGACCGACGGGTCGCCCTTGTGCGAGGCCACCTGCCGTGCGTGGTTGCGAGCCAGCTCCCAGTTGACGGGCTCATCGGTTCCACCGGAGCTCATCATCGACTGGATCTGCTGGAACATCATGGACATCGCCTGCGGGTTCATGGGCATGCCGCCGGGCATGTTCTCACCCGACATTCCCTGGGACCCGAGCAGACGTTCGAACATCTCCTGGAACGGATCCTTGGGGTTGTCGCCGTTCTCGTCACGAGGAGGGTTCGAACTCATGGGTACCGCCAATCTGGTGGGGAAAAATGGATTCCGTTAAGCCTATCGGCAGGCCCCTGGGAGTACCACCGGGGCGGGCCCCCAGTTCGCTGCCAGCTCAGGGACCCGGCCCGGCGCGGGACGTTCGAAAATACTAACGAGCGACGACGCCGCTCGCCGGCCGAGCGGCGTCGTCGCCCGTGCGTAGTGGTCGGTTCGCGAAAGGGGCGGTTCCCAGGGGAGACAAGTACGCTATGACGGTCCTGACAATGGGTGAGAGGAGCGCGCGTGCCCGGTCGTAACGGCACCACGCGGTGGTCGCGGTGGCGCAAGAAGCAGTCCTTGGAGTCGGTCGGTCTCATGGGCACCGCAGCCCTGTTAATCGCCGGTGTGGTGCTGCCCGCGCCGTTCGTGGTCGAATCCTCCGGGCCCACGTTCAACACGGTGGGCCAGTACGAGGACCGACAACTGGTGCGCATCGACGGCGCGGAGACCTATCCCAGCGACGGCAAACTCGACCTGACCACCGTGTACGTCAAGGGCGGGCCGGCTGGCCACGTCAACGCCATCAATGTGCTCATGGCCTGGTTCGACCCCACGGACACGGTGCTGCCCCAGGATGCGGTGTACGACCCCACCATGACCGGTCAGGAAGTGGACGACTCCAACGCGGCAGCGATGCAGACCTCTCAGGAGGACTCGGTCGCGGCAGCCCTCGACTACCTGGACAAGCCGTACAAGACCACGCTCCAGGTGCACGCGAGTATTCCGGACACCCCGGCCCACGGCGTTCTGGAACCGGGGGACACCCTGCTGGCTATGAACTCCGAGCCCATTACCGAACTGGACCAGCTGCGTGACGGCCTGGACGAAGCGGGGGACAAGGGCGTGGACATCACGGTGAAGCGCGGTGACGAGACCTTGACCCGTCACCTGGACCTCACCCGCAGCGAGGACACCGGGCGGTGGCAGTTGGGCGTGTACCTCACGCCCAAGTACGACTTCCCGATGACCGTAGATTTCGAACTCGACCAGGTGGGCGGGCCTAGCGCGGGCATGATGTTCGCGCTCGGTGTCATCGAAGAACTGACTCCGGGGTCCATGGTCGGCTCCGAGCACGTGGCAGGCACGGGAACCATCACCCCGCAGGGGGAGGCCGGCCCCATCGGGGGAATCCGCCAGAAATTGGAAGGCTCGGCGGAGGCTGGTGCCCGATATTTCTTGGCCCCCAGCGGCAACTGCAACGAGGTGAAGGGGTATGTTCCGGACGGCCTGGAGGTGATCGAGGTAGAAACCCTCGGCGAGGCTGTCAACGCAGTCGAACAGGCCGCCGCGGGCAACGTCTCGAACCTCCCCAGCTGCGGCACTCGATGACACCCCCGGGGAGTGTAATTGCAAGCCCCGGGGCCAGCCCGCAGAATAGTCTTGACCTTTAACAATTGACAGATCACTATCATCAGCGCAGGAAGCTCAGAGGTAATCAGTGACCGCCGGATCTGCTGCCCCACGTCCATCCAGAACCTCCTCGGGAGGCCGCCAAAAACGCGGAGCACTGATCCCCACAGTGATTGCGGTGGTCGTCCTGATCGCCGCCTTCGTGGGCTTCACGCAGGTCTACACCAACATCCTCTGGTACGACCAGCTCGGATACCTGCGCGTGTTCGTCACACAGAACCTCACGGTGATCAGCCTGTTCATTGCGTCCGCGCTGATCGTGGCCGGCTTGATGTTCTTGAGCTTGTGGCTCGCTTACCGGTCCCGGCCCAAGACAGGTGCCGCCCAGACCACGGACACCATGCGCAAGTACCAGCAGGCGCTGGATCCCGTGCGCAAGATCGTGATGATCGCCGTGCCGTTGATCTTCGGCCTCTTCGCCGCCTCTACGATCGCCACCCAGTGGCAGACCGTGGCGCTGTTCTTCAATCAGGAACCGTTCGGCCAAACCGACCCTCAGTTCAACCTTGACTTGAGCTTCTACGTGTTCACCCTGCCTTCCTGCGCTTGGCTCTGGGCTTCCTGGTGACCGCTCTGCTGCTGGCCGGTGTGGCCGGTCTGCTCATGCACTACGTGTACGGCGGTATCCGTCTGCACGAGCGCGGAATTGATTCCACCCGCGCCGCTCGCGTGCAGCTCGGTTCCATTGCGGCGGCCTTCCTGGCCCTGCAGGCCGTGAACTTCTGGCTGGACCGTTACTCCACCCTGACTTCCAACTCGGGCAAGTGGACCGGCGCGCTCTACACGGACGTGGAGGCAGTCATCCCCACCAAGGGCATCTTGCCATCGCAGCGTTGCTGGTGGCCATTCTCTTTGTGGTCGCGGGTTTCATCGGTCGTTGGAAGCTCCCGCTGATCGGTGCCGCCATGCTGGTGGTCGTGGCCGTGGTTGCCGGTGGCCTGTACCCCTGGGCCATCCAGCGCTTCCAGGTGACCCCCACCGAGCAGGCACTGGAGAACGAATACATCCAGCGCAACATCAACATGACCCGTCAGGCGTACGGCCTGGATGACACCGAGGTCATGCCCTACGACGCAACCACCCAGACCGAGCAGGGCGCGTTGCGTGAGGACACCGAGACCACCTCGAACATCCGTCTGCTGGACCCCAACGTGGTCTCCTCCGCGTTCGCTCAGCTGCAGCAGTTCCGCCCGTACTACCAGTTCCCGGACATGCTCAACGTGGACCGCTACGAGATCGACGGCGAAGTTCAGGACACCGTGATCTCCACCCGCGAGCTCAATCCGGATCAGATCGACGGCTGGTACAACCAGGCCGTGGTCTACACCCACGGTTACGGTGTGGTGGCTGCCTACGGTTCTCAGGTTCAGGCGGACGGCAAGCCCGAGTTCATGCAGGCAGGCATCCCGTCCACGGGCGAGATCTCGGACAGCTACGAGCCGCGCATCTACTTCGGCGAGAACTCCCCGCAGTACTCGATCGTGGGTGGTTCCGAGGATGACGAGCCGCTCGAGCTCGATCGCCCCCAGACCAACGACGACGCCGCCGGCGACGCCAAGACCACTTTCGCCGGTAACGGCGGCCCCGGGGTGGGCAACTGGTTCAACCGGTTGTCCTACTCCATCAAGTTCCAGTCCACGGACATGCTGCTCTCGGACGCTGTGCGACCCGAGTCCCAGATCCTCTACGACCGCAACCCGCGTGAGCGCGTGGAAAAGGTAGCCCCGTACCTCACCGTGGACGGTAACCCGTACCCGGCGATCGTGGACGACAAGGTCGTGTGATCGTGGATGCCTACACCACGGCCACTTCGTACCCGTACTCCACGCCGTCCGTCCTGCAGGATGCCACCCAGGACACCCAGACGGCCCAGGGCGCAGCGGCCTCGTTGCCCCCGGAGCGCGTGAACTACATCCGTAACTCGGTCAAGGCCACGGTGAACGCCTACGACGGTTCCGTGGAGCTGTACGCGTGGGACGATCAGGACCCGGTCCTGAAGTCCTGGCAGAAGGTGTTCCCGGAGACGATCAAGCCGTACTCGGAGATGTCCGCGGACCTCATGGCCCACGTGCGCTACCCCGAGGACATGTTCAAGGTCCAGCGTGAGCTGCTCAACCGTTACCACGTGACCGAGGCGAACAGCTTCTACGCGTCGGACGACGTGTGGTCCGTTCCCAACGACCCCACCCAGCAGAACCGCGACGTCGCGCAGCCGCCGTACTACCTGTCCATGCGTATGCCGGGTGAGGACAAGGCCAACTTCTCCTTGACCACCTCGTTCATTCCGCAGCAGAACGAATCGGGTAACACCCGAAACGTGATGTACGGCTACCTGTCCGCCAACGCGGATGCGGGTACCGGTGAGGCCGGTGTGAAGTCCGAGGATTACGGCAAGCTGCGTCTGCTCGAGCTGCCGCGTTCGTCCGTGGTGCCCGGCCCGGGCCAGGCACAGAACGTGTTCAACTCGGACACGGACGTCTCCACGGAGCTGAACCTGCTGCGTCAGGGTGCTTCCGAGGTCATCAACGGCAACCTGCTGACCCTGCCCGCCGGCGGCGGCATGCTCTACGTGCAGCCGGTCTACGTGCAGTCCTCCGGCGACGCCGCCTACCCCACGCTGCGTCGTGTGTTGGTTGGTTTCGGTGAGAACGTGGGCTTCGCACCCACCCTGGAAGAAGCTCTCGACGAGGTCTTCGGCGGCGACTCCGGTGCCACGACCGCCAATGGTGCGGGCGTGAGCGAGGCAGAAGCCCGAGAGGCGCAGGGCGAAGAAGGCGCCGAGGGTGGTGCAACCGGCAACGAGCAGGATGGTGCGTCCGCGAGCCCGTCGCCCTCGCCCACGGATTCCGGACCCGCACCGGCACCTCGCTCCACCTCGCTGCAGCAGGCCCTGGACAACGCGAACCAGGCCATGCAGGAAGCCGACGAGGCTCGCCGTGACGGCAACTGGGCCGAATACGGTGAGGCTCAGGAACGCCTCCAGCAGGCGCTCAACGAGGCTATGGAGCAGGACGGCGCCACCGAGTAATCTCGCTCACGCGAGCATCTCGCGCCACGATGATCGAGGGCGGTCAACCACACGGTTGGCCGTCCTCGGTCACTCCCTGAACCGTTTCCCACCTGCTCGAATGCTTGATTCGCATTGTCGTGTCGCGTGCCAGGGGAGGGCAGAACCCCGCGTTCACCCGGTGGACACCGTCGATTTGCACGGGGTGGAACAGGCACGTATAGTTTTATTCATCGCCGCGGGGTGGAGCAGTTCGGTAGCTCGCTGGGCTCATAACCCAGAGGTCGCAAGTTCAAATCTTGCCCCCGCAACTCGATTGAGAATCCCCGGTCAGCTCAGCTGGCCGGGGTTTTTCCATGCCCGGGATGCGTGCCTACAACCCGCCTAGGTTTCTCCTTCGAACCCACCTTCCCCTGCGCGCTGAGGGCCCTTGGAACCCTGGATCCCACCTCAGGTGTTGTTAGAGCCCTTGCGCCGCCGCAAAAGGGTTCTAACGGCGCATCAGACGTGTCGGAGGGTTCTCGCAACCCACGGCATGGGTGGATCCCAGCGTCACCTGTCAGCATCGGCAGTCGAGTAGGCGTGAGAGTACCTCGGCGTGATCAGGCCGGTCTCGTGAGCTCCTCACGTGGGCCCTCCGCCCGAGGATGGAACATGCGAGCATGAGAACGGCCCCGCACCGGAGTGCGGGGCCGTTGCTCGTAAAGGTGCGCTAGCGGCGTCGTCGGCGGGAAGTGCCGAAGATGGAACGGGTGATTTCCCGCCCCAGTGCCGTGCCGGCCGAGCGCATCATGGAGCGCACCGCGGGGTTGTCCATGACGGAACCCAGGAAGCCGCCGTCGTTCTTATCCGAGTCGCGGGACTGGCGCGGAGCCTCGCGTGGCGCTTCCTCGCGGGGGAGCGCATCGGGCAGCCCCTGCGGCTGATCGCCGGAACCGGGCTGGCCCGCCGATGCCTGATCCGCCGCGGGCTCCATGCGGGCCCGCAACAGTTCGTAGGCGGACTCGCGGTCCACTGCCTCCGCGTACTTGGCGTTGAGCGGTGACGCCGAGATGACCCCGTCCACCGTGGTCGCGGATGCCGGGGACATCAGCGACTGCGGTGCACGCATGCGGGTCCACGCGACCGGAGTGGGCGAGCCGTTCTCGGACAGCACCGTGACCACGGCCTCGCCGGTACCGAGCTGGGTCAGTAACTCTTCCAGGTCGTACGAGCCTTGGGGTAGGTGCGTGCGGCAGCCTTGAGGGCCTTGGCATCGTCCGGGGTGAACGCGCGCAGGGCGTGCTGCACGCGATTACCCAATTGAGCCAAAACGCGGCCGGGACGTCCTTGGGGGACTGGGTCACGAAGAAGATGCCCACACCCTTGGAGCGAATCAACCGCACGGTCTGTTCGATCGAGTCCAAGAACTCCGTGGACGCGTCGTTGAACAGCAGGTGCGCCTCGTCGAAGAAGAACACCAGCTTGGGCTTGTCCGCGTCACCGACCTCCGGCAGATCCTGGAACAGATCCGCAAGCAACCACATGAGGAACGTGGAGAACAGCTGCGGCCGGTCCTGGACGTCCGCCAGTTCCAGGCACGAGATGATGCCCCGGCCGTCCTGGGCGGTGCGCAACAGCTCAGCGGTGTCGAACTCCGGCTCACCGAAGAAGACGTCCGCACCCTGATTGGCGAACGTGGTCAGCTCGCGCAGAATCACGCCCGCGGTTTGCTTGGACAGCCCACCAATGGCCTTCAGCTCGTCCTTGCCCTCGTCCGAGGTCAGGAACATGATGACTTCGCGCAGATCCTTGAGGTCCAGCAGTGCTAAACCGTGCGCATCCGCGTAGTGGAAGACCAGTCCCAGTGAGGATTCCTGGGTCGCGTTGAGACCCAGCACCTTGGACAGCAGCGTGGGACCGAAGGACGTAACCGTGGCACGAATCGGAACACCCTTGCCCTGCCCACCCAGGGACAGGAACTCCACGGGGTTGGCCGTGGGAGTCCACTCCTGACCCACGGAAGCCGCACGCTCGGCGACCTTGGGGTTGTCCTCACCGGGCTCGGCCAGACCGCTCAGGTCGCCCTTGATGTCCGCGAGGAACACGGGAACTCCCTGAGCCGAGAGCTGTTCGGCCATGGCCTGCAGCGTTTTGGTCTTGCCGGTACCCGTGGCACCGGCGACCAAGCCGTGCCTGTTGAGCGTGGACAGCGGCACCCGCACGGGGGCATCGGCGTGCGCCGACTCCCCGTCCAGGGCCGCGCCCAACTCGAGCGCGGCGGCGTCAAACGTATAACCGGAACGAATGGCGTCAAGCTGTTCCACTGCGCCGGGAAGTGCCTGTCCTGCCACTTAGATCTCCTCGGACGAGACGATCTTCTCGCCGTCCCTGTTGCCCTGACCGGCCTTCAGCGCGGCAAGGCGAGCCTCGATCTCGGTCTGCTGGCCCATGTCCTCGAGCGCCTCGAACTGGCGGTCCAAGGAGGAATCGGCCAACTCCTGCTGGCCGGCCACGCGAGCTTCTTCGCGGCGAATCTTGTCCTCGAAGCGGGAGACCTCGCTGGTGGGATCCATGATGTCGAAGGACTTCAACGAATCCTGAACCTGCGCCTGGGCCTGCACGGTCTTCTGACGGGCGTTGAGTTCGTCGCGCTTGGCGGAGAGCTCCTGGAGCTTGCCGCGCATGGTGTTCAGACCGCTCTTGAGCTTGTCGACCACCTCGGTCTGGGAGGCAATCTGCGGCTCGGCGGCCTTGGCTTCCGTCTCGGACTGGATCTGACGCTGCAGGGCAACCTTGGCCAGGTTGTCGAACTTCTCCGCCTCGCTGGCCTTACCCGCCGAACGGAATTCTTCCGCCTTGTTGGAAGCTGCCAGTGCCTTGGAGCCCCACTGCTGAGCCTCCTGCAGATCTTCCGCATGATCCTTCTCCAACAGGCGCAGGTTACCGATGGTCTGCGCCACGGCGGCCTCGGCTTCGCGGATGTTCTCGGTGTAGTCGCGGACCATCTGATCCAGCATCTTCTGCGGATCCTCGGCGGAATCGATCAAGGAATTGATGTTGGCCTTGGCCAATTGGGCAATGCGCCCGAAGATGGACTGCTTCATCATGGTGTTCTCCCTTGTTGTTGAAACTATGTCTGATCTGGACGTTCAGGTTCAGCGTGCAGGACGGTGGGTGGTCTGTGAAACAGCTACCGGTAGGAATTCTCGGACAGCTGACATGGCCGACTAGAAGTTGCCGCCGATGTCGAAGCCGCCTCCGCCACCGCCGCCGAAGCCACCACCGAAGCTGCCGCCGCCGAAACCGCCGCTACCT
>NZ_AJXN01000066.1 GCF_000286355.1 Kocuria atrinae C3-8 | reverse complement strand
GCCTAGAAAGGCGTTAAAGGGCGGCAGCCGCCCGAAGGCGGCTGCCGCTATTTCCGTCCGTCCAGGAGGCCACTGTCCGGGCGGAGTCTAGTGACGGTTCTCAGGAACCGTTGGACAGTTCGGACACGAGGCGACCCACGTGTCCCTTCGCATCGACGCGGTATTCGGCGTTCACGAGCGTGCCGTCTGCGTTCACGACGAACGTGGAGCGCAGGGGACCCTCGGAGGTTTCACCGTTGATGGTGCGTTCACCCCACGCGCCCCATTCCTTGGCGGCTGCGTGATCGGGGTCGGAAAGAAGTGTGTAGGGGAGGTGGTACTCCTCCACGAAACGGTTGAGTTCTTCCGGGCTGTCCCCGGAGACTCCGTACACGTCGTAACCCAGGCCCTTGATGGCGGCCAGGTTGTCGCGGAAGTCGCATGCCTCGGTGGTGCACCCCGGCGTGAAGGCCTTGGGGTAGAAGTACACCACAGCGCTGCGCTCGTTCTGATCACCGAGATTCACGGTGTTGCCGTCATGGGCGGTGAGGTTGAGTGCGGGGGCGGTATCGCCCGTAGCGAGTTCGCGGGACATGGCTGCTCCTAGTGTTTGGTGGTTCCGGTGGGATCCGCGATCAGCGGGTCAGGATCCGGGACAGTGCTGCTCCGATGCAAGCAGCTGAGACGGCCAGAGTCCACATTTCAGCGGAACGGTTCTCGATCTTGCTGCTACCGGCGGAGAAATCCGGGTCCAGCGTATCGCCGGTGTACTTGAAGTAGGACACGTGGGCTGCAGTGCAGGTGCGTTCGACATTTCTCATTCCTTTCATCATCCGGAAGCTGTTTTCCGTAATATGAAATATACTGTAAGCTGAGTCACAGGTCAAGAGGTTTGTCGAAAAATTTCGTGCTATTGCGCGGGCGCACAGAAACGACCCCGCACACCGAGCGGTGGCGGGGTCGGATTGTGCTTCTGACTAGTGACTGCGCACGTAGCCCAGTTGCTTGTCGACCTGGTTCTTCAAGGTCTCACCGCGTAACCAACGGCCCAAGTTGTCCTGGAACTGCTCCGCCAGCGTGGTGCGCCAGCCGATCACGTCGCCGCTCATGTGCGCGGAGATGTGAACATTGAGCATCGCCCAGAACGGGTGCTCGCGGGGGAGTGGCTCGTGTTCGAAGACATCCAACGACGCCGTCGCCACGCGCCCCTGGCGGAGCGCGTCCAAGAGCGCGGGTTCGTCCACGAGCGCCCCGCGGCCCACGTTGATCACGTGCGCGCTCGGTTTCATGTGCTCGAGGACTTCTTGGTTCAGTAGGCCCCGCGTCGCGTCGGTCAGGGGTGCGATCAGCACCAGATGGTCGACCTCGCCCACGTGCTCCGCGAGCTCCGAACTGGCGATCACCGTGCCGAAATCCTCGTCGCGTTCGCGGGCCGTGCGTCCAGCGCCCGTGACCTTCAGTCCTGCCGCGCGCAACAGTCTGGCGGTGGCGCGGCCAATGCCTCCGGTGCCGACCACCAGGGCTCGTTGCCCCGCGGTTTGTTGGAGCTCTCGGTGCTGCCACTGCGCCTCGCGTTGCAGGTCCTTGCTGCGGTGCAGTTGCTTGTCGTGGGCCAGAATCGAGGCGAGCACGAATTCCGCAATGGGTGCGTCAAAGGCGCCGTGGGCGTTGGTCACCGTGATGTCCGAGCCGCGGAGTTCGTCGAACAGCAGGGAGTCCACCCCGGCCGCCGCCACGTGGATCCACTCAAGGTCCGTGGCCGACTGCCAGGCGTCCCGCAAGGCTGTGGAGAAGAAATCCCAGAGCAGTAGTGCCTTCGCCCCGGGCAGGGCGTCGGATAGATGCTCGGCGTCCGCGTAGATGACCTCGGCGAGCTCCTCGATCTCCTGCGCGTTGGCCAGGTCGGGTGCGCTGGCTGAGGTGAGCACCACGAGTTTGGGTCGGTTTTCGGGGTTCTGTTTCGGCTCCACACTTGCACCCTAGGGCAATCCTCTGATTGTTGACAATCATTCGATTGCGCCAGGACAATGTGACCCATGACATCTCTGAGCCCTCTCCTGAAGCAGGCAACTCCGGTTGTGGTCGATCACGCCCTGGGAAGTTGGATCTACGGCACGGACGGCCGGGAGTACCTGGACTTCACCACGGGCATTGGTGTGACCAGCACCGGTCACTGCCACCCCAAGGTGGTGGAGGCGGCCCGGGAGCAAGTGGGCAAGGTGATCCACGCGCAGTACACCACCGTGATGCACAAGCCGCTGTTGGAGTTCACGGAGAAACTGGGCGAAGTGCTGCCCGCGGGCTTGGACTCTTTGTTCTTTGCCAACTCGGGTTCGGAAGCGGTCGAGGCCGCGGTGCGCTTGGCCCGCATGGCCACCGGCCGTCCGAACATCGTGGTGTTCCAGGGCGGATTCCACGGCCGCACGGTGGCGGCGGCGTCCTTGACGACCGCGGGTACCAAGTTCTCCGCCGGATTCTCGCCGCTGATGTCCGGCGTACACATGTCCGCGTTCCCCTACGCCTACCGCTACGGCTGGGACGAGGACACCGCCGTGGACTTCGCGTTGCAGGAGCTCGACTACCTGCTGACCACGCGCACGGCCCCCAACGACACCGCGGCGTTCCTGATCGAACCGGCGCTGGGGGACGGTGGCTACATCCCCACGCCCCCGCGGTTCCTCGAGGGCCTGCGCGAACGAGCCGACCGCCACGGCATCCTCCTGATTTTCGACGAGGTGCAGGCCGGTGTGGGGCGCACCGGAAAGTACTGGGGGCATCAGCACTCCACGGCGCTGCCGGACATCCAGATCATGGCCAAGGGCATCGCATCGGGCTTCCCGATTTCCGCGATCGCTGCCTCGAATGACCTCATGTCCAAGGGCTGGCCCGGTTCGCAGGGTGGCACTTACGGCGGCAACGCGGTCTCCGCGGCGGCCGGTGTGGCGACCCTTCAGGTTGTGGAGGACGAAGGTCTTGTTGAGAATTCCCGGGTTCGCGGCGATCAGCTCCACGCCGGACTCCTGGACATCCAGTCCCGCCATCCGGTGATCGGCAATGTGCGCGGGCTGGGCCTGATGCAGGGTATCGAGTTCACCGCTCCGGACGGCTCGCCGGACGCTGCGACCGCGGCCGCCGTGCAGCAGGCCACCGTGGAGCAAGATCTTTTGACGCTCACGTGCGGCCCCGCGGGCAACGTGGTTCGGTTGATTCCCGCGCTCGTGGTTACCGAACGCGAGATCGAACAGGGCCTCGAACGGTTCGACGCCGCTCTGGCCGCCGTTACGGCGTCGGCCGGCTCGGACGCCGGAAACTGAGGCGCCCGTGACGCCCGCAGCAATTCCGGTGATTGCCCGGCTGCACGACGCGGGAATTGAGGTCGACCCGTCCGAGCGCAGGACCTCCGAGTACGCGTACGACGCCTCCAATTACCGTGTGCGACCCCTCGCCGTCGTCTTTCCGCGCACCGTGGACGACGTGGTCGCTACGGTGCGCGCCTGCGCGGCAACCCACACTCCCATAGTCAGCCGAGGCGGCGGCACGTCCATGGCGGGCAATGCGGTGGGGCGCGGCGTCGTCGTCGATTTTTCGCGTTACATGGACCGGATCCTGGAGGTGGACCGGGACGCCGGGACCGTCAACGTGGAACCCGGCGTGGTGCTCGCGACCCTGACCAGCGAGGTTGAGGCCGCGACCGGCGGCGAGCTCACGTTTGCCCCAGATCCGTCCTCGAAGAACCGCGCCACGGTGGGCGGGGCGATCGGCAACGACGCGTGCGGCAACCATTCCGTGCGGTACGGGCGGACGAGCGATCACACGGTCGAGATCGACGTGGTCACCTCGGACGGTGCCAGGCTGACCGCCACCGCGACCGACCTGCGCTCCACGGACCCGACCGACCGGGCCTCGATCATGCGTGCCGAGGAACTGAGCCGAGAATTGCGCGCGCTCGCTCAAGAGCACCTGGCCGCATTCCGGGTGGAGCTCGGCCAGATCCCGCGCCAGGTCTCCGGGTATCACCTGCAGAACCTGCTCCCGGAAAAGGGATTCAACGTGGCCCGCGCCTGGTGGGATCCGAGGGCACGTGCGCGCTGGTCGTGGGCGCTCGCATGCGGTTGGTACCCAAACCGCCAGCGCGCTGCTGGTGTGCCTGGCTACGACACGGTGGTCGACGCCGCTCGCGACGTGACCACGATCCTCGAGTTCTCGCCCGCCGCGGTCGAGGGGACCGACAAGGCCATCGTCGAAACCATGCGCTGGCGGCGCGGGCCGGACTCCGTCAGGGCGCTGCCGGAGGGCAACGCCTGGTTGTTCGTGGATCTGGACGGTGACACGGAGGAAGCGGTCAAGGCGCAGGCGGATGAACTGCTGGAGCGGCTGAGCGAGAACGGCCGCCTGGTGGAGGGCATCGCGGTTCCCGACCCGGAGGAACGCGCCAACCTGTGGCGGGTCCGCGAGGACGGCGCAGGTCTCTCATCCCGGTTGGCCACGGGCGGTGAATCCTGGCCCGGCTGGGAGGACTCCGCCGTGGCACCGGAAAAACTCGCCGACTACCTTGCTGACCTTCGCGTTCTCATGGGCGACTATGACCTGGACGGCGTGATGTACGGGCACTTCGGTGCGGGGTGCATGCACATTCGCATCACCTTCGACCTGCGGACCGAGGCCGGTCGCGAGGTGTACCGGAACTTCACTCGCGATGCCGCCCACCTGGTGGTTCGGCACGGCGGCTCGCTGTCCGGTGAGCACGGCGACGGTCGAGCTCGTTCCGCGTTGCTGCCCATCATGTACTCGCCCGAGATGCTCGAGGCCTTCGCCGCGTTCCGGCGAGTGTGGGATCCCACGGGGCTGTTGAATCCGGGGTCGATCGTGGACCCGGAGCCTATCGATGCGCACCTGGCTCTGCAGGCGTTCCGGACCGGGAATGGCGCACGAGCTTCGACCTGCAAGCCGTGGGGGCGGCGGAAACCGCCCGCGAGTCCGGGCACGCCGCGCAGCTGATCCCTGGGTGCACGCCGTCCAGGGTTGCATTGGCGTGGGGCGGTGCCGCGCGGACAGCGGCGGCGTGATGTGCCCCAGCTTCCGGGCCACCCACGACGAGAAGGACTCCACACGCGGCCGTGCCCGGGTGCTGCAGGACATGGTGCGCGGTGCCTCGACCGTGGCCGAAGGGTGGAAATCCAACGACGTCCGCGAGGCCCTCGACCTGTGCCTCTCGTGCAAGGCGTGCGCCACGGACTGCCCGCCGGCGTGGACATGGCCACCTACAAGTCCGAATTCTTCGACCACTACTACGCGCGTCGGATCCGCCCGCGCTCCCACTACTCGCTGGGCTGGTTGCCGCGCTGGCTCGTGATCGCGGGCAGAATCGCGCCGCTCGTGAACGCGGTACTGGCCACGCCGCTGGGCAAGGTCGCCGCGTGGCTCGGGGGCCTCACCACGCGCCGTGCGATGCCACAATTCGCTCGCGCGGGGCAGTGGCGTACCGAGGTCAACGACGCCGCTCGAATCCTTCCGCGGGACGGTTCCGGCGGTCTATCCGTCACCACCTCCGATGGTGCCACTTCCGGCCCTGCCCCTTCTAGTGGCGCCACGTCGAGCAGTTCCTCTTACGGCGGCGATCCTTCACCCGGTGCCGTGCTCTTCGTGGACACCTTCACTCGCGGTTTCCGACCCGAGGTGGCCGGCGCCGCTGCCCGTGTTCTGGCCGGGGCGGGGGAGACGGTCGAGTGCTCGGCAGATGTCTGCTGCGGACTCACCTGGATCTCCACGGGACAGTTGGGCACCGCCAAGAAACTGCTGACCCGAGCCGCAGCCGCACTGGATGACGGAACCGACCGCCCGATTGTGGTCATCGAACCCAGCTGCGCCGCAGCCCTGCGGAAGGATCTGCCGGAACTCGTGCACACCGAGCAGGCGCAGCGGGTGTCCCGCCGGGTCACGAGCTTCGCCGCGCACGTGACATCGCTGGCCGGCGAGGATCGGCTGGCGGAACCCGCGCGGCCGGTGCCGCAGCGCGCCGTCGTACAGACCCACTGCCACGAGTACTCCGTGTTCGGACCCGCGACCCAACGCAAGGCGCTCGCCGCCGCGGGAGTGGCCGAGGTGAGCGAGGCAAACGGGTGCTGCGGGGTGGCCGGAAACTTCGGTTTCGAGGCCGAACACTACGAGGTCAGCATGAAGGTCGCGGAGACCTCTCTGGCCCCGGCCCTGCGTGAAGCCGCGCTGGACACCGCGGTGCTCACGGACGGGTTCTCGTGCGCGATGCAGGTGAACCAGCTGGATCCCAGCGCGCGCGGCACTCACATCGCCGAAATCTTGGACCCCGGATCTCCGACTACTGAAACACCGACTACTGAAACCCCGACCGCTGGAAACCGGACCACCGGAACACCAACCACATGAATCTCAGGCATCGGGCTCTAGGCCATCGGGCCCGCCAACGTCGAACGAAGGAACTCTGATGAGCACACACACCACCGAACATCGCACCTCGCAGGCCGCGCTGGATGCGGTGGCCACGGTCAACACGGGCACGTTCATTGATGGGCAGTGGAGCGAGGCTGCCTCCGGAGCCCGCTTCGACGTGCTCAACCCCGCGACCGAAGAGGTCATCGCCACCGTGGCCGACGGCGGACCCGAAGACGCCGGCGTGCCATCGAAACCGCCGGGCGGGTTCAGAAAGAATGGGCCGCCACTCCACCGCGCGAACGCAGTGAAATCCTGCGCCGCGCGTATGACCTGATCATGGAGCGCCAGGACGAGCTGGCCCTCATCATGACCACGGAAATGGGCAAACCGCTGGCCGAAGCCAAAGGGGAGGTGGCCTACGCCGCCGAGTTCTTCCGCTGGTTCTCCGAGGAAGCCGTGCGGATCGGTGGCGACCAGACCATGACCGCTGACGGCAAGAACCGCATCATGGTGTCCAAGCAACCCGTGGGCCCGTGCGTGCTGGTGACGCCGTGGAACTTTCCGCTGGCCATGGGCACCCGCAAAATCGGCCCGGCCATCGCCGCCGGTTGCACCATGGTGTTCAAGCCCGCGAACCTTACGCCGCTGTCCTCCCTGGCCCTGGTCGACATCCTGATCGAGGCTGGGCTGCCGCCGGGGTGCTCAACGTGGTGTGCACGAAGAAGGCTTCCTCGGTGGTCGGCCCGTGGATGGCCAGCGGAATTGCTCGCAAGGTCAGCTTCACCGGATCCACGGATGTGGGTGTCCGCCTCCTGGAACAGGCCGCGCAGCACGTCATGCGCTCCTCCATGGAACTGGGTGGCAACGCGCCGTTCATCGTCTTCGAGGACGCGGACCTGGACCGCGCGGTCGACGGCGCCGTGGCCGCCAAGATGCGCAACATGGGCGAGGCCTGCACCGCAGCTAACCGATTGTTCGTGCATCGCTCGGTCATGGACGAGTTCTCGCGCAAGCTCGCCGAGCGGCTGGGCGGGCTATCGGTGGGCGACGGCGCTCAGGGCGGGACCGACGTCGGGCCTCTTGTCGAAGCCAAGCACTCGACAAGGTCCAGGAACTCGTGGACGACGCCGTGGCCAAGGGTGCCACCGTGGAATGTGGTGGTTCCCGCCCCGATCGCCCCGGCTTCTTCTACAGCCCCACCGTGCTCTCCGGCGTGGACCCGGCATCGCAGTTGATGACCGAGGAGATCTTCGGCCCCGTGGCGCCCGTGATCCCCTTCGATTCGGAGGATGAAGTGGTCGAGATGGCCAACGACACCCCGTGGGGGCTCGTGGGCTATCTGTTCACCCAGGACGTGGACCGCAGCTTCCGCGTGAGCGACGCTCTGGAAGTCGGCATGGTCGGACTCAACACGGGCATCGTCTCCAACCCGGCCGCGCCGTTCGGCGGCGTGAAGGCCTCCGG
>NZ_AJXN01000065.1 GCF_000286355.1 Kocuria atrinae C3-8 | reverse complement strand
CGCTGATCCGCATAGGGCGGTGACATGAAGAACAAGTCAACGCTGGACTCAGGCAGGGCCGGCAACCACAGCGACGCATCACCCCACGTCACACCTTCATCGAGGAGACGGGTGAGCGCGTCTTGTGGCGCCGAAGGGATGTCAGGGCCGGACTCAGGAACAGGTTGGAGAGGCATGGTGCAATTCTCGCGCATAAACAAGGTAGGTGAGACACCGACGCACGGTCGCTCCCCCACGCTTGCGCTAAACAGCATGGTGCGCAAACGGTCGTTTTTGCTCCTGCTCGGTCCTGTCAGAAATTCGTGCTTGTCAGGGTCGGGATTCGGTAGCAAAACTGTGGTGCATTACTGAATGTAGCGAAATACCCGCTAGTAGGGCGTTTGTGCTACTTATTACGTGGCCGGGGGCCGGGGCCGGGAATCGTCTTATCCCACTCGCGTAGCGTCTCCTTCGTCCACCCGCGATTCGGGCCGATCATGGCATCGGCCGGCGGTGCCGGCCTCCGCTTCAAAAACGCCGCCTTCGTGATCCCCAAAAACGCCGCCGCCTCGGTCACTGACAGAAAAATTTGGGGCTTGGTATCCTTATTCATGCCCGTCCTTTCGGGTGATTTGGTCCCGGCCTCTTTCCCTGGCATCCCTGCCAGTCGGTCGGGACCGTCTTATGTGCTCAGGCTGCTGATCTTGTCCGGTCGGTATCCGGTCCAGTGCTCGGTCTCAGTCTCTACTACTGGCACTTGCTGCGCGCCCAGCTCGATCACGTGGTCATAAGCAGCCTGATCCTCGGTCACGTCGATCACTGAGTAGTTGACGCCCTTCTTATCGAGTGCCCGCATGGTGGCGTTGCACTGGACGCATGACGGCTTTGAGTACACGGTGATGCTCATGGTTCCTGTCCTTTCGGTGGTGGGGGTCTTTCCTTCCCCCGGTCTCGCACGTAAGGTTCTGCGGGTGGCCGCCCAACCTCGCCCCGATTGGTTGGGCGGCCACATCCTTAGTAGATGTAGATGCTTTCCCACTCCGGGCGACCGTGCCACTTGATCCGGCACGCTCCGGCATATGCCCTGCCGAAGTCCATCAGCGGGCCTACCAGTGCGTCCTCGTCCGGCTCGCTGCCCTCGTCCGGCTTGTCATAGATCGCGCGGCCTGAGAAGCACAGCACCCCGTCATCGTCGTACATGCGGAACGCGCGGCGCTCGATCCCCTCGGGCAGTTTCTTGCCAGGGGACAACAGTGCCTCCTGGTCGTCGGTGACCCCTGCGGGTCCGACAGTGCCAGCGCAATCGCTTGTCTCGGTGTCCGTCTCAAACAAGTGATCCTTGGTGATGATCCATGCACGCATTGGTCGATCCTTTCGGTGTGGTGGGGTCTTTCCCTCCCCCTTGCTTACACCTATTAGTTTACCATCGGTCAACCAGTATCGCAACACCAAGAGTCAACTAATTGACCGTATTGCCGGTGCGCCGTAATGCCGTATAACTGGCAGTGATTTGGGCATGAGTGAGGCCGGGGGAGTTCCCCCGGCCTCGGTGCCGTCATGCCTCGGCGGGAACTTCTCGGGCTACCTCCGCGATCATGTAGCCAGGTCGTCATCATTCCAGGTGTATCCGGGCCAGCGGCTCACGCAGCGTTGCATGGCCTCGCAATAGATCGTCTGCTGCAAGAGCTTGTACACATCCTTAGTCGGCTTGCTACCTCCTAGCGGGCCGTAGGTCTCGCGCAGCGTCACCGAGTGCACCAGCATCCAGGGCCAGCAATCCGGGTTATTTGCTACAGCGGTCAGCAAGTGCGCGAAGGCACGCAGCGCGGGCCGGTGGTGATCCTCCACGCGCTCCACCAGATCACAGCCACCGTGGGCCTGTGCGTGATCCTCGGGGGCCGACAGGACGGCCACGGGCAGAAATGCCTCACCCGGTGCCAGGTCTTTCCAGGCGCGGCGCAGGTCGTCGCCGTAGTAATCAACCTCGCCCATATCGGTCTCGACGGTCAGGCCGTCACCACGGAGCAGACACCGCGTTACCATCCGGTCAATCTCGCAGTAATCGGTTACCAGGGGAGTGCTCATGATGCTTGTCCTTTCGGTGTGGTGGGGTCTTTCCGTCCCCCGTGCTTATGTCTATTAGTTTACCGCCGGTCTACCAATAACACAACACCGAGAGTCAACTAATTCGAGAACTTTTGGACACGAAAAACCCCCGGCCACATAGCCGGGGGTCTGTCTCAGTTGGTCGCAACCTCCGCTCGCATCTGCGCCAAGGTCTCGCGTGTTATCACGCTCCCGGCCTTGAACTGCTGCCACACTTCGCGGGCCTTCTCCGGCTGTCCGGCTGCCCGGTAGTAAGCCATACGCTCACGGGTTTGTGCCGTGTACTCGCGGCATCGAGCCTCGTACTCCTCGATCTGATCCTGAGTGGCCATGGTTCCCGTCCTTTCGGTGTGGTGGGGTCTTTCCTTCCCCCTTGCTTACACCTATTAGTTTACCAGAGGTCTACCAATAAAACAACACCATGAGTCAACTAATTGACCGGATTGCCGGGGTGCCGTAATGCCGTATAACTGGCAGCGATCCGGGCATGAGTGAGGCCGGGGGAGTTCCCCCCGGCCTCGGCGCTCGTGGCTGTCAGTCCTGGATTTCCTCGGTCTGGCTTATGTCGAACACTGTCACCATGACGAAGAAGGAGGTCTTTTTAGTCTCGCCCTTCTCGTCCTTGACCGGGTTGCCCTTCTCGTCCTTCTCGATCTTGGATGATGGGGCGAAAATCTTGATGCCCTTCTCACCCTTGCGGACCATTCGACCCTCGGCCTTCCACTTATTGAATCCCGCGCACACCGTCGCGGTGTCCATCTGCGCGAAAATCAACGCCTGATTCTTCTGGCTGTAGGTCGGGAACTTCTCGGCAAACGCGGCGAAGGCTGCGGCGAACTCCGGGTCATTCTCGATCCGCTCCACCGTCGCGGTGTATGCCTGGGTAACCTGCTCGCGCTTCTCTGCGGCCTTCTGCTTGCGTGCGTCCTGCTTGGTGCTCATGGTCTCTGTCCTTTCGGTGTGGTGGGGGTCTTTCCGTCCCCCGTGCTTATGTCTATTAGTTTACCGAAGGTCTACCAATAACACAACACCGTGAGTCAACTAATTCGAGAACTTTTGGACACAAAGAACCCCCGGCACCTGGCCGGGGGTCTGTCCGTCGCTCTACCGCTCCAACTCGGCCTGTAGCCGCTGGATCGTCACCCAATACCCGCGATAATCGGCGGTGTCCTTGCGTCGCCGCTCCCACCGTGCGGCCTTAGACGGGTCTTGCGTGGCATCCCTGCGGGCCTCGTACCGCGCTACCCGCTCGCCCAACTTATCCACGCGGCGGGCCACTGACTGGGGACTCCTTTTCAGGGCTACCCGTTCAAGGTCCAGCCGCGCCGGATTACTGATCGCTGCTGCCTTCGACGCTGACGCCAGGTGCTCGGGATTGCTCGTGTCATGGTCTCTGTCCTTTCGGTGTGGTGGGGTCTTTCCGTCCCCTGCTTACATCTATTAGTTTACCTTTGGTCTACCGATAACACAACGCCTAAACCGTTCCTCCTTGCTGAAATTCCCGAGATGACTTGATCCTTTACCCTCATTGCTTCCTGGCCTTCACCCCCGGCCCCGCTATTGACTGGACCTTTCGGCGCATCCTCAGCAATCACCCGAAACACACGATCACTGGCCCTACGTCACCAAACTCATCCGCGTCATCCAAGGAGGCCCGCCAGGGCCGACTGATGGACGCGGGCGCGGGTCCAGGGCGTGTGCCCTGGCGCGGGGTCTGGGGGCGGCGGTAGCCCCCAGGAAGGCAACCACACCGGGAGTTTCCTAGTCGTCCTCCCGGATTGGCATATCGAATGCGTCATCTTCTGCCGTCAGGCTCTCAACGTCCTCGCCCTTCTTCGGCTCGACCTTTTTCGCCGCTGTCACCCATGCGCTTGTAGGTGCGGGCTTGCTCGATTGACTGCCTCCGTGTCTGCCCTGGGCCTCGGCACTGTCCTTCTCAGTAGTCTTAACGGATTGAACCGCGTCCGCTTCGGGTAGCTCGTTGCGCTCATCTAGCGCGTCGGTTTCCTCGCTGGTATCTCCACGGTGAGCAGCAGCAGCGAGCATCTGCGCGGGCGCAGTTCGCCGGATCTTCACATGGGCTACTTCTTGCGGGTTCCTCACCAGTGCGATGATTTCGCCCGGTCGTAGGTTCTTAAGCTCGTTCGGGTGAACCTTGAACGTTTCGACCTCGCGCAAGCTACCTTGTCCGCTGGCGCGGGTCTGTGACCCCATCAGGTCTCGGTCCTCAAAAACCTGCGTGGTTTCTTTCATGGCTTCTTTAGTGCCAACCAGTGAGGCTAAGTCCTCCGCGCCTTCCTCTACCTGATGCAGCAGCTTTACCGATGTGTTCGTGACCAGGTTTGCGCGGAATCCCTCGGATGATTGTTCAGTGATTTCACCCCAGCTCTGTGTGCTTAGGATCACCGCGCCGCCCTGACCTCGTGTTCGTGCCAAGGCTCCGCGAAGTCCCGAACCACCCAGAGCTGAAAACTCATCCACGATAAGCATTTGCAACCGATCCGGGTTACTTGAATCCCCGTGCCACGATTGCTCGCCAAGATCGGCCATTGCAGCCGTCCAGTCGGCAATGGCGAGGTTCCCAACGTACTGAGCCGCTTCCATATCTCGCGCTGCGTCCAGATCGAACACCACCACGTCCCCGGCCTGGATAGCTGCGCGTAGGTCCAAACCATCGGACCGCTCGCGCAAGGTCTCCCCGGCTGCACCTTCGGCAATAACAGCGAACCGGGATCGCATACCGCCCGCGCCAGCTCCGGCGCTCTTGTCCTCCTGGACTTCATCAAAATAGTCCGCCAAGTCCGCCGATAGGCGAGCGTCTGATCCTGCATCGGCAATTTCCTGCATTCGCTCAAATCGCATCATGCGGGTCAAGTGCTCTAGGTCCATCAGCCACGGGCGCTGTACCCGTCCATGGCTGTAGGTCATGCCGTCAAGACACGCGCGCTCTAGTGCACGCAAGGCCAGCAGCGTAAAGCGTGACCCACTGCGCTGATAGTGCGGCTCGCTGAACCCACCGTTAGCCGCGTTCGTCTCAGCCTCCATCAGAATGTTGCGGCGTTGGGCGGGTGTCCCTCGTTTCAAGGGGTTGTACGCCTCGCCGCCGCCGTCCTCGGTAATCACGTGGAACCCGCGACCGGCCAACTCCGCCAAGGCTCCTAGAGCGTTCGTGATTGCCGGGTCGGGCTTCATCGTCAAGAACGTCACTCCGATGCGGAATGGTTGCGCTGCCGGGGCCACCAGCAGCCCCCGCATTATCTCAATGAGCGTGGTCGTCTTACCGAACCCGGACGGACCAACCAGCATCCCATGATGACGCAACGCAGACACCAACAAGTCCCACGGCTTGCCGGTGTGCTGATTGATACCAAGGCGCACCAGCAAGTCCCCCAACTCGCGGGCGTCTTTCTGCGGCCACTCATTTACCCGTTGCATGGCCTTGGCCGTGGAACGATCACTGCGTTTCTCCACCTTCTCCGTGCGCCACTTTGGGGCATACCGAGCGCGCGCCGCCGATGCCACAGCACCAACAAGAAACCCCACTGGGACCGACAACCACAGCCGCGAGATAAGAATCTCGCGCCAAGACTCCGATAGGTATGCGGGAATAACCTCCCGCGCACTCAGCAGCCCCTCAGTGCCCAGAAGGGACCATATTTCGCGGTACACCATAAACCAGGCACGGAACCCACCTAAGACGAATGACGCGACAACAGCCGCGATTCCCAGCAAAACGAAAATTGACGGTCGAAGTTTCTTGACCCGACTCAGCACTAACGCCGTCAGTACCGCGACCAGTGCAGCAATAGGAGCAACAAGCACGAACACTAGACGGCCCACGCGAAGAAGCAATGCCAGCGGATCATCAACAGGCTTTAGTTCAGTGTCACGCATACGAACGCGCGGCGCTGGTCCTCGTTTCGACATTATTCTGACCCTTCTTCATGCTGCTCAATTTGAACTTTGGGTTTCCCTCCCACAATGGGAAGGTTCGGCAGAAGGTGCTCATACACGCGAGATAGTTGAGGAAAGGCGACGGGAGAAGCGTAATACTTAATCGCCGCAACCTCGGAACTATTGGCATAGGCCGTCATGAGCGATTGCAGACGAACACGATCCTTCCGTGTGTGCTCATATTCAATAACAAAACGTCGGCCCGCCTTAACGGCGGACATATCTGGAAAAACGTTTACATGACGCCCTGCTTGCCACCGCTTAATAGCAAACCGTGTTGGTTCATTTTGAGCTACCGCCTCCGCATCCACGCGGCGCATTTCAATTTCGCCGTAAACCTCATAATCTGGATTCGCTACCGCAAAATCAACAGCTATATTAACCAAAATTCGATCGTGTTCAAACTGCGATAATTTCGGACCCATTTTCGGCGCATTCGCGGGAACTACCCCACGAACAAACTTAATCCCTTCGGCAGTAACCCAATACACCTGTTTCATATCCGCAAATGGCACAACAACCGTCACAAGACCTAACCGTTTCAACGCTCTTAAACGCCTCCGCGCCACCTGCTCCGAACAGCCTAAATACCGCGCACACTGATCCACCTGCATAAACTGCCACTGACCCATAAACCGCAATAACTTCAAATCCCGATCAAGCAACAACCCCAACACCTCCGTTCATACTCAACACATCACCCACAACAATAATTATCCATTATCACAATCACTGCCCATCCCTAACTCTCCCGGACCTATCTTTTACCCTCCTTCACTCTCTGACTTCACACACTCCATCTCTCCTGTCCTGCTCCCACCCTCCCCACCCACTCACTTCCTTCATGACCTATAACTTCCATACCTCCCCCCTGAAATTCTGGACCAAGCCAACTCACAGACCACCACCCACTTGATGAGGGACGAAGAAGGTGGGTGGTGGTCTGTGAGTTGGCGTCTCGTGGGCCGGAATTTCAGGGGGGAGGTATAACATCGGATGTTATAGGTCATGATATAGGTAATGTTACACCTGCGGGGAGGGTGGGAGCAGGACAGGACCATAAAAACGGCCACCGACCCGAAGATCGGTGGCCGTTCATCGACTGCGTGAGAGTCAGGGGTGCCGGTACTCCGCCAAGTGCGCTAGAACAGACTCGTCTATGAGCCGCCCTAGCGGTTTCCCGGTTTCATCTTTGGCTCGCTCTAGGACCGTTCGAGCTTCCAGGGAAATGTGTGAAGTTATCTGTACACGCGCCGGAACATAATCAGGCTTGTCGGTCATGCTGTCGTCCTATCGGTTAACGGATCGGTCAGGGAACAATCGCACATCAGTTCGAGGAATCAATCGCCTGGGGACTGTTTGGCCTATCCGTGGCCGTAAACGAGCCGTCACGGTTTCAATCCATAGCGAACAGCTCGGGTGAAGCTGTGGTAAATCATCCCAGGCTGCTCGCGGCCCTGATGCAATAACCGCTCGACGGAGAATGGCGCGGCGCAGTACAGAACGGATAAATGAATCCGAACCTATCGCGCCGCGCTCAAACAAACTCATTGCTCACATACCTCGAACAACCGAAGCGGCGGCTGCCAGCATCGTCCGATGAGTTGTAGGTGATAGATTCTCCCAATCAATCCACGCGCCGTTGTCTAAACTTTCTTCCCACGGCAAAACGTGGACCGCGCGTACATGGCTCTTAAGATGCTGCGTGATCCGCTCCAAGCGTCGCTTATCCTCTGCGCGCTTTTCTTTAGTGCGCCCTTGGCGACAATCCATAACAACCGCGACTGAATTATGCACGGTATTCCCGTGACCCGCTGCCAGTAATGTGTCAATGGTGTCTGCTGCGGTTTGTGCTGAGTCCTCCGCGTTCTCGCAAACGATAATGATTTGATCTGCTACTGCCGCCGTAGATTGCCATGTGCTCGCATTGGATGCATTACCTGTATCCACAACGATCATCCGATAGAACGTTTGCAGAAGGCTGTGGAGCTGCGTGAAACCCTCTCCATCTATCACCGGGCGTGATCCACCCTGATTCTGCGAGGCGAGCAGATCAAACTTATTTGATCCCTGGGGCCGTACAAAGTTGACGAGTTCAGCAACTTGTCCTGATCCCTCGAAGAATTGCATTTCATGCAGGAGGTCAATCGCCGTGGCGGTCGTATTGGGCTCGATAGGCGACCTATGCGCCAGCGTTCCACGGTTCTCGTTGTTATCCCACGCGAGCACCGTCCCGCCTCGTACCCGACCTAATACAGCGGCCAGTAAAAAGGTGAACGTTGTCTTTCCAGCGCCGCCTTTTAGGTTCGCCACCATCACCGTCTTATGTGAAGTGAGACCGCGCTGAACGTCGCGGCGATCTTCACGTTCCGCGCGTTCCTCATTGGTTGGGGAAAGTCGGAATCCAAGCATGTTCAAAACTCCCCGCCATCCAATCTCAGCCGGTCCTTCTGCCGGGGCCGGTTTGGACGCGTGGAAGTCTGACGCGCTCGGTTTCTTGACTGTCTCCTGAGACTCAGCGGGATCTTCTGTCACGTTGCTCTCGACTTCAACCGAAGGGCGTTTCACGACCTCAGTCCGAGGGGACGCGACACGTCGGCCTCGCGCTTGTGTCTGCGGCGTGCCCCCAGTCGCCGGAAGGTCATCGTCGGCATCGTTCATGGCGTCATCCAGGAAGGGCGGCAGGTCATCGTCCGCCTCATTCGTGGCCGCTGCGCTGCTGCCACCGGGTTCATGGGTCTCGGGCGCGGTTTCAGGTGCCGTGTCATCCTCGACCTCGACCTCTTGCACGTCCCCGTCCTTACCGAATTCCAAGACGGTGCGGGTCTTATCCGCCTCGTCAATCATGAGCTGACAGGGGAAAGTCGTGACGTTGTCAAACACCGTTTGAATGATCTGCACTCGTGCGTCATCAACGCTCTTGGCGCTCACGCGATACGTGTCTCCGTCCAAGTGGATTACTGCGCTCCCCCTGGCATCAAGCGTAGCGGTATTCATGTCCTCATCCTCTCTAAATAATGCATGCATTATTTACAGTTTAGCCTCATCAGGTGGAATCAGGAACGCATCAGGCGCGCCTGGGTCTGTCATCGTGACTTCTGGCCGGTGGCTGTATTTGTGACCGGGCGGTGCCAGGTAAGTGTTGTTGTATTCCGAAAGTTGGAAGGTCTTTCCGTCCTCTTCAACCTTGTCGATCCATCCAACGTGTCCAGCGGGACCAATGCCTTCACCGCTGTCTGCGCCCCACCAGGCGACGCTGTTAGCGGTCGGTTTGGTCGTGACTTCCCAGCCGCGCGCTTCCCATGCTTCTCTCCAGGTCGCAGCGTTACCGAGCTGGGAGCCGTTGCCGCCCTTGGTGTTGCCGATCTTCCAGCTAGACGTGTTGGAGCCTTCGGCACCGTAGTGCTCGGCTAGTTTCCACGCGGCGTAAGAAGTGCATTCGCCGTAGAAGAACCCCGCGCCGTCCTCGGTGTAGACACCGGGGCCGGGGATCACGGAGTCATCCCACGGGTACGTGTCGTTACCGCCGTTGCTGCCTCCGGGCTTTCCTGCGGTGGTTGCTCCCTTGCACTCATCCGCGCTGGCGGTATCGACCGAAGACCCGTTATTGGACGCTTGGGCGCTGGCGTCGTTCTCCTTGCCCTCGCGGTCAATCTCGATACCGGCCTCGTTTAGCACCTTGTCGGTGTGGGCGATCCATCCATTTTTGGCGTAGTGGTTTGGGTCGGCGTTGGCCTGAACCTCGTGGATCGCCAATGTCTCTGACATGTCTTGCCAGCCTGCACATCAGCGAGTCCTCCGCCTTGTTTCTTCGGGCCGAGAATAAAGAGCTGCGCGGCGGTTTTCGGGTCCATGCGTTCCTTGACGGTGCCCCAGCTGCCCTGCTGTTGCAGGATGCCAATCGAGTCCGCCACGGACCCATCAGGGTTAATAGCGTTATCGCCGTAATCGATGTTTTCCAGGGTGCTCTCACCCATTGCCGCAATCGAGATGAGACGGGTTACTTGCCCGGAATATCCGAGTTCACGCACGCCCTCGTCAATGGCCTTCACCACGTCAACCTGTGATTTGGTGTCTGCCGCGTTGCCACCAAATGCCTGACTACTTCCTGCCGTCAGTGCCCCCGCCTCGCGGCAGGGGTCTTGATTACTCGATGTGCTCGTGCTGCCACCGATGACTAGCACGGACACGAAGGTGAATCCCACAAGGGCCAGGATTAGAGCCGGGATGACTAGCCACCAGCCGAGCAGTTTGGCTGCTAAGAGACGGATTGCTAGAGATGCGAAATCACGGATCATGCCCATAGATCAGTCCGTTTTCCCGGTCCAAGATTCGAGAGTGGCCTCGATGACCTTCCAGGTCTCACCGTCCTTCATAGCCTTGACGGTCCAGGTTTGGATGGTCTCGGTGCCGGTGTGCGATTGAACGGTCACCTTCGCCTCTCTCGTGCGGTGAGTGGAGCTATCGGCAGGTTTGGCGCTCTTCACCTTTTCCAGCTCGACCTCACGGGTCTGAGTCGGTGCTTTCCCTCCCATCGGCCCGTTGTCCGTATAGGGGTCAATGGGGTCGAGAGAATCTAGGGCGACGTAATCAGCGGTCCAGCCTTGAACCTGATCCAGCTCACCGTTTTCCTCGCGGTTATTCAGAGCCGTGAGAAACGCGGTCATCACCGATTCAGGATCTTTCGTGTTCACTTTCGGGTTCGTCGGTGCGGCAATCGCTACCACCCCGCTCGTGGGTTCGGATCGTTCTTCGGCGGCTTGGGGGCCGTAGCCGTCCACTGCATCGGGAGTCGGTGACGCCGCGGTGCTCGTGGTTGGCGGGGCTGTCGTTTCCGTACTCGTGGCGGTAGCTGGTTGAGAGCTGTCATCTTCGCGGGGGAACCATTGCCAGACCGCTAGGGCCACGACTGCAAGAACGACGATGCCCACAATTACGCGCCGCCGACGTGGGGCGGGGTCAGTTTGTTCTTGCGCTGGTCGGTCCAACGGCTCCCAGGCCGTTCCGAGTGGGAACCGGATTCGTTCAATTCATCAAACGCGGACAGCTCATCACGGGAATTGTGCGACATGAGGGGTCAGCCCTTTCTGCGTCGGGTGTCGCTGAAGTTCTGGCGGTCCCGGCGCGGTTTTGGCTGGGCCGGGGCCGGTCGCAACTTCTTTGGGGGGACGTTTGTGTTTCGCGCCTGATCTTTGGGCCGCTCGTTCGGGGCCGGTGCAGCCGGACGGCTGCGCCGGGACGCGACACTTTGCGGGCCTCCGCGCAATCCACTTTGTGCATCAATACGGCTATCGCGGCGCTGGACGGGCTTAGGCTGCGCGGCCCGCTGTTCTGCCCTGCGGCTGGGGGTCTCTCCGCTGTGTCCAGATTCGGCGCGCGCGGTGCGCCCGCGTCGGGTCTCATCAGCAGCTCTAGGCTGGCGGTCCCCACCTTGCCGCTG
>NZ_AJXN01000064.1 GCF_000286355.1 Kocuria atrinae C3-8 | reverse complement strand
GCCGCGGCGGCTTCCGGGGGTGCCTCGCGGTCGATCGGGCGGCCGGTCGAGGCGTTCATCGGGATTCCTTGGGAGCGCTCGGATCGAAGCGGTCCGCGGGAGCTTGTTCACCGCGCAACTCGGCCAAGAGGGCCGTAATGCGGTCCATGATCACCGTGGTCGCGTAATTCAGATCGTCCGCGGTGGGCTGGTCCGTGGTCTGCTTGCCCGGTCGCATGAGCTCTTGCGGCTGAAGGGGTTCACCGATGAGCACGCGGACCTTCTTGGGCGGCAACAGGTTGAACGTCCGCTTACCCTGCGGGTCTCGATACAACACCTCTTGGTCGCCCCAGTGCGCCATGGGCACCACGGGTATCTGACCCTGCAGCGACAACCGTGCCGCGCCCGTGTGGGCTCGCATGGGCCACATTCGCGGGTCACGCGTCACGGTCCCTTCCGGATACACCAGGATGGCGCCACCGTCGTTGAGCTCAATGAACGCGGCTTCCAGCGAATCCTTGGCGCGCGTGGTCCCGCGGTAGACGGGAACCATCCCGATGTGGGAGAGCAAGCGACCGAACACGGGAACGCGGAACAAGGATTCCTTAGCAAGGAACCTGGGCATGATGCCCGACTTGTAGACCGGGTACGCCACCGTAATGGGATCGATCTCGGTGAGGTGATTGGCGGCAACCACGAATCCTCCGGTGGCCGGAAAGTTCTCGGTTCCCCGCCAGGAGATCTTGGCGACCAAACGGTAGAGGGGAATGGCGATCCCCGCCAGAACCCGGTACGTGGACCGCTGCGACGTTCTACTCACTCGAGCATTCTCTCCCTACACCGCTCGTGACAGACACTCGCTGGGCTGATTTATTGCTCAGCGTTCTTCGAGATCGAAGTCCGCGCCCAGTCCTGCCAGCTTATCGGTGAAGTGCTCGTAGCCGCGTTTGATCAGTTCGATGCCGGTCACGTGGGAAACGCCATCCGCCGCCATGGCCGCAATCAAGTGCGAGAAGCCACCGCGCAGGTCCGGGATGTTGATGTCCGTGGCCTTCAACGGGGTCGGGCCGGAGATCACGGCCGAGTGCAAGAAGTTGCGCTGGCCGAAGCGGCACGGCACGGAACCCAGGCACTCACGGTGCAGTTGGATTCCGGCGCCCATGCGGTTGAGGGCGCGAGTGAAGCCGAAGCGGTTCTCGTAGACCGTCTCGTGCACGATCGACACGCCTTGGCCTGGGTCAGGGCGACCACCAGGGGCTGCTGCCAGTCGGTCATGAATCCGGGGTGCACATTGGTTTCCACGATGAGCGGGTTCAGGTCCCCGCCCGGGTGGTAGAAGCGGATGCCCTCATCCTGGATATCCAAGCCACCGCCGAGCTTCCGGTAAGTGTTGAGGAAGGCCATCATGTCCGCCTGCTTGGCCCCGGCTACGAAAATGTCACCTCCGGTGGACAGCGCCGCAGAACCCCACGATGCCGCCTCGATTCGGTCCGGCAGTGCGCGGTGTTTGTAACCGCGCAGCTCGGGAACACCCTCGATGCGAATCACGCGGTCTGTCTGGACCGTGATGATCGCACCCATCTTCTGCAGAATGGCGATCAGGTCCATGATCTCGGGCTCGGTCGCGGCACCGCGCAATTCGGTGTGGCCCTCGGCGCGCGTGGCGGTCAGCAAAACCTGCTCGGTGGCGCCCACGGACGGGTAGGGCAGGTCGATCTTGGCGCCTTGCAGCCCGTGCGGTGCGCTCATGCGGATGCCGGATTCCAGCTTCTCCACGCGCGCACCGAAGTTCCGCAGAACTTCCAGGTGGTAGTTGATGGGTCGGTCGCCGATCCGGCAGCCACCCAGGTCGGGGATGAACGCCTCGCCCAGGGCGTGCAGCAGCGGACCGCACAGCAGGATCGGGATCCGAGAATCACCGGCGTGCGCATCGATATCCGCGTGGCGAGCCTGGGTGACGTTGGACGGATCGAGGGTGAGAACGCCGTCGGCGCCGTCGCGAGTGACCGTGACCCCGTGCAGTCCCAAGAGGTTGGTCACCACGGAGACGTCTTTAATTTCCGGGACGTTGCCCAGAACTGACGGTGTGGAACCGAGCAGGGCAGCGACCATGGCCTTGGGAACCAGGTTCTTGGCTCCGCGGACGGTGACCTGACCTGACAGCGGAACTCCGCCGGTGATTCGTAAAGAACTCATGACCTACCGATCTCGGGGAAGAAAACGTTCCGTCGCATACCGCAGTACGGAACCTGCCCATTCTAACGAGTCGACAGACTTATCAGCGCACTGAGTTCTCAGCTTTTTGCCGGGAGCGTGACGGGCTTGAACGCCGGTCGGCCGTCTTCGTAGGCCTTGATGTCCTCATCATGTTGCATAGTGAGACCAATGTCATCCAAGCCTTCCATCAGACGCCACCGCGTGTAGTCGTCGATCTGGAAGGGAACCGTGACGGTGTCGCACGTGATGGTCTTGGACTCGAGATTCACCTCGATCTCGATACCGGGCTGCTCGTCCATGAGCTTCCACAGCAATTCCACGTCCGACTGGTCCACGTGCGCGGCCAGCAAGCCCTGCTTGCCGGAGTTGCCGCGGAAGATGTCAGCGAAACGCGAGGAAATCACCACGTTGAAGCCGTAGTCGCGCAGCGCCCACACGGCGTGCTCACGCGAGGAACCGGTGCCGAAGTCCGATCCGGCCACGAGAACGGAACCGTCCTTGTAGACGTCCTGGTTCAGCACGAAATCCGGGTTCTTCCGCCAGCCCGCGAAGAGCGCGTCGTCGAAGCCCGTCTTGGTGATGCGCTTGAGGTAGACGGCCGGGATGATCTGGTCCGTATCCACGTTCGACTGCTTGAGCGGCACACCGGTGCCACGGTGGGTGATGAATTTCTCCATGGTGAAGTCCTAACTACAGCTACTGGGCCACCTGCCGGTCCGGCGGGGCACCGACGAACGATTTAGACGGCGGGCACGGATTCCAGGTCCGACGGCGCACTGAGCGTTCCGCGCACGGCGGTGGCCGCCGCGACCACGGGCGAGACCAAGTGGGTACGACCGCCCTTGCCCTGGCGTCCTTCAAAGTTTCGGTTGGAGGTTGAGGCGCAACGCTCCCCCGGTGCCAGCTGATCCGGGTTCATGCCCAGGCACATGGAGCAACCAGCGAAACGCCAGTCCGCCCCGAAGTCCTTGAACACCTGGTCCAAGCCCTCGGCCTCAGCCTGCAGGCGAACCTTAGCGGAACCGGGAACCACCATCATCCGCACGTTGTCGGCCTTGGTGCGGCCCTTGACGATGTCCGCTGCGATCCGCAGGTCCTCGATGCGCGAATTGGTGCACGATCCCAAGAAGACCGTGTCCACGGGGATCTCCTTCATGGGAGTGCCTGCTTCCAGGCCCATGTAATCGAGTGCGCGGCGGGCGGCGTCCTTGGCGTTGTCGTCCCCGGCGTCCTCAGGATCCGGCACGTTTTCGGACAGGGGCACGCCCTGGCCGGGGTTGGTGCCCCACGTGACGAACGGTTCCAGCTCGTCCGCGTTGATGAAGACCTCGTTGTCGAACTCGGCACCCTCGTCCGTGTGCAGGGTGTTCCAGTACTCGACCGCGGCGTCCCAGTCCTCGCCCTGCGGGGCGTGCGGACGGCCCTGGACGTAGTCGAAAGTGGTCTGGTCCGGGGCGATCATGCCGCGCGGCACCGGCCTCGATCGACATGTTGCAAATGGTCATGCGGGCTTCCATCGACAACGACCGAATGGCCGAGCCGCGGTATTCCAGCACGTAGCCCTGGCCACCGCCGGTGCCGATCTTGGCGATCACGGCCAGGATGATGTCCTTGGAAGTCACGCCGGGCTTGAGGGTGCCTTCAACGGTGATGGCCATGGTCTTGAACGGTGCCAGCGACAGAGTCTGGGTGGCCATGACGTGCTCGACCTCGGACGTGCCGATACCGAAGGCCAGAGCACCGAACGCACCGTGGGTCGAGGTGTGGGAGTCACCGCACACTACGGTCATGCCCGGCTGGGTCAGACCCAGCTGGGGACCCACCACGTGCACGATGCCCTGTTCCGCGTCTCCTAGGGAGTGCAGGCGAACGCCGAATTCTTCACAGTTGGCTCGCAGGGTGTCGATCTGCTTGCGGGAGGTCTCGTCCTTGATGGTCGAGAAGATGTCCTCGGTGGGCGTGTTGTGGTCCTCGGTCGCGATGGTCAGATCGGGGCGGCGCAGACCACGGCCGGCCAGGCGCAGGCCCTCGAAGGCCTGGGGGCTGGTGACCTCGTGGACCAGGTGAAGGTCGATGTAGATCAGGTCGGGCTGGCCGTTCTCGCCTGGCGCACCAGGTGGTCCGTCCAGACCTTCTCGGCGAGCGTGCGCGGAGTGGCGCTGGAATCCTGCGCAGTGGTGCGGGCTCCGGTGGTTTCTGACATCTAAACCTCTCCTGATCATGGCTGCGCCGGCGAACCGGACGCGGGGTACCTCGCGTGGATCGCTCGGCACCGTGTTTTCTCTATGGTCCACGGGACACGCCGAACAGTTCCAGTGTACTCGCTTGCTTCTCGCATTGTGAGACGGCAGTCTTAGAGCATGGACATTCTTGATGCGATGGATCCCACCGGCGCACCCCTCGGAACCCCCCTCGGCGGTCAGGGAACGGGAGCGGGCATGCCCGGGGAATCATCGTTTTCACCTTCGGGCGTGGGCGTCATCGACAAGGCATCTCTCATTCTGGACGCGCTCGAAGCTGGTCCCGCGTCCCTTGCGGATCTTGTGGAGGCCACCGGGCTCGCTCGCCCCACCGTGCACCGTTTGGCCGTCGCTCTGGCCCACCACCGCTTTGTCGGTCGTGACGTGCAGGGCCGTTTCGTACTGGGTTCGCGGGTGGTTGAACTCGCCTCGGCCGCGGGCGAGGACCGTCTCATCTCCGCCTCGGCACCGGTGCTGCTCCAGTTGCGCGACGCCACCGGCGAGTCGTCTCAGGTCTTCCGTCGGCAGGGTGAGTGGCGCGTGTGCGTGGCCTCCGCCGAACGTCCCATCGGCCTGCGCGACACCATCCCCGTGGGCACCCAGCTGTCCATGAAGGCCGGCTCCGCGGCGCAGGTTCTCATCGCGTGGGAGGACCACGCTCGATTGATCGAGGGCCTCGCCCACGCTCGCTTCTCGGCGACCACCTTGGCTGGCGTCCGACGCCGCGGCTGGGCCCAGTCGATCGGCGAGCGCGAGCCGGGCATCGCTTCGGTCTCGGCACCGGTACGCGGGCCTTCCGGACGAGTCATCGCGGCCGTGTCGATTTCCGGCCCCATTGAGCGGCTGTCCAAACAGCCGGGTCAGAAGCACGCCGAGGTGGTCGTGCAGGCCGCACGCCAGCTCACGGAGGCCGTGCGGGTGAGCGCCGCCTAAGTGTGCTGAGCGGATACGTTGATCGATCGTGCGCACGGCGGCAGATTCTCGCAGGCAGTATGGGGATGGCGATGGTTGTAACAGTGCAGCCACAGCTCGAGTTCACCGCGGCACTCGGTCTCGAGGCGAAGAAGGCCCCACTGAATCGGCCGGCTCCTTCAAGTTGCGAATGCAGTTCAGCTGGACTGTGACGCGGCGGATCGGATGACCTCGGCAAGGTCACATGGTCGGCTCCACATAGGCCAGTGTCCCGTGGGGAGGTCGATGATGTCGACGTGTTCGAAATTCGCAACCTCCGCAAACATGGGGTGGCCTGCCTGGACCAGTCCCGTCACCTGCTCGCCTGAAATAGAGCAGCACACCAAGGTCGTGGGGACACTGTGGCGGGACTCGTTCACGAGCTCCACGGGCTGACGAAGCACTGAGGCAGGCTCCGGGACAGCTCTCATCCGGAATCGCTCAAGGACCTCGGCGCTCAAGCTTCGAGGCTCGCCTGCTGTCCGAGGGCATCGAACGACGGAAGAGGTAGTTCTTCGAGCTCAGCCGGGAAGTCAGGGGCGAACACGGCGCTGTCCGCCACGGGTCCGGAATCAACCCACACGATGCGGGAGACAAGCTCGGGGTGCCGGTCAAGGACCAGGCTGACGGGGGCGTTGGCACCGCTGTGAGCAACGAGAATCGCAGGCTGATCGCCTCGCTGAGTGATGACGTCCCGGATCGCTGCTGCCTGGTCGTCAAGTGTCTTCGCCAAACGGTTCGTGTCGTCTCCGTCGAGACCAGGCAGAGTCATCGCGACTGCGCGAGTGTGGGCGGCTTCGAGGTGTTCAAGGGTTTCGTCCCATGCCCATGCTCCCAGCCAATGGCCGGCGATGAGAACGATGGTTGGACTGTTCTGAGTAGTTGTCATGTGACTACCCTCCCAGCCCAGGTGGACAAGGGTGTGTCACTATTTAGGGCATGAATTTGCCAAGGACTCACCTGTGAGGCGCTCCGAACGTCTTCATGCTCTGTCCGAGATGTTTCGTCGAAGTGGCGCGCGGGGCGTCTCTGCTGAACGGTTGGCGAGAGAGTTCGAAGTTTCGGTGCGGACTATCAAGCGAGACCTCGGTGCACTGGAGCACGGCGCGCGCCGATCTGGTCTCGTCCAGGCCCCGGCGGTGGGTATGGACTGGCCAAAGGCGGGTCGCTGCCTCCCGTCACCCTGTCCTCGTCGCAGGCCGTGGCGCTCATGGCGGCTGTGTCTGCCGCACCCGAGGCTCCCTACGCAGATCTGGCTGCAGCTGGCATCCGGAAGATCATGGACGTCCTCGATCCCAGAACCCGAGCGCAAGCCCACGAGCTGGCCCACCGTATCTGGGTCAAGGATCTTCCTGCCTCCTCTCGCGCCGTCAGGTCAGCGCTGGAAGAGGCGATGGCCGAGCAGCGGTTGATTCGTATCCGCTACACGTCACGAGACGGCAGCACCACTACTCGTGACGTCGAGCCTGTGCTGTTTGCTTCCGCGAGCGGCAGGTGGTACTTGGTCGGTTGGTGCCGTCTGCGCAACGCGATGCGATGGTTCGCCGTGTCACGCATTGAGCGGGCCAGCGTCACCATGACGCCCGGCAGCGGCCATACCGTCCACGAGGTCGGAGAGCCTCCAGAGAACGCCAAACCGGTGTACGGAGAGGACGAGTGACTGCCTCGATCGCCCTCTCCGATCAGTACACCTAGGCCACGGGACTAGTCGTCCTGGCCAGTGAATCCCCGAAACTGCGGTGCGCTTCGAGCTCGCGTTCCACCGGAGTCTCCACGAGCTCGCGTGCGGTCTCGCGCACCGACTCGCTCAGGCGGCGTCGTAGGCGGGAGGCTCGCATGCGGGACGCGATCGACGCGATGACCCCGCCCGTGATGGCTAGGAAGATCGCAACCACCACACCCGTGATGACCATGAGCGTGGGCACCGGCAGCGGGAAGCCCTCGACCGTGGGTGTCGGCGGCAGAGGGATCTGGAAGTATTCGGCGGCGAACAGACCCAGCAGCCAGAGCAGTCCCAGAACGGTCATGGCCATGGCGATCCACTGCAGCACGTCGAAAATGATCCACCACCAGGACGCCGAGCGCGCAGAGAACTTGGTACGGGCCACCGCCTGATCCAAGGCATCCGGAAGACGCGATTCGTGGGAGCGGGCGGCCACGCGAACGCTTCGACGCCACGGTGCTCCCGCACCCTCGGACACGGCATCTGCGTAATTGCGAACCGCGGAATCCGCCGCGGCCTTCTGTGCCGCGTTCATCGGAGGCAGCGAGGTGCGATGGACCGAAGGATCCGAGCCCTTGTCGTGACTCTCGATGTGCAGTCTCTTGAGCGGGTCCTTACGGAACTTCGCGAGCCAACGTGTGGCAATCCAGCCGGTGTGTTTACCGGCGCGCAAGCGATAGGAGCGTGCGGCGGCGTCGGCGATGAGGTCCACGCCGGCGGCGCGAACGAGACCAGCGGTCAGTCGCTCGCTCGTCTCGCGGGTGATGCCGCGCGGATCGCCCTCGCCGGCGGCTTCCGCGAGCACTTGCCCGGCGTGAACCACGTCCGCCTCAAGTCGCTGTCCCGCGGCCGCCCGGTGCGCGGCGATCCCGTGGATTCGTTCGCGCAGTTCTGGCACACCGTCGCCGGTCAGTGCGGACACGGCCACCGGGGTGCTGGGCCCCGAGGTGGGCAGCCCGTCCTGAGCCAGCAGTTCTCGCAGCGACGCCAAGACGTTGGGCAGATCCGAGGGTGCCAACCGGTCGGCCTGGTTGAGCACCACCATGGTCACTGCTCCGTGGCGGGACAGCGGCTGCACGAAGTCCTGGTGCAATACGGCGTCCGCATACTTCTGCGGGTCGACCACCCAGACCACCACGTCCACGAGACCCACCATGCGGTCCACGATCTCCCGGTGCTCACGCGTGACCGAGTCGAAGTCGGGCAGATCCAGCAACACCAGGCCGCCGCTCGTGGTACTAGCTTTGCGGCCCTTGCCGGTGCTGATGCTCAGGGCCGGGCCCACCACGTGCCGGTCGCTCACGTCGAGCCAGTCGAGCAGGGCTTCGCTGCCCTCGTCACCCCAAATTGCCGCGAGCGGCTGGGAGGTCGTGGGGCGGCGGGCCGCAGTGCGCGCGAGATCCTGGCCCACCACCGCGTTGAACAGCGTGGATTTGCCGGAACTGTGGCCCCGAAGAAGCCGACCACGGTGTGATCAGCGGATAAGGCCCGTCGCTCCCCCGCGCGATCCAAGGCGTCACGGGCGGCGGTCACGGCCTCTTGATCGAGACGACCCTCGGCCAGTTCCGTGGCTTCCGCGAGTCCCTTGATCCGGTCGGACAGTGTGATCTCGGGTTGTTTGTTGCGAAGTTTCACAGGGACTCACCGGCCGTGCGGATGTGCTGAGCTGCGCCGCGCAACTCGCCCGCGGTGGGGTGCTCGCCCAGTTCGTCCAGGCGGTCCAGGAACGCCTTGGCGCGCTGATCCAACAGCTGCTTGATCCGAGTTTCCAGGTTCTCGCGGGCCTTCTGGCTCATGCGACGCACGGCGTCCTCGCCGAAGACCGCTTCGAGCAGTTTGGTGCCGACCACACCGGAACCGCCGGCAATGCCGACCTCAAGACCGGTCAGGCCGCCGGTCATGGAGAACACCCCGATCATCAGGATCACGGCCAACGCGTTGACACCCAGGGACATGGCTCGGGCCTGCGTGCGCTTGCCCGCGCCCTCCTGCTGGATCATGAGCATCACGTCC
The DNA here is from genome assembly GCF_000286355.1 of Kocuria atrinae C3-8. GTDB lineage: Bacteria > Actinomycetota > Actinomycetes > Actinomycetales > Micrococcaceae > Kocuria > Kocuria atrinae_A. The sequence goes on along the minus strand of NZ_AJXN01000064.1, from coordinate 486 downwards.
GACTGCCACGCGCGGATGTGTTCGGCGGCGGTTTCGGGATAGTCATCCGGCAATGCGGACAGATCGCGTCCGGCCAGCAAAACCTGCCCCGCTGTCTCATCGCGCCAGCGTCGCTCGGCCAACTCCGAGGCCCTGGCCGTGTGTTCGACGATCACCGCCTGCAGACCGGTTTCGATCGCCTCCTCGACCTGAACCTCCGGGGCGGGCTCACCCTTGAAGAAGGCAGTGATCCGGTCGCGCACGCGGCCGATTCCGGCCTCCAGATTGCGGAAGAATTCACCGGTTCCCACGAAGTCCTGCCAGCGCGCAAGCACCTCGCCACGCAGCAACGTGCCGTCGCGGGTCGAGTCGATGACCGCGTCCAAAGCGTCGTCGAACGCGGTGGTCACCTCGCGGCGCAAATGATCCTCGGTGCGCTGCTGGCCCTCCACGGCGTCCGCGGTGTGGTCGGTGGTGTCCGCGAGTTCGCGCACGGCACCGCCCAGG
>NZ_AJXN01000063.1 GCF_000286355.1 Kocuria atrinae C3-8 | reverse complement strand
CGCGGGCGTGATGGTCACGGCAATCCTGACCGGTTCCAAAGCGCACCCGCAGGGGCTCAAGGCATTGCGGGCGCTGGGTGGATCCGTGGTCAGACTGGAGGGCCAGGACGCGGCGAGTAATCCGGGCACGAAAGTCGATCCTTCGATTGCGGGGTTCCACACGGTGGACCGCGGACAGGCACTGTCCAAGCTGACCTCCGCGCACCTCGTGGTCGACGCGATGCTCGGCACCGGAGCTTCGGGTGGGCTGCGCGGGGAGGCCGCCTCGCTCGTGGCGGACTTCAGGAACTTTCAGCGCACCAGCCCCACGGGTCCGCGCATCGTCGCGTGTGACGTGGTGTCAGGTGTGGATGCGGACACGGGCGAGGCTCCCGAGCCGGTCCTCAAGGCCCACGCAACCGTGACGTTCGGAGCGGCCAAGGTCGCCCACGTGGTGGCGCCGGGCGAGCAGGTCTCCGGGCAACTCACGGTGATTCCCATCGGGATCGAGGACCGGCTGGAGAACCCCTCCGTGTTCCGGCTCGAAGCCAAGGACATCCTGGCTGCCTGGCCGCGCCCCACTGCAACGGACACCAAGTACACCCGGGGTGTGCTGGGGGTTGTGGCAGGCACCCCCATGTATCCGGGTGCGGCCATCATGTCCACCAACGCCGCCGTGAACGCAGGGGCGGGAATGGTGCGTTTTCTGGGGGACGCCACCACGCGCGGCATGGTGTTGAACGCCAGTCCGGAGATCGTCTGTTCGGATGATCAGCCTGGGACGTTCACGTGCAGGCATGGTTGGCCGGTCCCGGTGTTGCGAACGATGAAAGCCAGTCGGCTCGAGTGCAAGCAGTGTCGAAGCGAAAGAACCCGCGGTGCTCGATGCCGGTGCTCTGACACCAGCTGCGCAGTTCGTGGCGGACGGCAAGCTGGGGGCGCACAAGATCCTGACCCCGCACGCCGGTGAACTCGAGCAGGTCTTCGAATGGCTCAAGGGATTCGGGATTACGGATGACGCCCCGGATCGCGCTCGGATCGAGGCGGCGCCCGTTCACTGGGCTCGCGAGGCGGCCCGTCTCACCGGCGCACGGTGCTTCTCAAGGGCGCTACCACGATCATCGCGTCGCCGGGTTCCGAGGAAGACGGTCTGGAACAGGTGTGCTTGAGCATCGGTCAGGCCAGCCCGTGGTTGGCCACCGCCGGATCGGGCGACACACTCGCCGGGATCCTGGGCACCGTAGTCGCCCACGTATCCGAACACTCGGATGCCCTCCAGCGGCTGGGGGACTGGGCACGCGGAGACGGTCGATGGGCCGCCGCGGTCGCACTGGGAGCCGGCGTCCACGCGCTCGCATCCCGCGTTGACGGTGAAGGCCCGGTACCGCCCACGGTGCTGGCAGCCAACGTGCGCACCGTATTACGGAAAACGAGACAGTAAGTACCCGCTATTCTTGGGTGTTGGCCAATGACGCCCCAACGCGCCCGCGCGTACGCAACGTCGTTCGCCATGTCATCAATCTCTAGGAGACAACCCCATGGAAGTTTGGCCCGGTCACGCCTATCCCTTAGGCGCAACATTCGACGGCACAGGCACCAATTTTGCTCTTTTCTCGGAAGTCGCGGAGAAAGTGGAGCTGTGCCTGTTCGACGAGGACGGCCAGGAAACCCGCGTGGACGTCACCGCCGTGGACAGCTACGTGTGGCACTGCTACCTGCCCCAGGTCCAGCCCGGTCAGCGTTACGGCTACCGCGTGCACGGCCCGTGGGATCCCTCCCAGGGTCTGCGCTGCAACCCCAATAAATTGTTGCTGGACCCCTACGCCAAGGCCGTTGAAGGCGGCATGGACTGGGACGAGTCCATGTTCTCCTACCACTTCGGTGATGAGGATTCCTACAACGATCAGGATTCGGCGGAGCACATGATGAAGGGCGTGGTGATCAACCCGTTCTTCGACTGGGAGGGTGACCGTACCCCGCACACCCCGTACCACAAGTCCGTGATCTACGAAGCCCACGTCAAGGGCCTCACCATGCAGCACCCGGATGTTCCGGAAGAGCAGCGCGGCACGTACGCGGGCGTGGCACACCCCTCGGTCATCGAGCACCTGCAGAAGCTGGGCGTGACCGCCATCGAGCTCATGCCCGTGCACCAGTTCGTGCAGGACTCCACACTGCTGGACCAGGGGCTGCGCAACTACTGGGGTTACAACACCATTGCGTTCTTCGCCCCGCACAACGAGTACAGCTCGGCCTCCCACCTGGGGAGCCAGGTGCAGGAATTCAAGGCCATGGTGCGTGCACTCCACCAGGCCGACATCGAAGTGATCCTGGACGTGGTCTACAACCACACGGCCGAGGGCAACCACATGGGCCCCACGCTGTCCATGAAGGGCATCGACAACAACGCGTACTACCGCACCGTTGACGATGACCACAAGTTCTACATGGACTACACCGGCACCGGTAACTCCCTGAACGTGCGCCACCCCCACTCGCTGCAGCTGATCATGGATTCGCTGCGCTACTGGGTGACCGAGATGCACGTGGACGGTTTCCGCTTCGACCTGGCCGCGACACTGGCCCGTGAGTTCTACGACGTGGACAAGCTCTCCACCTTCTTCGAGCTCGTGCAACAGGACCCGATCGTTTCGCAGGTCAAGCTCATTGCCGAGCCGTGGGACATTGGCCCCGGTGGCTACCAGGTGGGTAACTTCCCGCCGCAGTGGACCGAGTGGAACGGTAAGTACCGCGACACCGTGCGTGACTTCTGGCGCGGTGAGCCCGCAACCCTGGGTGAGTTCGCGTCCCGCATCACCGGCTCCGCCGACCTCTACGAGAACAGCGGCCGCCGTCCGTTCGCGTCCGTCAACTTTGTGACGCCCACGACGGCTTCACGCTGCGCGACCTGGTGTCGTACAACGAGAAGCACAACGACGCCAACGGCGAGGGCAATAACGACGGCGAATCCCACAACCGCTCCTGGAACTGCGGTGAGGAGGGCCCCACGGACGATCCCAACGTCCTGGCCTTGCGCGCCCGCCAGCAGCGTAACTTCCTGACCACGTTGCTCTTGTCCCAGGGCACCCCCATGCTGTTGCACGGTGATGAGCTGGGCCGCACGCAGGACGGCAACAACAACACGTACTGCCAGGACAACGAGCTGTCGTGGATCAACTGGGATCGCATGGACGGTCCGTTGATCGAGTTCACGGCAGCGATCACGCACCTGCGTCAGAACCACCCCACGTTCCGTCGCTCGCAGTTCTTCGACGGCCGTCCCGTGGACATGGGCGAGCGCACGGACGAGGATCCCATGCCGGACATTGCCTGGCTCAACGCTGACGGCACCCCCATGGTGCCGCAGGACTGGGACGAGCCGCTGACCCGCTCCATGGGCATGTGGCTCAACGGTCAGGGCATCGCTGGTGTGGACATGCGCGGTCGCCAAATCGTGGACGTGAACTTCATCGTGTACTTCAACTCGGCCCCCGAGGAAGTGGAGTTCACCCTGCCCGCCGCCAACTACGGCGAGAAGTGGGAAGAGATCCTGGACACCGCCGGTGAGCACGGTGACGGCGAGATCCGCGACCACTCCACGCAGATCACGCTGGCCGGTAAGTCCACCGTGGTGCTGCGCGCGTGGGAAGCTCCGGAGGAAGAGCCGGACGCATCCGTGGCCGCCTCGGTCGCCGCGTACGCTCAGGCACCGCACGACCACCAGTAATCCCGTGATGGATCGCGTCCTTTCGTAGGCCGCGCTCGAGACGACCGACGACGTCGCCCGCACCGGGCGGCGTCGTCGGTTGCGTTAACGCCCGAGAAAGTTACGGGCGATGCTCGCTCGTGGCGGAGCAACTGGCATTGCGGGGCGTGAGCGACAAGACTGGAAGCGTGCTGACTCCCACCTCAACGTACCGGTTGCAAATCACCTCACAGCAGGACCTCTTCCGCGCAGCGGAACTCGTCCCGTACCTCAAGCGCTTGGGCGCGGATTGGGTGTACCTCTCGCCCGTGCTGCGCGCCACGAGCGGTTCGGATCACGGATATGACGTGACCGATCCGACCGAGATCGACCCCGAACGCGGGGGAGCGGACGGTCTGGCAGCGCTCTCCGCGGCCGCCCACGACGCCGGAATGGGCGTGGTGGTGGACATCGTTCCCAACCACCAGGCGTAGCCGTGCCACAGGAGAATCCGTGGTGGTGGTCGCTGCTCAAGGACGGCCAGAACAGCCCGCACGCGGACTCCTTCGACGTGGACTGGGCGGCAGGCAACGGCAAAATCCTGATTCCGGTGCTCGGCGACGGCGATGACGAAGTCGCCGCGCTGACGGTGGAGGACGGCACCCTGCACTACTACGAGAACGTTTACCCGATCGCGGCGGGCACCTACCAGGAGGGCGACTCTGCGCAGGACGTGCACGCCAAGCAGAATTACGAACTGGTGAACTGGCGCCGCGGAGATTCTGAACTGAACTACCGCCGGTTCTTCACCGTGACCACCCTGGCCGGCGTGCGCGTAGAGGATCAGAAGGTCTTCGACGAATCCCACGTGGAGGTGCGCCGCTGGTTCGACGAGAAGCTCGTGGACGGCCTGCGCATCGACCACCCGGACGGTGTGCGCGATCCCGAGGACTACCTCGAGAAGCTTGCGGACGTCACCGGTGGGGCGTGGACCACGGTCGAGAAGATCCTGGAACCCGGAGAGTCGCTGCCGCAGCAGTGGAAGACCGCGGGCACCACGGGGTACGACTCGCTCGGCTGGATCGACCGCGTGCTCACCAACCCCGAGGGCCACTACGAACTGGCTTCCCTGGACACCAAGCTGCGCGAGGGCGACCCCGTGCGGTGGGACGAGCTGATTCACGACACCAAGCGCCGCATGGCCGATGTGGGGCTGGCCGCCGAGGTGCACCGACTCGTGCGCGACCTCCCCGAGGATTTCGGACATTCGGATGAGCAGGCCTACGACGGCCTCGCGGAAATCCTCGCGAACTTCCCGGTCTATCGCACGTACCTGCCGTTCGGCGTCGACTACCAGCGCGAGGCCGTGGCCGCAGCGAAGAAGGCTCGGCCGGAACTGAGCGCCGTGATCGACGACCTGGCCGCGGTCTTGGGCGACGCAACGACGTCGGCGGAGGAGCTGACCGAGGTTGCCAAGCGCTTCCAGCAGACTTCCGGCATGATCATGGCCAAGGGCGTGGAGGACACCGCGTTCTATCGATTCACCAAACTGACGTCCCTCACGGAAGTGGGCGGTGATCCGTCCGTGTTCTCACTGACCCCGGCCGAATTCCACGAGTTGGCTGCGCAGCGGCAGCGGGAATCCCCGGACACCATGAACGCTCTGACCACGCACGACACCAAGCGCTCGGCCTCGGTCCGCGCTCGCATCACGGTGTTGTCCGAATCGGCCAAGGCCTGGTCCGAGGTGCTCGCCACGCTGTACTCGCGAGCCCGTGACGCGGGCATTACCCTGCAGGACGGGCCGGCCGTCAACCTGGTGTTGCAGGCCATTATGGGTGCGTGGCCGCTCGAACGTGACCGTGCGGTGGACTACGCGATGAAGGCCGTGCGTGAAGCTTCCGTGTCCACGGCCTGGGTAGACGGTGACGAGGAGTTCGAGAAGGAACTGACTCGCTTCATCGATTTCGTCTTCACCAACCCGCGAGCCAGGGGCATCGTGGAGGGTTTCGTGGAGCGCGCCACCGCCCCGGGCTGGTCCAACGGCATGGCGGCGACCGCCCTGCAGTTGACCCTGCCGGGCGTGCCGGACGTGTACCAGGGACAGGAGCTGTGGGAGCCGTCCCTGGTGGACCCGGACAACCGGCGTCCCGTGGACTTCGAAGTTCGCGATGAACTGCTGACCACTTTGGACTCGGGCCTTCCCGGCACCGACGGTGGCTCGCCATCGGTGGACGAAACCGGTGCCGCCCGCATGCTGCTGACCTCCCGGGCGCTGCGACTGCGCCGTGAGCACCCGGAACTGTTCACCAGTTATGAACCGCTCGAGTTCACCGGCGCGCTGGCCGAGCACGCCCTGGGCTTCGACCGCGGAGGTGCGGCCACCGTGGTCACGCGCTTCCCCGTGGGGCTGGCCAAGGCCGGCGGTTGGACGGACGAAACCGTCAACCTGAGCGACGGCGATTGGGAAGACATCCTGACCCGCCGCACCTTTACCTCGACCGGCGGCGTACAGCTCGCCGAACTCCTTGACACCTATCCCGTGGCGTTGCTGCGCCGAAAGGACCGCTGAGCATGACCAATGATCATCGTTTCGACGTGTGGGCACCCCACGCCCGCGAAGTCACCGTCCGTGTGGAAGGCGTCGACCACACCATGGAGGGCCTGGCCGAGCGACCCGGGTGGTGGACGCTCGCGGAAGGTGAGCAGGCGGCGTCGGGAACCGTGCGTTACGGCTACTTGCTGACCAAGGTCTTCGACGAGGGCACGGACAAGGAACGCACCTCTGTCTCCGACGTGCTGCCGGATCCGCGCTCGCGGCGCCAGCCGCAGGGTGTGCACGATCTGTCCTGCACATTCGATCCGGAGGAGTTCCAGTGGAGCGACGCCGCGTGGCAGCCTCCTTTGCTCAAGGACTCCGTGTTGTACGAACTGCACCCGGGCACGTTCACACCCGAGGGCACTCTCGATTCCGCCATCGAGAAGCTGGATTACCTGGCCGATCTGGGCGTGGATTACGTGGAGCTGCTGCCGGTCAACGGCTTCAACGGTGACCACAACTGGGGTTATGACGGCGTGGCCTGGTACACCGTGGACGAGTCCTACGGCGGACCCGAGGCCTACCAGCGATTCGTGGATGCCTGCCATGCCAAGGGAATCGGCGTGGTGCAGGACGTGGTCTACAACCACCTGGGACCCAGCGGCAATTACTTGCCGTTGTTCGCCGATTACTTCAAGACCGGCGCCTCCAGCTGGGGTGACCTGATCAACCTGGATGACTGGGGCTCGGACGGGGTGCGCGAATACATCCTGGACAACGTGACCATGTGGCTGCGCGACTACCACGTGGACGGGTTCCGCCTGGACGCCGTGCACGCGCTCGCGGACTCCCGCGCCAAGCACATCTTGCAGGAGATTGCCGATCGTGTGAAGGAGGAATCCGAGCGCACGGGCAAGAACCTGTTCACGATCGCGGAGTCCGATCTGAACGATCCGCGCATGATCATCCCCGCCGAGGAACACGGGCAGGGCATGGATGCTCAGTGGCTGGACGATGTGCACCACGCCGCTCACGTGGCCTTCACGGGGGAGAACCACGGGTACTACGGGGACTTCGATTCCCTGCACGCCCTGGAGAAGACCATGCACACCGCGTACTTCCACAACGGGACGTACTCCACGTTCCGCGGGCGTTCGCACGGTCGGGAGATCAATCCCTCCGAGGTGTCCCCGTGGCAGTTCGTCACGTTCCTGCAGAACCACGACCAGGTGGGCAACCGCGCGGCCGGCGACCGCATGAACCACACCGTGAGCGTTGACCGTGCACTGTGCGCGGCCACGTGGCTGATGACCCAGCCGTTCACGCCCATGCTGTTCATGGGCGAGGAATTCGGCGCGAGCACTCCGTGGCAGTTCTTCACGGCTCACCCCGAACCGGAGCTGGGTAAGGCTGTGGCCGAGGGCCGTAAGGCTGAGTTCGCGGCCATGGCGTGGGACCACGCGTCCGTGCCGGATCCGCAGGACCCGCAGACCTTCGAGCGCTCCAAGCTCAAGTGGGACGAGGTGCACCAGGGCGATCACGAACGGATCTTCACCGCCTACCGTGACCTGATCGCGCTGCGCCGCGACACCCCCGAGCTGACCAACCAGGACTGGGCCACCATGGCCACCCAGGCCAGTGACGACGAGCAGTGGGTCGTGCTCAAGCGCATGAGCGAACCCGAATCGGAGCACGGTGTGGTCACCGCGATCAACCTGTCCGACCAGGAACGCGAGCTGCCGCTCATGGGAGGTGACGCGCCCCAGGTGCTGTTTGTGAGCGGCGTCGAACCCGGGCTGGACACCCCCGGAAAGGTCACGCTGGCGCCCAATACCGCTGCCGTGCTGCGCGTCTGAGCAGGCTGAAGCCGCGGCGACCGGAATCGACGGATTCCTGGTTGTCGCGGCTTTACTCGTGTCATGGACAGCACAGGGCAGTGGCACTGACGCGGTTCGAGTGACCGACCGCGAGCAGGTGGCACACTAGTCCCCATGCTGACTTTCGGTGATGACACTGTCTGGACCGCGGCCGAGGACCGCTACGAAACCATGCCGTACCGGCGGGTGGGGAATTCGGGGCTGAAGTTGCCCGCGCTGTCCCTGGGGCTGTGGCACAACTTTGGTGATGACACCCCGCTGGCCAACATGCGCGCCACCCTGCGTAAGGCGTTCGACCTGGGCATCACCACTTCGACTTGGCCAATAATTACGGCCCACCCGCGGGCTCGGCGGAGTTGAATTTCGGCCGCATTCTCCGCGAGGATTTCGCACGGTACCGCCAGGAACTCATCATCTCGACCAAGGCGGGCTGGAACATGTGGCCGGGCCCGTACGGGGGAGTGGGTGGCTCGCGGAAGTACCTGCTCGACTCCATCGATCAGTCTCTCGGGCGCATGGGCCTGGACCGGGTGGACATCTTCTACCACCACCGCCCAGATGCCGACACTCCGCTCGAAGAGACCATGGGCGCCCTGGACCATATCGTGCGTTCCGGTCGGGCCACCTACGTGGGTATCTCGTCTTATAGCGCGGACCTCACGCTGGCTGCGCAGAGGATCATGAAGGAGTTGGGCACCCCGCTGCTCATCCACCAGCCCTCGTACTCCATGCTCAACCGCTGGATCGAACAGCCCAACGAGCGCGCGGAGGGCAAGAACCTGCTCGCGGCCCTCACCGAGGCGGGCATGGGGTCCATCAGCTTCTCCCCGTTGGCCCAGGGAATGCTCACCAACAAGTACCTGGGCGGTGTTCCGGAGGAGTCTCGCGCCGCCGCGGGCAAGTCCCTCAACCCGGAATGGTTGAACGAGAACACCCTGGCGCAGATCAAGGAACTGAACTCCATGGCCGAAGATCGCGGTCAGACCCTGGCCCAAATGGCCATTGCGTGGGTTCTGCGCCCGCAGGCCGAAGGCCAGGTCACCACGGCGCTCGTGGGTGCTTCATCCCCGCAGCAGATCACTGATTCCGCCGCGGCCATCCAGAACCTGGACTTCTCGGACGCCGAACTCGAGCGCATCGATTCCCTCGTCACGGACGCGGGCATCAACATCTGGGGCGCCGCGACCGACTCCAAGCACGCATGAGCACCACACAGTATTTAGCCCTGCTCGGCCTGTGGATCGCGGGCATCGTCTCGCCCGGCCCGGACATCCTGGTCATCCTCCGCAACGCGTTTCTGTCCTCGCGAGGCAAGGCCATGCTCACGGCCCTGGGCGTGATGATCGGCAACATCATCTGGATCACCCTCTCGCTCACGGGCGTCACGGTGGTGATCAACCAGAACGAGGTTCTCAAGCTCACCATCCAGATCGCCGGTGCGCTGTTCCTCGCGTGGATGGGCTACGGTTCCATACGCTCGGCGCTCGCGGCCAAGGCGAGTTCACGACGTCGTTCGGAGACTGCCCACGCTACCGCCACGGGCGGTGCCGTACCCGGCTCGGGTGAGGCGGCGCCGTCGCCGGCCACCGTGGAGGCCGCCGAGCAGATCCCGGAGCCTGCGCCCAGCGCGCACGGTGGCGGGATCTTGGGTACTAAGAATCTGACCGGTTTCAGAGCGGTCGTTCAAGGCATCATCACGAATCTGTCGAACGCCAAGGCCATCGTGTTCTTCATCGCGCTGTTCGCCTCGGTCGTACCGGCGAACGCGCTGTGGTGGGAATCAATGCTCGTGGCCGTGCTGTTGTTCGTGGTGGGGCTGGCGTGGTTCTGCGCGGTTGCGTGGTTCGGGTCCGTGCCGGCACTGGCCGCAAGGTTCCAAGCGCATTCCGTGGGCGTGGAATTGATCGCGGGTGTGGTCTTCCTGGCGGTCTCCTTGCTGCTGCTCGTGGAGGCTGCGCTGTCCTGGTAAGCCCCAGCCATGACTGCCCGCAACGGTGCGTTAACCGACCCGTTGCTTGACTAGACTGTGTAGTTGGTTCTGTGCGGCGCGGCACTGCGGTGGGTCAGCCACCCGTGTGTCGGCGCGGGTTTGCACAATGACCACTGACTACTTGATTCCCCGAGGAGAACCGTGTCCGAACACCCCATTCGCGTGGCCATTGCAGGTGTGGGCAACTGCGCCACATCGCTCATTCAGGGCGTGCACTTCTACCGCGACGCCGACCCCTCCGAGTCTGTCCCCGGCCTGATGCACGTGCAGTTCGGCCCCTACCACGTGCGTGATGTCGAATTCGTGGCGGCCTTCGACGTGGACGCGGCCAAGGTGGGCCTGGACCTCTCCGAAGCGATCCTCGCCTCCGAGAACAACACCATGAAGATCGCGGACGTCCCCAACCTGGGCGTCTCGGTACAGCGCGGCCCCACCCTGGACGGCCTGGGCGAGTATTACCGCGAAATGATCACCGAGTCGGACGCCGAACCGGTGGACGTCGCTCAGGCACTGCGTGACGCCAAGGTGGACGTGCTCGTCTCCTACCTCCCCGTAGGCTCCGAGGACGCTGACCGGTACTACGCGCAGGCCGCCATCGACGCCGGCGTAGCCTTCGTCAACGCCCTGCCCGTGTTCATCGCCGGCACCGAGGAATGGGCCCAGAAGTTCCGCGACGCCGGTGTTCCCATCGTCGGTGACGACATCAAGTCCCAGGTGGGCGCCACCATCACCCACCGCGTGCTCGCCAAGCTGCTCGAGGACCGCGGCTACGTGCTGGAGCGCACCTACCAGCTCAACGTGGGCGGCAACATGGACTTCAAGAACATGCTCGAGCGTTCCCGCTTGGAGTCCAAGAAGATTTCCAAGACCCAGGCCGTGACCTCCAACGTGCCGCACGAGATGCGCGCCAAGGATGTTCACATCGGCCCCTCCGACTACGTGGGTTGGCTGGACGACCGCAAGTTCGCCTTCGTGCGTCTTGAAGGCCACGGTTTCGGCGATGCACCCATCTCCCTGGAGTACAAGCTCGAGGTGTGGGATTCCCCGAACTCCGCCGGCGTGATCATCGACGCCATCCGCGCCGCCAAGATCGGCCTGGACCGCGGCATCGGCGGCCCGCTGACCTCGGCGTCCTCGTACTTCATGAAGTCCCCGCCCGAGCAGTTCGATGACGACACCGCTCGCGAGAACGTCGAGAAGTTCATCCGCGGCGAGATCGAGCGCTAAACACGCTTTAGAACGAACGACGGCGCCCGGTACCGATTCACTTCGGTACCGGGCGCCGTCGATTCCGTTGAGGACCGAGATCTGGGTCATCCTCGGGCCCTTTTCACCCTCGCAAAGTGGCGTAGGGATGTCCGGAATTTCAGGTGGAGGAGCTATCTCCGGTCCTGCCCCGCCAGACCCGCGCGGGAAATGATGTAGTCAACCAACGGGTTGTAGAGATGCGGTGCCACGTTGTCATCCAGGGGAACGGTGACCTCTACGTCACCCTGGGCCTCGGCCACGAAGATGCCGGGGTCATTGCAGTCACCCATGGCGATGGTGCGCAGTTTGGCCTGAGACCCCGCGTAACCGGCCATACCGTGATCGGAAATCACCAGATCCGGCTGTTCGCGGCCTTCTGCGGTCAGCTGTTCCAACACCAATTTCATGGGCTCCGGGAAGTGCGTATGCCGCAGGCCGCCGTATTGTTCGACCATCACGACGTCTTCGATCTGGCGCACGTCGCCGTCCTCGAACGGAATGGCACCGTCGATACGGAGCACACGGCGCCGGACTTTCGGGCGACGCGAGCCAGTCGGGCATAGACGGGGGCGAGTCCGGCAGGGTGGCCGGTGGCGAACAACAAGCGCTTACGGCCCTTAACGGCCTCGCTGAAAACATCCGCGTACTTGTCCAGCGCGGCAATGCACAGCGCAGCGGAAATGGAATCCTGGCCCTCGGTGTACTTGGGGTCCTCGTTGATGCCCACGCGGTCACGCATGAGCTTGAACACGGACTTGTAGGTCCAGTCCTTGGTCTGTTCGACGCCCATGTGCTGGTGCTGGTCGCCGTCCAGGAATCCCTGGATATTGCGCAGGTTTGCTTCGCGGGGGGTCGCTACGGCGCCGGTGATCCGGGAACGATCCAGATACCTGGCCAACGATTCACGGCTGAGATACGCGGTGGTCACACCCTCGAGTCTAGGTGTTTACGTGCTCGCCCGCGCAGCGTGTGTAAGCCACCTCATGTTGGGCCGCCACGTGATCCCACGTGAGCTTGCGGGCTCGCTCCGCCGCGGCGCGAGACATGGCCCGCCATTTTTGGGGGTTCGACGCCGCTCGGTACAGTGCCTGAGCCCACAACTCGGGGGTGCGCCCGGGCACCAAC
>NZ_AJXN01000062.1 GCF_000286355.1 Kocuria atrinae C3-8 | reverse complement strand
GTCGGTGGATCGAGGCTTAGAGTACGACGCAATGCTTAGGTCAGCCGCGTCCACGCAGACGGTTTCGTCACTGAGATATTCGAGGGATTGGCCGAGCGCATGAGGAGCCGTGGTCCTGCAGGTGCTGGAGGAGGCGACCAAGACACTCGCCAGTCCGCTCAGGGGGTAGGACAACCCCGCTGCGTGGAAGAGCAGCTTCTGTCCGCTCCACTGCGCAATGGCCTCGAGGGTGACTCGGTTGCTCAGCTCACTCAGCAGCCCTGCCAGGGAATTCGTACCTGAGCCCGGAAATCGCAGTGTGGCCATGGGTTCCATCGCCGAGTCGGCGTGTGTGCAGCGGGACCAGGCCGTGCGAATCCTTTCGATAAGTGCGGCGTCGGATGATCGAACTCGATCCGAAGGGGGGCGGACATGGCATGTAGATCCACCGTGACGTCGCGTTGACCTGCGCTGGCCGGGGGCATTCGGGCGGAGGGGGTGTCCCTATGTTTGAGTCGAGCCGCGAGGCCGGCTGGTTGGGGAGTGGGGACACCCCCCGGACCATGGATGGCAGGGCAACAAAGCCATGTCCGGTCGAGCGACCAGACCCCCGGCGATCGGAGGCACTCATAAGGTAACGGGCTGTCGCATATCTCCTATTAAACAACACCTGCCCTGCGGCTCCGCGGTGGTCGGTCAGAGCGCCGCAGATCGGCGCAACTGTCGAGCCTGGTGGTCGCACGCAAATCTTCAACTGTGAATGATTCGTCCACGAATTGCCAGTCGCCTCCGAGTAAAATTCTGCAACATTTTGTAATATTTGAGCTTTTTAGGCGTGACCTAACGCACCCCACCCCTAGGGGGGATGTCAGTCTCTGGCATAGCTCGATGATGAACTCCCTTGTTACTCGGCGGTAGACAACGCCGAGGATCCGAGAACTGACCAGTCCTTCCCCGCGGATGTAAGAAAGTTGCGTCTTCACCGACATGCTCCCAGTTGCTACTGTTCGGCTTTGTCGCAGGGCGGGATATCCGGTTAGGAGAGAGCCGGTGTTCACCTTCCGCCCACCGTTCGCGCCGTGACCGGTGACTCCGGTGAACTGATCCAGTGGGTCTGGATCAGCAGGGGACAAATGGCGTGGCAACACGCACACACAGGACGAACGGCTAATTCGACACTTAGGGGGAAAGGGGAAGTGGGGCCAAAGGGCCTGTGTAAAGTGCGGGGCGGTCAGATCGTACAGAGCGATCTGGCTGACGGCGAGTCTCTTCGCGCCGTGCACTTTGCATAGGCATGATCACCCCGGTATCGCTCATGACCCACGGTTGATTCGATGCAAACACAGGACCCATCGATCGCGTTACTGGATCGAGCGGGTACAGCGAATCTCGTTGTAAGAGGGCATGACGTTGTTGACACGGGCTGGGGTGCGTGAGGCCGGGGGCTCCTCGCCGCAGGCGGTATGGGGTCGATGATAGTTGTAGTGATTGACCCAGACCGCCACCGCGGCCCGTCGGGCGTGTTCGCTGGTGTAGGTGCGGGTGTAGAGCACCTCATCGACCAGTAGCCGGTTGTAGCGTTCGACCTTCCCGTTGTGCCGCGGCGTGTAGGCACGGATCCGCTGGGGGCGGGAGGCCAGGGCTTTCACGGTGCGGGTGAAGTCCCAGGCTCGGTAGTTGGCCACGTTATCCGTCACGACCCGGCACAGTCTTTCGATGCCGTGGGCGGCGAAGAACACCTTCGCCCGGGAGAAGAACCCGATCGTGGTCACCGCTTTCTCGTCGTCGAGGGCTTCGGTGTAGGCCAGACGGGAGAAGCCGTCCACGGCCGAGTGCAGGTAGGTGTAGCCGACCCTCGCTCCTGGCCCGCGCTTAGCGGCCTTGGCCGCAGCACCGCCGCGGCCATGGGCGGGTTAGCCGCCGCCGTCAGGAATGCGCCCGACCTTCTTCACATCCCAATGCACCATATACCCGGGCCAGTACGCCCGAGTCCTGGCCGGGGTGCTTCGGGGGGTGTCCCCGTCGGGGGTCAGATCCCGCAAACGGGAGATGCCCAGCCGGTGCAACCACCGGCCCCCAGTGCGTAACGCGATGATCACTGGGGCGTGGAAGGGCCCGGTTCCCTTTTCATCGTCACAACCGCCGGCGCTCAAGTGGTGCCAGATCCGGCGCAGGACCACTTGCGATTCAGGCGCAGGGCCTCGATGCGCTCGACCACCTCCAGCCGGGTGCGGGACGGGGAGGTGACCGGGGTCGAGGGCCGGTCGACCAGGCCCTCCTCACCGTCTTGGAGGTAGCGGGCCACCCAGGTGCTCACGGTGGGGCGGGAGACCTGGAACTCGGTGGCCACATGCGCCTGGGGGGTCCCATCGATCAGGTGGCGTGGGGCCAGGCGCAGCCGGCCGTTGGGGGTCAGGGGTGCATTAACGTGGGTCATGAACGGGCTCTTTCGTGCGGGCGGACGGTGTAGGAACTTCCCTCCTGAAGCGAGGAGCTCGTTCCTTATCTCATCGACGCGCCCGCGACAAGAACCTCATGACCCATAACACTTGGGCCAGCCCCAACAACGTGGTAGTGAGCATTAAGGTCAAATTAGCGCGGGTTAGCCGCAAGAAATCAAGCACGGTAATAGCTCTCCTGCGAGACGGTGGATAGGAGAAATCGACAACGACATCGGGACTATCGGCCAGGTGATCCCCCAAGGTCATCCAGACAATTTCAAGTTCGAGCTGGTCTAACAAGGCGGATTGCTATGTCTTGTGTGTAACTTTCTCCGGTAATGACGGTGTTCTTTGGGCGCCCGGTGGCGGCCTCGGCTCCCGCATGATGCGGCCGGGCTGCGCTGGTTCACGTTCCGTTAGCCGATCCCCAAGCGGGGCATCGTGAGGTCACCACGGTGCAGTTGAGACCCACTGCTGTGTGCACCGCCTTGCGGAGCGCAACGCCCGGCACTGACCCGATTGAATGACTGATCCTCAGAATCGAAGACCCCGTACGGCGGTGGCCAGAGTGACCTCGAGTAACTCGCGGTTGCGTGGCGGAGGCACGTCCCGCAGTGCTCCGGAGGTGCAGAGTACTGAGATCCCGTGCACCGCAGACCACAAGGCGACTGCCGCGTCGAACCGCGCGGCAGCGTCGACGACTGCCAAAGCTTCCCTCTCGAGACCGCCCACGAGCTCAAGCAGCCGGGCAAACGGGCTGTCTTGGGAATCTTGCTCGGGCAGCTCAAAGCCGCTGGCGAGGCACCGAAACAGCATTCGCCGGTCCAGCGCGAACTCGAAGTATCCACGGCCTGCAGCGATGACTCGTTCCGCCGCCGGGGCATCGGCAGCCACTTGCGATACTGCGTCTTGCATCGATCGCCCGAGGGCATCCGCCGCGGTGTGGCGGACCGCGCCCAGCAGGGAGTCCTGCCCCGGGAAGTGCCTGTAGGCAGCCGAAGGGGAGACACCAGCACGGCGTGCGATCTTTCTTAGACTGACCGCCTCGGGGCCACCCTCTGCGGCGAGCTGCACGCCGATGCGGACCATCTCCTCGCGCAGGTTTCCGTGGTGGTAGGGCTTGGTGTTGACGGTGTTCACGACGAAAGGATACCGTAGCCACAATGTAGACATCGTTCACATGGCAAGTGTGGGTTGCCACCCCTGCCCTAATCCGATCAAGGAGGTCCCGTGGATCTGCTGCTCCTGTCCCTACTGATCGTCACTGGCTTCGTGGGCTGCGCGGAGTTCGGATCTGTCGCCCTCGTCCACCCCGTGATCCGTCGCTTGCCCGTCGAGCACCAAGTGGTGATGGAGAAAGGGCTGCTACGCACCTTCGGCCGGGTGATGCCCGTGGGTATGACGGCTGCGGCGGTCCTCGCCGGCCTCGGCGTCGCTCGCTACGGCAGCGCCTGGTTGGGGGTCGCGGCTGTCGTGCTGACGATCGCGTTGGTGGTGACGATCTTCGGCAACGTACCGCTGAACCTGTGGACGGGCCGTATCCCGGACGGGGATGTGCCCTTGGACTTCCGCGCCAAGCGCCGTCAGTGGGATGTGTTCCAGGCCGTTCGCGGCTCGTTGCAACTGATCGGCTTCGTCCTGGTGTGCATCAGCACCGCTGCGTCTTGACGGCGCGGACGGTTTCGCCATAATCACCGAACTTCACGTGTTACCTTTTCATGGCGCCGGTGTCCGTGAGGGTGATACAGGCACCGTACCTCTATGTTGTTCGTCAAGCGGCGGGGTGTTTTGGTTTCGTAGAGGGTGCCGCCGCGGAGCATGGCGTAGACGATGTCGCAACGGTGTCGGGCCAGAGCGATCAGCGCCTTGTTCTGTCTCCTGCCCTGGGATCGTTTGCGGTCGTAATAGGCCCTGGAGAGCGGGGTCCTTCAGGGTGGCGAACGCGGAGAGGAACGCGGCCCGTCTGAGGACCTTGTTGCCTCATCCTCGATGAGTGATCCCTGGGTATGGATGAACCGGATCTCCAGGTCACCGGGGAGAGCCCGGCGTAGGAAGCCAGATCTCCGGCGGTGACGAAGTCCTTGCCGACGACTTCTGTGATGATTCAGGCTTCGGTACTGATGCCCACTGCCGGGATCGAGGTTAGGACCTGATGAAGAGGGTGGGCCTCCACAAAGGGCTTAACTTGGGTCTGGAGTGTATCCCTGGCGGCGCGCAGGTCGGCGAGCATCCCGTCCAGCTGGGGTAGCACCACGGCGGTGGCGTTGGTATCGACCACGTGCACTGTCTGGGCGTCCAGGGCGGTGAGGAGTTCCCCGGTGAGCCAATCGTGCATTCGTGGGGCCATCTTTTTCAGTCATGTGGCGGCCGACTTGCGGCCCGCGGCAAGCAGGGGGGTGCTTCTATGGTTTTCGTAAAGCGGCCAGGGCTACGGTCGGCGGGGTGGGTTCGGTGTAGAAGGCCCCGTCGCGGAGCATGGCGTAGAGTACATCGGTTCGTCTTCTGGCCAGCGCGATCACAGCTTGGTTGTGGCGTTTGCCCTCAGATCGTTTTCGATCGTAGTAGGCCCTCGAAGCGGGGCTGGCGTTTATGGAGGCGAACGCGGAGAGGAACAACGCTCGTTTCAGGACCTTGTTGCCCCGCCGGATGGGGATTCCCCACGGATCGAGGTCCCGGATCTTCTGGTCACGGGAGCGATTCCGGCGTAAGAAGCCAGATGGCCGGCGGTGGCGAAGTCCTTGCCCACGACTTCGGTGAGGATCCGTGCTGCTGTCCTGACCCCTACCCCGGGCATGGAGGTCAGGACCTGGGTGAGAGGGTGAGCATCGACCACCGTGAGGATCTCGGCTTCGATCTCTGCTCGTTGGGTGGCGAGCTGGGAAAGTTGGTCAGCTAAACGCCCGATGATCTTCTCCGCCGCCGACGTGCCTGCAACGGTCACGGTTTGCTCGCTCAGGGCGGTGAAAATCTCTTCGGTGAGTTTCTCCGCCAACCGGGGCGCGTGTTTCTTCAACAACACCCGTACATGAGCCCGCCCGGCGGTTCTCAACCGGGCCGGGGACGAGTACCGGGTGAGCAAAGCAACCACGGCGGGGTGGCCCAACCGGGGGCCAAGGACCCGTTCCAGAGCCGGGTGGATCTGAGTGAGGAACCCGCGTAACCGGTTGCGGGCCTGAGTGATCTGGGCTGCTAGATCATCATCGAAGCCGCACAGCATCGACAGTTCCGCGATGTTCTCCTCGGTCACGGTGATCCCACGCAGGGTGTGGGCCATGGTGCGAGCGGTCTCGGCGATGATGAACGCATCTCGGGCATCAGTTTTCGCCTGGCCCGGGTGCAGGTCAGCGACCCGGCGCATCGTTAGCCCAGGCAAGTAAGCCACATCAATGCCCAGGTCCTGGGCCACCGCAATCACCAGGGCGCCTATGGTCTTGGGCTGGTCCACGACCACCAGAACAGTGCCATGGGCTACGGTCAGCTCTTGAAGCAGCGCCCGGATCTTGGGTCGGATTGGGGCAGGGGCTTGTCGTACACGACACTGCCCGCGGCGCTCAGGCCGGTGGCGTGATGATCGGTCTTACCAACGTCGATCCCGAGGTAGAGCTGGTGGTCCGTCATGGTCACCTTCTTCGTCACAGGGTGGGTTGAAGTGACCAAATGGAACACTGACCCGCATCCACGTTACAAAGCCCCGCCTGACGGGTCGTGCTTCTATTAGCGGTCCGTGTGAACCAGTACCGGCCCCGGTGACTACACCGCCTGCGATCATCGATAACTGGGGGCAGGCATCATGCCGGGGCCGGCTGGTTACCTACGCCTTCATCCTCCCGGACACCGGCGTCATGAAAAAGGTAACGGGGTGTCTCATTTTGCGAATCAAGCCGCGAGGGCGTCCGGTTCGGGTGTACGGGTTGGTAGTAGGTGCCTCCGCTGCAACGTCATCTACGCGATGCACTGCTGGGGCACGTATTACCAGCCATCATGAAACGCTCCGACTCCGACTAAGCCGCCCTCGCGGCTTGACTCAAACATAGGTACACCCTCGGATCATCAACGACTGGGGCAGTAATCGTGCCGGAGCCTTCCGGACAGCAGCTCCCCATTCTCTACGAAGTAGGTGACGGGGGCATGAGCCCAGCTTAGTGGCGGATGGTTCCTAAATTTCGCAGAGTTCACTGCGGGTGAGGAACCGTTTGCCCGTTGGAGCCTCGAGGGAAAAACCCCCACCCCGGCCTGGGATGCGTCAATGATCAAGCGGGTGTGTCGCCAGAGCTCGAATTGCTCGGTCGAGATCCAGAACTCCAGGGGACCCAACTCGCCTCCCGAGGGTGACGGGACCTGAGCGACACCCAGCAAGGCATCGGAGTTTCCAGTGCGGAACTCACCGGCCGGGAAACACATGGGCGCGGAGCCGTCACAGCAGCCACCGGACTGGTGGAACATGAGCGGTCCGTGCTGCTCCCACAGCTCTTGCAACAGGGCCACGGCAGGCCCAGTGAACCCCACCCGCGAGGTGGTTTCACCGGGCACGGCCGGGGAGGTCTCGAGCACCACGCGGTGCTCGAGACTCTCCAGGTCCTGCGGTTCAGAAGGTTGTGCGCTCATGGCGCCTCATCACCTTTCAGCTCGACTGGTCCCGCTCCGCGCTGCGGCTTAGAAGAAGCCTGCGGGGACTCGGTGTAGGACACCAGCAGGTTCTTGGTCTGCTGATAGTGGTCCAACATCATCAGGTGGTTCTCGCGACCGATACCCGAGGACTTGTAGCCGCCGAACGCGGAGTGCGCCGGGTAGCTGTGGTACTGATTCACCCACACGCGACCCGCCTGAATCGCACGGCCCGCGCGGTAGGCAATGTTGCCGCTGCGCGCCCATACACCGGCACCCAGGCCGTAGAGCGTGTCGTTGGCAACGCTGATCGCCTGGTCGTAGTCGCTGAACTTGGCCACCGAGAGCACCGGTCCGAAGATCTCCTCCTGGAAGATGCGCATGTCGTTGGTGCCCTCGAACACGGTGGGCTGCACGTAGTAACCGCCGCCCAAATCGCCGTCGAGCTCGGCGCGCTCGCCGCCGATCAGCACCTTGGCGCCCTCCTTCTTACCGATGTCCAAGTAGGAGAGGATCTTCTCCAACTGGTCGGTCGAAGCCTGCGCGCCAATCATGGTGTCCGTATCCAGCGGATTGCCCGCCTTGATCTTGGACACGCGGTCGATGCCGTCCGCCAGGAACTGGTCGTAGATCGACTCCTGGATCAGCGCACGGGACGGGCACGTGCAGACCTCACCCTGATTGAGTGCGAAGAATGCGAAACCTTCCAGGGCCTTGTCGTAGAACCCGTCCTTCTGTGCCGCGATGTCCTCGAAGAAGATGTTCGGCGACTTACCGCCCAGCTCCAGGGTCACCGGGATGATGTTCTCGGAGGCGTACTGCATGATCAGGCGACCCGTGGTGGTTTCACCGGTGAAGGCGATCTTGCGGATGCGCTTGTCGGACGCCAGAGGCTTACCGCACTCCACGCCAAAGCCGTTGACGATGTTGACCACACCGGCCGGAATCAGATCCTTGATCAGCTCCATGAGCACCAGGATGGACGCCGGGGTCTGCTCGGCGGGCTTGAGCACCACGCAGTTGCCGGCCGCGAGTGCCGGGGCGAGCTTCCACACGGCCATCAGGATGGGGAAGTTCCAGGGAATGATCTGCCCGACCACGCCCAACGGCTCGTGGTAGTGATACGCCACGGTGTCCTCGTCCAGCTGGGACAGGTGCCCCTCCTGCGCGCGGATCGCACCGGCGAAATAGCGGAAGTGATCGATCGCGAGCGGAATGTCCGCGTTGAGTGTCTCGCGCACGGGTTTGCCGTTGTCCCAGGTCTCGGCGACCGCGATGGTCTCGAGATTCTCTTCCATGCGGTCCGCGATCTTGTTCAGCATGAGCGCGCGTTCCGCAGGTGACGTGGCATTCCACGACGGCGCTGCGGCCCACGCCGCGTCCAACGCGGCCTCGATGTCCTCGGCCGTGCCGCGACCCACCTCGGTGAACGCCTGGCCCGTGACGGGGGTGATGTTTTCGAAGTACTGACCCTTCACGGGTGCGACCCAGTCGCCGCCGATGAAGTGTTCGTAGCGGGGCTTGAAGCTGACCTTGGCGCCGACCGTACCGGGTTGCTGGTAGACCGTCATGGTGTGAATCTCCTACGTTATTGTGGTGATGTATCTCACAGCCTAGTGGTTCTGTTCGGACAGACAAGGAGCGGCACGGGGTCACCCGTGCCGCTCCTTGTCAGCGACTCATCGCCGGTCTTCAGCGCGTGGTTCAGTCCACGCGTTGCCCGTCATTCGGGCCCGACGGCGCGTGGGCGTGCGAGCCCTCGCCGGTTCCGGTGCGCGCGTCCTGCGGGGTCAGTTCGCCGTGATTGTCCTCGTCAGAGAACGGTTCGCCGGAGCGCTGCGCGTTGTACAGGTCCATGTCGATGATGCCCTCACGCTTGGCCACGATGGCGGCCACGAGAGCCTGACCGGTGACGTTCAGTGCGGTGCGACCCATGTCCAGGATCGGATCCACGGCCAGCAACAGGCCAACGCCCTCGAGCGGAAGGCCCAAAGTGGACAGCGTCAGAGTCAGCATGACAGTGGCGCCGGTGGTGCCCGCGGTCGCGGCCGAACCCAGCACGGAGACCAGGGCAATCAGCACAAAGTGCATGGGAGTCAGTGGCACACCGTAGAACTGCGCAACGAAGATCGCGGCAATGGCCGGGTAGATCGCGGCGCAACCGTCCATCTTGGTGGTCGCACCCAGGGGAATCGCGAAGGACGCGTAATGCTTGGGTACGCCCAGGTTTCGCTCGGTCACCCGCTGGGTCAGGGGCATGGTGCCCAGCGAGGACCGGGACACGAAGCCCAACTGCATGGCCGGCCACACGCCGGAGAAGAACTGCTTAATGGACAGCCCGTTGAGCTTGATCAGGATCGGGTAGACCACAAAGCCCACCAACAGCAGACCCACGTACACGGTGATCACAAAGCTGACCAGGGTGCCCATGGAGGTCCAACCGTACTCGAACACCGCGCGGCCGATGAGGCCCAGGGTGCCAGCGGTGCCAGGCGAATGATCCACCAGACGATCTTCTGCATGATGGCCAGGCCGGACTGCATGAAGGTCAGGAACGGCTCGGCGGCCTTACCGACCTTGAGCGCGGCGATACCCACCACAGCGGAGATCACCAGGATCTGCAGCACGTTGAAGTTCAGTGCGGTGGTCACAGTTTCCGCGTCCGGCATTGTGGACGTGGCTTCCAGGCCCAGGAAGTTCACCGGGATGATGCCCTTGAGGAAGCCCAGCCAGGAACCCTCGGTGCCCGTGTATTCACCGGGCTGCGCTTGACCCGTGCCCACACCGCTGAATCAGCACACCCAACACCATGCCGATCAGCACGGCAATCAGTGCGGTGATCGCGAACCACACCAGGGTCTTCCATGCCAAGCGGGCGGCATTGGAGACGTCGCGGAGATTGGCGATCGAGGCGATCACGGCCGTGACCACCAGCGGCACCACCGCCGCCTTCAAGAGCGTGACGTAGCTGGACCCGATGGTGTCCAGGAGGATCATCAACCAGTTGGGGTTCTCCTCGGGATCGCCGCCCATGGCGGTGGCCAGGGAGCCCAGGAGAACGCCCAGGATCAGGCGATCAGGATCTGCCAACCGAAGGAGGTCATCCATTTCGGTAGGCGCCGGGTATTTTCTGCGGAATTCATGTGAGCCAGGGTAGGCCGCGGAATAATAAAGCGCACACGCGGCGTGACGAAATGTTACGCACCGAGCGGCGTCGTCGGCCGAAGCTCACCCAAGGCCCGCGCGAATCCGCGGAACTAGAGCGTCATGGCGTGGGCGAGTGTGTCCAATCCCACGGAACCGAGCCGCAGGGCACGGCTGTGAAAATGCTTGAGATCGAACTGGTCACCTTCGCGCGCGGCCACTTGCTTGCGCAGGTCCAGCCACAGTTCCTGGCCCAGTTTGTACGACGGTGCTTGGCCCGGCCAGCCCATGTAGCGCAACCATTCGAAGCGCAGAACGGCCGGGTCCATGATCACGTTGTGGGTCAGGAAATCCCAGCCGTCCTGCGGGGACCAGACCTCACCGGCGCGAGCGCCGCCCAGCATCTCGCCGAGTTCTGCAGGCACCTTGTACCCGCAGTGGAAACCGACGTCGAAAATCACGCGGACCGTGCGCAACCGCTGCGAATCGAGCATGCCCATGCGGTCACCGGGGTCGTTCAAATATCCCAGCTCCTCCATGAGGCGTTCCGCGTACAGCGCCCAACCTTCACCGTGGCCTGAAACCCAAATGCCCATGCGGCGCCAGGCGTTGAGCTCGCCGGCGTTGGCCAGTGCGGTGGCGACCTGGAGGTGATGCCCGGGGACACCCTCGTGATACACGGTGGTGGTTTCCTCCCACGTGGCGTGCCGGGTGGTGCCTTCGGGCACGGACCACCACATGCGCCCCGGGCGGGAGAAGTCGTTGCTCGGCGGGGTGTAATAGATACCGCCGTCCTGGGTGGGCGCGATCATGCACTGCAGGTTGCGCATGGCGTCCGTGAATTCGAAGTGGTCCTTGGACAGTTCCGAGACCGCCTGGTCGGACAGCGCCTGCATCCAGCGTCGCAACTCATCGGTGGAATTCAGGCGGCGCGCGGGGTCCTCGTTCAAGGCCTTCATGGCCTCGCGGATCGAGGCTCCGGGTGAGATCTGGTGCGCCACGAGCCGCTGTTCCTCATCCAGCTTCTGCAGCTGTTCGATGCCCCATTCGTACACCTCGCCGGGTTCGAGTTTGGCGCCCAGGAACGACTGCAGGTGGAGTCGGTAATCGTCCTCGCCCACGGCATCCGTTTCTCGGGCCGTGGCGGCAAAGTCTTCATGGAAGGCGCGCACCAGTCCTCCATAGGCCTCGCGGGCGTCGGTGACGGCCTGTTCCAGGGATTCGCGCAGTGAGTCGGGCACCGAGTCATGAGCCAACAGCGATCCGAACGGACCCTTCAGCTCCGAATAGGCCTCCGCCTGGGCACCGGCCTCCCGGATCTGAGTCATGGAGGCCAACTTCCCGAGCGACGCAGCCTCATGCAGCCCCTCGGTGTAGCTCTCCAACGCGCGCGGCACATGGCGGAGCCGCTCGACGATCTGCTCCCAATCGTCCGTGGTGCTCGTCGGCATATTGTCGAAGATCTCTCGCACCCACTGCACAGGGGACGCGATGTTGTTGACGGGGGCCACGTCCAGGTTCGCCGCGTGCAGGTCCGACTGGAGGTTCAGGTGATTGCGCAGGGCGTGAATGGTCACCCGGTCCACGTCGTCCCGGGGCTGCGCGGTGTCCAGTGCGCGAAGGGTCTCGGTCCGCAACTGCGCCTGATCCGCCCGGCCTGTGGCCCGTAATCGGGATAGGCGGGGCCGTAACCGGTCAGTCCGTTCAACGTGGCCGCGAGAGGGTCGAGCCTCATCGAGCGGTCGAAGTGCTGATTGGCCAGCTCGTCCACCGGGGTAACGGGGCGGTGAACTGTGCCTAGCGGGGGGAGTGCGGGGGTTGAACGTTGCGTGGATTGGTTCTCGATCACGGAAAGCTACATTAGTCACGTTTGGTGAGATGACAAGGTGGGACGCGGGCGGCGCGCGAATCCCAGCCACCAGCTCGCGAGCAATCCGACCATCGCGAAACTCACCGTCACCCACCACGTCGCGTGCCACCCGCCTGCGTTCTGGACCAGGAACGCCACGGCCACGGGCCCCGCGAACTGGCCCAAAGCATTGAACTGCTGGCCCAGCCCCAAACTGGTGCTCACGGTGTCCGGTGCGGGCGCCAGCGCCATCTGCTGGGAGATGGCGGTCGAAGGAATCAGGCCACCCACCGCAGAAAACGCGATCACCGCTCCGTAACGCAGACCGAAGCGCCACTCCGGGGCCACCAGGGGAGCAATCCCGAACGCGAGCACGGCGCACACGGCCATCGCCACGAATCCGATGGTCCACAGGGTCACGGGTTTCACGCCACGACCCAGTGCCTGCCCCGCGCTCAGATTGCCCAGCGCATTGCACGCAGCTGCTCCCGCGCTCAACGCACCGGCGGCCCCCGCCGCGATCCCGGCCTCCGCGTAAATGGTGGGCAGGAACTGGATCACACCGTTCCACTGCGCCGTGTAGCACCCCATCACCAGGGCGGCGGCCCACAGCGGGCCGGTGCTCAAGGTCCCCTTCGCACGCACGCTCACCGACCGCGCAGCGGCCGGGGCATTTTCAGACGACGACGTCGCTCGCGGCCCGCCGTCGGCAGGTCGCCTGGGCGAGATGGTCACGTCCGGAGGAATGACCGCAGCCATGGCCACGCCCACGGCCACGGCGAGTGCCGCGGCGCCCAGCCACCAGGCACGCCAGCCGATCGAGTCCACGAGGAATCCGCCCGTGAGCTGAGAAATGGCGGCGGCCACGGGGAAGAAGCAACCCCACAGACCCACGATCGGGGCCAATCGGCGCGGGGGTACGAGCCTGCGGATCAGCGCGGGCGAGGCCACGCAGACCAGCAAGAATCCCACGCCCTCCAGAACGCGGGAGGCCAGCAGGAGCCCGGGTCCGGGCGCAGAGCACCCAGCACCGAGCCGACCGCCAGGAAGCCGAAACCCCACAGGCAGCCCCGACGCAGCCCGATTGAGTCGTTGAACAGACCCACGATCATGCCCAGCACCATGCCGGCCACCTGGATCACGGCCACGAGCACGCCGGCCTGTCCCAGGCTCATGTTCAGCTGCTCGGACAGCGTGCCCAGGGCGGGAGAAAGTTTCCAGACGTGCAGGGCAGCAACTACGCCGCCCGCTACGACCAGCAAGGCCTTGAACGTGCCGTGCTCGTCCCGACTCGACGACTCGCGGTTGGGCGTCAAGGCGCTGGATGTCACGCGCGGGGAGCCGTTTCGAAGCGCTCCACGAGCTCGTCCAGTAGCTGGCTCACGGCACCGCTGCCTGCTTCGGGTCCACCGGCCAGCAAGCCGTCTGCCCCGAGGACCACGGCCCACGGGTTGGAGACCATGCCGAACGAACTGGCCAGGGAGCGGTCCGGGTCCACCAGGGCGTTGGCTCGCAACGACTCCGGCAGTTCGTGGAGTGAGCTGTCGTGGGCCACGATCGTGTGAATGGCCACCGGTCCCAGCGATGCGGGAAGTTCTTGGAGCTGCTCCATGACCGTGATGCACGGACCACATCCGGGGCTCACATAGAAGAGTGCTCGAGCCTGTGTCTGTGCCATGGTGCGCACGGACACGCGCTGACCCTCGCGATCCACCGCGGAGACGAAGGGAACGGGGAGTCGGACGTAGTCATCGTCGTCGCCAGTTTCGTCATCGGTGCTGGCAGGTGAGTCACCAGAGCCGTGGGCGCCGGATGCGACGGGCTGGGAGGTGGCACGCTGAGAGTTGAGGTGTTCGGGGAGGGGCGGAACATTGAACAACCGACCCGCGCTCAATCCGCGAGGGCTGGAGTTGCCACGTTCCGTCCACACGATCACGCCGATGACCAGCAGGGGGACGGTCGCCGCGACCACGGTCCACCACGGCACGGGCAACGCGGGACCGTGGTAGGAACCGGTGCTCGTGACGATGAAGGCGAAGACAGCCAGGGCCACGAACACCAGGTTGCGGACCACAGTGCGCCAGGACATGGGGGCACGGGATAACGATCCGAAGCAACCGCACGAGGCAGGATCGCCCTGGCGCACACCGATGCTCACGAACACCGTGAACGCCACGAACAGCACACGGTTGCAGCAGTGGCAGCCCACAGCACGATCCCGGAACTCAGAAGGAGCGTGAGTGCAAGCAGGATCTCGACCCAGGGGAGTGCGGTGCGCACGGTGCGGGTATTCACCATGGCGGGTAGCGCCATGACGTTCAGGGCGCTCTCATCAGTTTTGCTGGTGAGCAATTTGGCCACACCACTGGCGATCAATAAGAGGGCCAGACTCCACAACACGCTCGCGACAATGACATTCACGCCCACCATTATGCTGCGGAATTCATGAAAACCGGGGTTAGCTCTCCGGACGTGTGCGGCGCCACGCGCCCCACCCCGGGCGAAGCTTCATACCCAGGCGCATGCGGCGGGACTGCACCCGCGGCACGCGAACGGGAGCGGCGTGGGAATCGTTCGCGGCGGCGTCGTAGCTCATGAACACCGCGGTGAGTGCAGCGAGTTCCTCGGCGGTCGGATTGCCGCGTGTGACCGTGAACAGCGGCTCGCGCTTGTCGTCGGCGTCCACGGACTCCAGCCGGGACACCGCATCCTGGGACTTCTCGCGGGCGGTCACAGCGGGATGTTTCCGTGCTTCTTGGCGGGCATCGACGCACGCTTATCGGCCAGGCCGCGCAGCGCCTTGATGATCTGCGTGCGGGTCTCCGAGGGGATGATCACCGAATCCACGAAACCCAGCTCTGCGGCCTGGTAGGGGTTCAGCAGATCTTCCTCGAACTTCTGGGCGAGCTCAGCACGCAACTCGGCGGTGTCTTCACCGTTCTCCGCTGCGGCCTTGAGATCGCGGCGGTAGAGAATCTCCACCGCGCCCTGGGCGCCCATCACGCCGATCTGCGCGGTGGGCCACGCGAGGTTGATGTCCGCGCCCAATTTCTTGGAGCCCATCACGATGTACGCGCCGCCGTAGGCCTTGCGGGTGATCAGGGTGACCATGGGGACGGTCGCCTCGGCATAGGCGTACAGCAGCTTGGCGCCGCGTCGGATGATGCCGTTGAACTCCTGGTCCGTGCCGGGCAGGAAGCCGGGGACGTCCACGAAGGTCAGGATGGGAATGTTGAACGCGTCGCAGTGGCGCACGAAGCGCGCGGCCTTCTCGGACGCGGCGATGTCCAGGGTGCCGGCGAACTGCATGGGCTGATTGGCCACGATGCCCACCGTCTGACCTTCCACGCGGCCGTAACCGACCATCACGTTGGGGGCGTAGAGCTCCTGGATCTGCATGAAGTGACCGTCGTCCAGCACGGTCTCGATCACGGTGCGCATGTCGTAGGGCTGGTTGGCCGAGTCCGGAATGAGCGTGTCCAGCTCCAGATCTTCGTCGTCGATCTCCAGGATCTGGTCGTGCTCCATGCGCGGGGAGTCCTGCAGGTTGTTGCCCGGCAGGTACTCGAGCAACTCGTGCACGAAATCGAAGGCGTCCTGCTCATCGGCCGCCAAGTAGGCCGCCGTACCGGTGCGCTCGTTGTGGGAGCGGGCACCACCCAGGGTTTCCATGTCCACTTCTTCACCGGTGACGGTCTTGATCACGTCCGGGCCGGTGATGAACATGTGAGAGGTCTTGTCCACCATGACCACAAAGTCGGTCAGGGCGGGGGAGTAGGCGGCGCCGCCAGCGCACGGACCCATGATCAGCGAGATCTGGGGAACCACACCGGAGGAGCGCACGTTCATGCGGAAGATGTCCGCGAACATCGCCAGGGATGCCACGCCCTCCTGAATGCGGGCGCCACCGCCGTCATTGATGCCGATCACGGGGCAACCGTTGCGCAGGGCGAACTTCTGGACCTTGACGATCTTCTCGCCGTTGACCTGCGACAGCGAGCCGCCGAACACGCCGAAGTCCTGGGAGTACACGGCCACCAGTCGGCCGTCCACGGTGCCGTAACCGGTCACCACGCCGTCGCCCAACAGCTTCTTCTTCTCCATGCCGAACATGGTGCTGTGGTGCACGGCCATGGCATCGAACTCGACGAAGGAGTCCAGGTCCAGCAGCATCTCAATGCGCTCGCGGGCGGTGTTCTTCCCGCGCGAGTGCTGCTTCTCGACCGCCGCGTCACCGGCGGGCCGCTCGGACTTCTCACGGCGCTCGCGGAAATCGGCGATCTTGCCTGCGGTGGTGGTCAGGTCGTGGCTCATGGCACCTCGCGTTATCTCGGTCCGGTACAAGGGTGGGAGTACCGGTGTCCCAGGTTCAGGACGTCACAAGTTTATTCTGCGGGGTGCCCCAACCCTTTGTAGGGGTCCCACAATCCCGTGACGGTTCTTACACGTGATCATTCCCAGACGGTTACGACCACGCGCCGGTGTTGATGCTCCACTCACGGATGCTGTGTTCGGTGACAGCGCCCTGAACGATCAGCGGATCCTCGGCCAGGATGGCCTTGACCTCGTCCGCGCTCTCGGCCGAGAACACGAGAAGGCACCCGCGGCGCCGTCGTCCGTGAAAGGCCCCGAGCCCATGACCTTGCCCTGCTGCGCCAACTCGCCCAGGTAGGCGCGGTGGGCGGGGCGGTGTTCGTTGAGAACCTCCACCGGTCCACCGTAGGAATAGGTCACTGCGAAAATGCTCATGGTTGCCTTTCAGCGGCTGTCATGTTGGATTGCTCTCATTCAGCTTATGCCCCGACAGCGGCGGTAGACATAAGCTGAGAAATATCGATTTTCACGTCCCCCTAAAAGGAGTCGCCCGCATGGACCCCACTGCCCAGGAACCGGCAGCGGATTTCCACGCTGACCAGTTGCAGGCCGCGCTGGCAGACTCGGGATTCTCATCCGTGACCGTGCTCGACCAGGTGGATTCCACCAACGTGTGGCTCGCCGATCGGGTGATGCAGACCGGTGGCACCGAATTGAGTGCGGTGGTCACCGGTTTCCAGAGCGCCGGTAAGGGTCGCCTGGACCGGCAATGGTTCACGCCCCCGGGCGTGGCACTCACCTTTTCCGTGGCCTGCACTCCGCGCACGGCCGCAGGTGCACCATGGCCCATGGAGTACGTGCCGTGGCTGACCCTTCTCCTGGCACACAGCGTGACGCGCGCGGTCCGGGACACCGTGGGCGTTCCCGCGGTCATTAAATGGCCCAACGACGTGCTCGTTGACTCCCGCAAACTGTGCGGTGTGCTGGCCTCGTTGATCAACCACTCGGGCGGTTCGGCACCGAGTGTCGTGGTGGGCGCGGGGCTGAACGTCAGTCAACGTCACCTGCCATCCCCACGGCCACGTCGTTGCGCCTCGAGGCCGGTAACGACGCCGCCGTCCCCGACCGTCAGACGCTGCTCACCGAGATCTTGCGAGAGTTCGCCCGCTGCTATCACCTGGTGAGCCAGGACCCCGGTGCAGCGCTCGGCCCGGGTGGCGAGATGCGCGCCGTCCTGGAATCCGAGCTGGACACCCTCGGCCGTCGTGTGGCACTCCACCTGCCGGGGTCCACCGTGCCTGAGCAGGCCGTGGCCGAGGGCCTGGGAACCTCAGGCGAATTGATCGTGCGTGGCGAAAACGGTGCGGCGCGCGCGTTGTCCGCCGGCGACGTCGTCCACGTGCGACCCGCGCCCGGTGCCGCCAGGACGGCCGCCGAGCAACTGGCCCAGGACGACGTCGCGCGGGTCACCTCGGGGGAGCGGGCATGAAAACCAAGAATCGTCTGGTCCTGCGGCAGGGCGAGGAAACCATTGTGGCCACCCGGGCCCATCCGATCCGGCTGGTGGGACCCGCCGTGATCGCCTGGTGCACCGTGCTGTTGTATTCGGCGCTGCAGCGGCTCCTGGATCTGACCTGGCGGCCCTACGAGGCACCCTGGACCACGCTGCACTCACTCGTGGGCTGGATCATCACCCTGGTCGCGCTGTGGGTGACCTACCGCTACGTGTTGTTACCGGCGTGGCGTTGGCTGCGCACCGTGTTCGTCCTGACCAATCAGCGACTGGCCCTGACCGGACCGCCCGCCAAGGACAACGTAGTGGCTTTGCCCCTGGACGCCCTGCGCAGTGCGCGCGTGGTGGCACCAGCGGGACTGTTCGCCATGCTGACCCGTGGAGTGGACCGGGGCACCGTCATGGCGGACTTCGGCGCTCTCGGTGGCCTGAAACTGGCGGCCTGCCCGCAACCGAACGCCATGGTTGACCTGGTTCAACAGTCCGGAAGGCCCGCTGGCAATTACAGTAGGTCTGGCATGACCACATCATCGAGCAGAAGTTTCCAAGGAGGGCCGCGTGGCTGAAGACCCCAACGAGCGCTCAGACCAGCCGTGGTCGGTCCCCAGACCGAGCAGATCAATCTCAATCTCCACAATCCGGTGCAGTCCAATCTGTACGGCTCGGAGGAGTCCAAGGCTGCGGTGAAGAACCTGGATCAGCTGTTGCTGGGTTCCGAACGCAACCTCAAGCGGCGGGAAACCGCGCATGCCGCGGAGCTGTCGACCGCGTCTGCGCGCAAGATCTGGCGTGCCCTGGGCTTCCCGAATCTCAGTGAGGACGAGGTCTACTTCACCCAAGAGGACGTTCGAGCCTTACGCGTAGTCTCGGACCTGGTGCAGCAGAGCAAGCTCTCGGAAGAAGCTGCCCTGTCCCTGGCTCGTTCGGTGGCTCAGCTGTCCGACCGCATGGTTGTGTGGCAGATCGAAGCGCTCGTCGAGGACATGGTGGCCCACCAGGGAATGACCGATGCCCAGGCACGGCGCGAGCTTCTGAGCGTTCTCCCCGAGATGGTGGATCCTCTGAAGAAGTTGCTCGACTACTCGTGGCGGCGTCAGCTCTCGGCAGCCGTCCAGCGCTTGGCCATGCGCGGGGAACGTCCGGACGGTTCCACCGAAAGTCTGGGCGAGCACGTCACGGACGTGGGTGGATCGTCGTTGCCCCTGGCACGCGGCGTCGGTTTCGCGGACCTCGTGTCCTATACCTCCCTGTCTCGACAGATGAACGAACGCACCCTGGCCAACTTGGTGCAGCGCTTCGAGAAGCGCTGCGCAGAGATCATCTCCATGGGCGGCGGTCGCGTGATCAAGACCATCGGTGACGAGGTCATGTTCCTCTCCGAAACCCCTCAGGGTGGCGCTCAGATCTCTTTGGCCCTGGCTCGCTTGATCAAGGACGATCCGTTACTCCCGCAGGCTCGCGTGGCCTTCGTGTGGGGTCGAGTGCTCCCGCGACTGGGTGACCTTTACGGCCCCACCGTGAACTTGGCCTCCCGGTTGGTGGCGCTGACCGATCCGGGCGGGGTGGTAGTGGACGCATCCACCGCATCCGTACTGAAGGACGATGATCGATTCGTCCTGACGCCCCAACCTTCCCGGAACGTCCGTGGCTTCGGCGACGTGCAACCGGTGTCCATTACCCAGGGCCAAGGGCCCCGGCTGGAAGATGAGGACGAATGAGCATTTCTCTGGCCATCCGATCGGGCGGAGTCACCGATCGTGGGCTGCGCCGGGAATCCAATGAGGATGCCCTGGTCGTCACCGACAACATGGTTGCCGTCGCGGACGGCATGGGCGGGCACGAGGCCGGTGAGGTCGCCAGCGCCCTGTGCGTGTCCACTCTGGGCTCCTCCGAGCTGTTCACGCTCAATGACTTCATGGACTACCAGATCGTGGAACCCGAACCCGGTCTGGACGTGTCCCGTTTTCGCGCCACGATCGACCGTCAGCTCAAGCTCGATCCGGACGTCCCTAACGAAGCACTCGAGGCCGTGCACCGCTTGCGGTCCGTGCTGTGGGAAGCCGATCAGTCCATCCAGGATCAGTGCGGAACCCGCGCCGGCACCACGGTCACCGGCGCGTGGCTCGTGGAAATCGCGGGGCAGTGGTTGTGGTTGATCTTCAACGTGGGCGATTCGCGCACCTATGAGCTGACCGGTCCCGGTGTGGGCGAGCACCCCACCGATCCCGAACACCCCGTGGGCGTGAGCCAGTTGACCGTGGATCACTCCGAGGTCCAGTACCTCGTGTCCATCGGCCAGCTCACCCCCGCCCAGGCTCTCGTGCACCCGCGACGCAACGTGATCACCCGTGCCCTGGGCACAGGCCAGGTGTGGGAGCCGGACATCATTGTGATCCCGGCTCAGCCGGGTCAGCGGTTGCTCATGTGCTCGGACGGCCTGACCGGTGAGCTGTCCCCGGCACACATCGCCCGTGTCCTGCACGCCGTGCAGCACCCCAAGGAGGCCGCGGACGTGCTGCTCCAGGCCGCGCTGCGCACCGGAGGTCGGGACAACGTCACGCTGATCGTCGCGGATGTCCTCGAAGCGGATGACCCCCGCGTCAACACCGGCAGTATCAAACGCATCAGTAGGACCTTAAATGCGACGCGCGCGAAACTCTCGCGGGCGGCGTCGGCATTTGGGCGTTGAGACTTACGAGTGGTGACCGCGCGTCTCGGCCTTGGGATCACGAGCCGGCTTGGCCTCCTTGGCGGGGGCGTCACCGCTGGCGCGCAGGCGCCGGAAGTACTCGTCGGCCTCCTGCTGACGCTCTTCTTCCACGGTTCCCGCGATCTCCGCACGGAGCAGCTCGGGGCTGAGGCCGAAGGAGTCCACGAGCTCCAGTGCGTAGGGGCGCAAACGGGAGATCAGCCGGTTCACGTAGCTCTGCAGTGCGCGACCGCGGCGCATCGAGAGTCGACCGTAGGCCAGGTACCAACCGAGATTCTCCTCGAGCAGGTGCAGGCCGAACAGGTCGCGCAGCCACGTGAGCACGCGCTTGGTGCCGGGATCCTGAATCTTCTCGAGACCCTCGGTGAAGGCTTCCCACTGCAACAGCTGAGCGTGCGACCGGGCGGCCTCGATCAGCCGGTGCTGGTTGTTGTTGAAGACCTCCGCCTTTTCGCTCTTGGACTTACGAGCCACCGCGCGCATTTCGTCCGCTACGTCCTCAATGATCGTTTCCACGCGGTCCATCAGCAGCGCGCGCTGCGCTTCCGGATCGCGCAGGGCGTTGACCGACTTGCGGGCGTCACCGGTGTCCGTGAAGGCCTGGGTCAGCTTGCGCAACCCGGAGCGGTTGAAGCCTGCCTCCGTGGCGCGGTCGGCCACGTAGCGGGCCATGACACCCACGTCCGCGTTCTTGAACTCGTCCGAGTAATCGGTGAGCAAACGCTTGGCGACCAACTGCAGGAGCACGGTGTTGTCGCCCTCGAAGGTCGCGTAGATATCCAGGTCCGCACGCAGCTGCGGGATGCGGTTCTTGGCCATGAACCGGCGCCGCCGCAGGCCTCACGGGCCTCCTGGAGGGTGTCCAGGGCGCTCCACGTGGACATCGACTTGAATGCGGCGGCCAGGGTCTCCAGGTCCTGACGGTTGCCGTCAGAATCGTCCTCGCCGGAGAAGACCTCGTGGAACTTATCCAGCAACTGCTGGTGCGCGAAGATCATCGCGTAGGTCTCCGCAATGCGAGGAATCAAGCGGCGCTGGTGCTGCTGGTAGTCCATGAGTGTCTGCTCGCGGATGTCCGAGTCCGTGTTGAACTGGCGGCGCTGTTCCGCGTAGCGAACGGCAATGCTCAGGGCCATTTGATTGGCCAGCGTGGCGGCACCGTCCAAGGAGACGCGCCCCTGCACCAGGGTGCCGATCATCGTGAAGAAGCGGCGCCCCGGGGACGCGATGGGGGAGGAGTACTCGCCGTTCTCGTCCACCGAGCCGTACTTGTTCAGCAGGTTGAAGCGGG
The DNA here is from genome assembly GCF_000286355.1 of Kocuria atrinae C3-8. GTDB lineage: Bacteria > Actinomycetota > Actinomycetes > Actinomycetales > Micrococcaceae > Kocuria > Kocuria atrinae_A. Next base: position 3,332 of record NZ_AJXN01000062.1, on the reverse strand, counting down.
GCACACGCACGTTGGTGAAGTGCAGTCGGCCGTTGTCCACGCCGTTGAGTCCGCCCTTGCGGCCATCGTCCTCGCCGCCGACACCCGGCAGGAATTCGCCGTTGTCATCACGGATGGGTACATAGAGGCAGTGCACGCCGTGGTTGACGCCCTTGACGATCAGCTGGGCGAAGACCACTGCGGCCTTGCCGTGGACCGCAGCGTTGCCCAGGTAGTCCTTCCATGCCGCCTTGAAGGGGGTGTGGATCTCGAACTCGTCCGTTTCGGGAAGGTACGTGGCGGTCGTGCCGATCGATGCGACGTCGGACCCGTGACCGATCTCCGTCATGGCGAACACGCCGGGAGTGTTCAGGTTGAGGATGTCCGGGAGCCACTCGAGGTGGTGCTCCTTGGAGCCCAGGTTGAGCACGGCGGAACCGAACAGGCCCCACTGCACACCCGACTTGATCTGCAGCGACGGGTCAGCGAGCACGAGCTCCTCGAACGCTGAGACATTGGCACCCGGGCTGTTGGTGCCACCCAGGTACTCGGGCATGCCCACCAGCGCAGTGCCGGCATCGCGAAGGACCTTGACCTGCTCGAACGTGAGGTCGCGCTGATCCTCGAACGTGAGGTTGTAATTGCTGTGCAGGCGGGGATCCAAGGCGCGCTCGCGGGCGGCCTTGCGAGCCTCGGGCCAGCGGCCCAGCAGCACTTCACCCAGACCGGCCACATCGATGTGCGTGGGCAGTGCGGCGTCCTCGGACACCTGTGCCATCGGCTGGGTGGGCGGGTTGGACGGGAGTTGAGTAGTTGCAGTCATCATGACTCCTGAGGGGTTGTCTGAGCAGAGGTTTCGTCTGCGGAGAGCGTGGTGTACGTGTCAGGCCGTAAGCCTGAACGGCCCAATCGGTGATGAGTTGGCTCATGGTGGTCCGGTCCGGTTTGTCGTCCGTGTCCGGCAGAGCCAGCCACGCTTCACCGGCACCGCGGACCATGCCCACGGTGGATGCCGCCCAACACTGCAGCAGTGCTTGCGGCATGGCTTGCTCGCCGCGGTGGCGAATGTGCTGGTCCATGAGCAAGTGGCACACAGAGTCCAGGAACTGTTCGATGGCCGAGTCCCCGTCAGCCGGTGCGGTCACCACGAACCGGTAGACGTCCGCGGAAGCCTCAACCGATTTGAGGTACTCCTTCACGAGCGCGTGCACGGTGGCCGCGAACGAATCCGCTTCGTGAGCTGCGGCGACCATGCGGGTTCGCATTCGAGACACGAAGTATTCACCCACGGCCGCTTGTACCCCGGATTTGTCTTTGAAATACCGGTAGAAGACGGACTTGGAGGTACCGCACGCGGTGGCGATCTCCTCCATGGAGATGCTCGCACCGTGGGTGGCCACCGCGTCTCGCGCGGCGGTGATCAGCTCGATGCGTCGCTTGGCGCGTGGCGCTGCCACCGCGAATTTCGACCATCAACGTTCTCCGAAACCTGTTTCACGATACCGAGAGTATCAGCTACTCTGGGTTTCAGGTGATTCGCACCACATCAATCTAAGAGGAGTAGCCCCTTCATGGACAACATCCAGCAGAACAGCCAGCAGTCCCTCCGCCGCGCCGTGGTGGTCGCGGGTAACCGCATTCCCTTCGCTCGCGCGGGTGGGGCGTACGCGAATGCTTCGAACCAGGACATGCTGACTGCAGCGATTGACGGACTGGTGGCGCGTGCCGGGATCTCGGGTGAACGTCTGGGCGCCGTGGCCGGCGGTGCCGTGCTCAAGCACTCCCGAGATTTCAACCTGACCCGCGAGGCCGTTCTGGGTTCCGCTCTGGACCCCGCGACTCCGGCGTTCGACATCCAGATGGCGTGCGCGACCGGCATGGAAACCGTGAGCACCATTTCCAACAAAATCCGCGTGGGCCAGATCGAAGCCGGTATCGCCAGTGGTGTGGACTCTGCCTCGGATGCACCGATTGCGTGAGTGAAGGTCTGCGCCGTGCACTCCTGCAGCTGCAGCGCGCGAAGACCACCACCCAGAAGCTCAAGGCGCTCAAGAATCTGCGCCCCAATGATCTGGTGCCCGCCGCTCCCACCACGGGTGAGCCCCGCACCGGACTGAGCATGGGTGAACACCAGGCCCTGACCACCCAGCAGTGGGGCGTGAGCCGCGAGGATCAGGACCAGATCGCGGCGTCGTCGCACCAGAACCTGGCCGCCGCTTACGATCGCGGTTTCTTCGACGACCTGGTCACCCCGTTCAAGGGCGTGGCCAAGGACAACAACATGCGGGCGGACTCCACCGTGGAGAAGCTGTCGACCCTGAACCCGGTGTTCGGCAAGAAGCTCTCCGGCGAGGCCACCATGACCGCCGGTAACTCCACGCCGCTCACGGACGGTGCCTCCGCCGTGCTGATCACCAGCGAGGACTGGGCTACCGAGCACCACCTCACCCCCTTGGCCGAGGTCGTGGACTCCGAGGCCGCCGCGGTGGACTTCGTCAGCGGCAACGAGGGGCTGCTCATGCTCCCGCCTACGCCGTGCCGCGTCTGTTGGCTCGCCAGGGTCTGACGCTGCAGGACATGGACCTCATCGAGATCCACGAAGCCTTCGCCTCCACCGTGCTCGCCATCATGGCCGCGTGGGAGTCCGAGGAGTTCTGCCGCGACCGCCTGGGCCTGTCCGAGCCCGTGGGCACCGTGGACCGTTCCAAGCTCAACGTGAACGGCTCGTCGCTGGCCGCAGGACACCCGTTCGCCGCGACCGGTGGCCGCATCGTGGCATCCACCGCCAAGGAACTCGCCGCCCGCGCCAAGGCCGAAGGCCGCCCGCAGACCGCACTGATTTCGGTCTGCGCCGCCGGTGGCCAGGGCGTGGCCATGATCCTGCGTTCCGTCTAAGACGCATCCCCACAGATTTACGACATACAGGAGCTTTGAGTGGCAGATACATATTTGGACCTGGTCAATTCCGGACTGGGCAAACAGGTCGCGAGCAAGCTGGGTCTTCCCAAACCGACCAAGCTGCGCCGCTACCGCGCCGGTAGCGATTTCCCCGAGGGTTCCGTTCTGGTCCTGGGTAAGGGTCCGGCCGCCGACGCCGCCGCCCAGGCCATGCTCGACTGGAACCTTGACGTGCGCCGCCACGCCCAGGAAGTAGACCGTGTGGGTGCGGTGGTCATCGACTACACCGAGGCCAAGACACCTTCGGACCTGGGCAAGGCCGCCCTCGAGTTGTCTTCGGTGCTGCGCAAGTTGCGTTCCGGAGGACGGGTCATCACGTTGTCGCGACCGGCGGCAGGAATCGGAACCGGAGCGGCGTCGGGAACCCCGCGGACGCCACTGCCCAGGACCCGCCG
>NZ_AJXN01000061.1 GCF_000286355.1 Kocuria atrinae C3-8 | reverse complement strand
GGACCACAGAAGCAGGGCGGTGCACGTGCACCCGCCCTGCTTCTGTGGTCCGAGAAAAATCTAGCGCTGGCCGTTCTTGACCACCACGTGACCGGCCTCCGTGGAGAGCCTGAGCCACTGCCCGGTTTCTTCGGCGGCCACGGCCACCTCGAACTCGGAGGGCGGGATGAAGCCGAGCACGTCCAGGCCGAAGGCTGCGCCGTCCGGGATGTCGGGGACGTCCATGGGACCCCACCCGGAGCTCGCGCCCCAGATTTCCGAGCGCACCTTGGACACGAGTGCGGCCCCGGAATCGGTGGGAACGGCGTCGGCGACTTTTTGGATACCGGCGCGGGCGACGTCACGCACGTGGTGGGCGGACACGACGCCGCGTTTGGACCACCCTCCGCGCGGGCAACCATGCCCGCCCACGGCGCAGCAACCTCTTGCGGCGGCGCGCTGATGTGCACGGGTTCGCTCTGCAACGCGGGATCGGACCGCGAGAACCGGGCCAGGCGGTCGAGAATGGCCGATGCCGGGACCGTGAGATCAAGGTCCGTGGGATGCGCCAGGGACACCGCCCGCAGCCCAAGAACCACGGGTGAGGGGTCCAGAATGTTGGTCGGGTAAATCACCGGAACCACGTGGCCAGGGCATGGCCGAAGCCCTGCAGTCGCACGGCAGCGTTCGCGTCGAGGCTGCGGGCGCGGCTCAGCAGGGTGGCCAGGTCTGATGCTTCGGCGGGACCTGCCAGTGAAATACCGGGGGTTTGTGCGCCCCCAGGAGATGTCATCGTTCGTCGAGCTCCTTGACTTCGTCTGCCAGCGCGTCCAAGAGAGCCTTGTGATCGTCCGACAGCTTTTGGCTCTTGCCCGTCTCCGGGTCCATCAAGACCATCACGGATTCACCCTCCGCGTAAACAGTTGAGCCGTCCTCTTCTTGCAAGCGGTAAGAAATCGTAAAGGAAGATCCGCCCACCCGAGAGATCCACGTGCGCACGTACACGGGCTCGTGACGGTAGAACAGCTGTTCCTTGTAGTCGATGTTCTGGTGCACCACCACGGTGCGCGTGTCACCGATGGACTCGCGGAACGTGGTGTCTTCCGGGATGCCGTGGTCCGCGTCCGCCTTGATGGGTGAAGAGGTCAGACGCACGCGGGCGTCCTCGAAGAAGCGCACCATGATCACGTTGTTGATGTGACCGTAGGCGTCCATGTCCGAGAAACGCATTTGAATGGGGATGGTTACGGAAGTCATGTCCCCATCAGATCACATCCACCGCCGCACTAGAGTGGTGGTCATGAGTGTTGATCCCCAGAAGGAACCCGTGAAAGCCCTGCTCCAGATGTTGGACCTGGCGGACGGTGGAGGGGCCAGAACCCTCGAAGATATTTTCGTCGGTCAGACGATCACCAGCATGCGCAACCGGGTCTACGGCGGGCAAGTTCTGGCCCAGGCTTCGATGGCCGCGATCCGCACGGTTCCCGAGGACCGCGCCATCCACTCGATGCACGCGTACTTCTTGCGTCCCGGGGACGTGAACTTCCCGATCACCTTTGGCGTGGAGCGGGTTCGCGACGGGCGTTCGTTCTCCGCCCGACGAATCCACGCGTATCAGGACGGTAAGACGATCCTGTCGATGATCGCCTCGTTCCAGGCCCGGGCCGGCGGCCTGGACCATCAGGACGAGATACCGCAGGACGTGCCGGATCCCGAGACGCTTCCCACGCTGCGCGACCTGCTGGGCAGCATTGATCTGCCGGAGGCTCGGGCCACCGCGTTCGAGCGGCCCTTCGACATGCGTTACGTGACCGAGCCGCTGTTCTTGCCGTGGCGCGGCACCAACGAGGCGTACAACGCGGTGTGGATCAAGGCTCTCGCGCCCTTGCCCGACGATCCCAATATCCATCGCGCGGCGCTGGCCTACGCCTCGGACTACACGATGCTCGAACCCGTGCTGCGCCGTCACGGCAAATCCTGGGTCGAACCCGGCCTCAACGTGGCGTCTCTGGACCACGCGATGTGGTGGCACCGTGACGCCCGCGCGGACGAATGGATCCTCTACGTCCAGGCCTCCCCGAGCGCGTCCTCGGCTCGCGGTTTGGGCGTGGGCCGCATGTTCACCCAGGACGGCATGTTGATCGCCACGACCGCCCAGGAAGGCATGATGCGCCTTCCCGAGTTCCACTCGGAGTAGCAACGACGACGGCGCTCGCTCGCGTGAGCGGGCGCCGTCGTCGTTGGTGCCGGGCAGGGATTGTGTGCTCAGCGTGCGAGCCGCACGCCGCGGCGACTCACCGCGATCCCCAGGCCGGCGCAGGCCAGACCGACCGCGAGGCGACCCCGTAGTTGCTGTAGGCCGCGATGGTGAGCCCAGCCCACGCGCCCACGGTGCCACCGAGCATGCTGATGGAGGTCAGCAACGTGAAGTCACCGCCGGGATTCTCGGTGCGCGCCAGGCCGAGATTGACCGCATAGATACCCGTGTTCATGATCGTGTAGCCGGCCAGAACGCACGAGGTTCCCAGTACGCCGAAGGCCAGTTCCAACCCACCGCTCACGGGCCACAGTGTAGTGATGACCGGGATGAAACTGAGTCCGCCGATGAGCTGGATACCCGCACCCAGGAGCATGGTTGTGGCCCTACCCCAGCGGCGGCACATGCCCCCTCCCGCAAGGGCCGCGGCCAGCGCGGGCACCGAGGCCACCACGGAGGTGACCACACCGATTCGGGTCAGCGACCAGCCCGCATCCACGAGGGCTGGAGTGACCAGGGACCACAGTGCGCCGGACCCCAGGGCGATCAGGGGAACGGCCACGAGAGCCCAGGTGCGCGCACCCGGCTGGGACAGGACACCGAACATGTCCTTGAACGTGATCCGCGAGCTGGACCTCGGTGCGCGCGGCGGCTCCACATAGCGCGCCACCGTGGCCAGGGCAGCGCGGTGAAGAATACGAGGGTCAGGACTGCCGCGCGCCATCCCCACAGGTCGTACACGAGCAGCGCAAGGCCGCCGCCCACAAGGTTCCCAGATAACTGGCGGCAACTTGAATGCCCGCACCCTTGTCGTGCTGGACCGAATCCAGCCCCCGCACGGACAGCGCGTCCGCGGCAATGTCCTGGGTGGCGGAGAACAGCACGAAGGCACCGGCCAGAATCACCACGGTGCCCAGGCCCTGCACCGGATCGGTGACCAGGGCGAGCCCCAGCAGACTCAACACCATGAGCGACTGCAGGATCAGTAACCACGTGCGGTAGTGACCGGACGCCGCGCGCGGTGACCAGCGGTCCAGCAGCGGAGCCCAGAGGAATTTGAGGGGCCAAACCAGTCCGAGCAGTTGTAACAAGCCGAGCGTCGAGAGGTCCGCTCCCCCGTCGCGCAGGATGCCCGTCAATCCGGTGGACAGGAACGACGCCCCGATGAACTGGGTCGTGTACAGGGCCCACAGCAGGATCCAAAAACTCCGGTGTGCGGTCGAAGCGGGTGCCGTGCGGTCACCCAACTGAGCGGTGCTCATGCGTGCCTCCAATAGGCGGTAGCGCAAACATTGTTCTTGGGGAGCTCGAAGCGGGTTCGCAGAGTCGACGTCAGCTGGCGGTTCGCGGCCGCCTCGACCGCGATCCACACGCGGTCCCGTTCCGTGGGAGGCTCCTGCTCCCAGTGTTCGGAGAGAACTTCCGCAATTCCGGGACCGTTGTCGTCCCGGTGCACCCAGCGCACCCGGTGCTGTGGGCCGCTGGTGACGGGCAGCTCGTGATCCCTGGGATCCAGGTGTTCGAGCCACACCTCGGCCGATTGGTCGCCCAGGCGTTCGAGCATGGAATTGACCGCCGGCAGGCTCGCGGGGTCACCCACGATGATCGTGCGTCCCGGCCACGGTGCGTCCAGCGTCATGGCCGGAGCATCCGCGGTGGACGACGGCGCCGCGCGACGTCGAGCGCGCTTCTTCAGTTCCCACGGTGGCGCACTGCCGAGCAAGGACGCGCCGATGGTGTCACCGGCCACGCACGTGCGGGCCCAGTCCGAGGCCACACCCTCGTGCAGCGCGAATTCGAGCCAGAATTTACCCTCCGCCGGTTCCGGGTCCACGACCGTGAAGGCCCGTTGGTGCGAGCGGCCGTTGTCGTCGAACCACAACCGCAGCCACATGGTGGGAAACGGTGGCCAACGGGTGAGTAAGCCACCGTCGGCCACCTGGATCCGGACGTAGGTGCGACTGACGTGACGGCGGCGCAGGACGGTCAGTTCCGTCTCCGTTGAGCCCAGGGCTCGAATCACCAAATGCTCCCATTCGGGCATTCGTGGACTCCTTTAGTTCGTGTTCGACGGATCACACAAGCAATGTTAGGTTAGCCTCACCTACTCGGTATTAGAGCATAGTCGTATGCCCTAATTCATGTTTTTGACCCCTACGGGAAGACGCACTTTCATGAGCTCACCGTTGCTGAATGGCTCAACCGTCCCTCACCTCATGCGGGCCGTCACCACGGCCACCGCCGCCGGTGCCGCCCGGTTGGCCGCAGCCGACATCCCCCACAGTCCGGCCGACCATGACCAGCTGCGCAGCATGTTCGACCGGGTTGACCTCAACGAACACCTGCGCGATTTGGATTCCGCCATCGACGAGATCGACCGGTTGTGGTTGCGGCACGCCGTGTGGTTCCACCACCCCCAAACCATCGCCCACCTGAACTGTCCCGTGGCCCTTCCGGCCGTAGCTGCCGACGCACTGGCCGCAACCGTCAACACCTCGATGGATACGTGGGACCAGTCCAAGGGAGCAACGTTGATCGAACGAAAAATTCTGGCGTGGACCGCAGAGCAGATCGGATTCCCCCGCGGCGCGGACGGAATGTTCACCCCTGGCGGCACCACGTCCAATTTGCAGGCGCTCATGCTGGCCCGGGACGAATCGCTGGAGGCGAGCGGGCGGATTCCCGGAGCGGCTCCCCGCCCCGTCCGCGCGGCCCGGCTGCGGATCCTGGCGAGCGCCGAGAGTCACTTCTCGGTGGTCACGGCCGCGCGCATCCTGGGTCTCGACGACGACGCCGTGGTCACCGTTCCCGTCGACGCGGACGGACGCATGTGCGTTGCCGCGCTGAACGAGTTGGTTGACGGTCTCGAACAGCAAGGTCTCACTGCGCTGGCCGTGGTCGCCACGGCCGGTACGACGGACCGCGGTGTGGTGGATCCGCTCGAGGAGATTGCCGCGCTGTGCCGCACCCACAAGGTGTGGTTGCACGTGGACGGGGCCTACGGCGGAGGGTTGCTCGCCAGTACCCGTCATCGCGGAAAGCTTGCGGGCATCCAGCACGCGGATTCGGTGACCATCGACTTCCACAAGACGTGGTTCCAACCGGTGAGCTGCTCGGTGGTGATGGTTCGGGAGGGCCGTACGCTGCGGCACTGTACCCACCACGCGGCCTATCTCAACCCCGCGGACACCCCCGAACCCAATCAGGTGGACCGTTCGCTGCAGACCACGCGCCGCTTCGACGCGCTCAAGATCTGGCTCACCCTGCGCACCCTGGGTGCGGAGGTGATCGGGGACATGCTCGATCAGGTCATCGAATTGGCCCAGCAGGTCGCGGACACCTTGGAACAAGACCCGCGCTTCGAACTCGTGTGCCGTCCTTCATTGAGCACCGTGTTGTTCCGCTGGCTCCCATCGGACGGCACCCCGCCGGATGACCTGGTCCGGGCGATCAGGCGTCGGGTGTGGGAATCGGGCCACGCCACTATCGCCGAAACCGTGATCGAGGACCGCCCGTGCCTGAAGATCACGCTGCTCAATCCTGAGGCCACCCACGCGGACGTCATGAGCGTCATGACACTCATCCACCGCGCCGGCCAATCCCTGCCCGCACCCTCCGCCACCTACCGGGAGGCCGCGGTATGACTTCGCAGCATTGTCCTCCCGCCACACCGACTACGACGACTCACGGAGCGGAAGACGAACCGCTCGATCTGCTGTGCGTGGGCATCGGGCCGTTCGGCCTGGGTCTCGCGTGTCTCGCGGACCCACTCGACAACCTGTCGATCGCGTTCCTGGACCGGGCACCGGAGTTCAACTGGCACCCCGGTCTGCTCTTCGACCGAGCGACCCTGCAGGTTCCGTTCCTTGCCGACCTGGTCACCATGGCGGACCCCACTTCGCGGTTCTCGTTCTTGGCCTGGCTCAAGGAGACGGGCAAACTCTACCCGTTCTACGTGCGCGAATCCTTCTACCCATTGCGCCGCGAGTACAACGACTACTGCCGCTGGGCCACCCATAACGTGCGCGGACTGCACTGGGGCCAGAACGTCGTGGCCGCCACCCGATCTGCCACCGGGGACCCGTGGCGAGTGACTTCTGTTGGGCCGGACGGGTCCACCACGTGGTGGACTCGTCACCTGGTGATCGGCACCGGAACCAGTGCACGGTGCTTCCCAGCTCGACGGCGCCGGCCGGGCCGCCGTGCACGCCGGCGAGTACCTGACCCATCGCGAGCGCCTGGCCTCCGAGAACACGTGACCGTCGTGGGTTCGGGTCAGTCGGCGGCGGAGGTCGTGCTGGACCTTCTCAACACCGAGGACGGACCCGCGGTCGACTGGATCACTCGGTCTCCGCGTTTCTTCCCCATGGAGTACTCCAAGCTGAGCTTGGAACTCACCTCGCCCGAGTACCTGGATCATTTCCGCGCCCTGCCGGAGCAGACACGCGATCGTGTCAATGCCTGCCAACCACAACTGCACCGGGCATTTCCGACGAGACCATCAGTGAGTTGCACGAGGCGTTGTACGTGCGCCGCAACTCCGGTTCGCACGCTCCGGTTCGGTTGCTCGCCGCCACGGAACTGACCCGGTCACAATCCCACGATGGCAGAGTGCTGCTGTCCTGGCGGAACACCGAGAACGGCCACGAGCGGGAGACGATCACGGACGCCGTGGTGGCCGGCACCGGGTACGCCCCGTCCCCACTGCCGTGGTTGGACGAGGCGCGGGACCAGCTGTTCCTGGATTCTGCAGGTCGTATTTCGCCGGACCGCTACCACCGCGCCAGCGCGGACGGTACCGTGCACGTGCTCAACCACGGTGAACACACTCACGCTCTCACCGCTCCCGACCTGGGAATGGGGCCGCTGCGCAACGCCCACATCCTCAATCGCATCGTGGGCTCGGAGCAGTACCGGACCGAGGAGCGCACCACCTTCCAGAGCTTCGGGAGGCTCCCCCAAGCGCGACCCGTGCCGTGTCTGGACGGGGCGCCCGGTGCCGTCGGCAAGGGTGACGATATTCGGTTCACGACTGAGTGCCAGGGACGGCGCTTCGAGTTCCGGCATGTGGCCGTCAACCGTGACCTTCCGGTGCTGCATGACTGGTTGAGCCAGCCGCGCGCGGCCGCGTGGCACCTGGTGGGCGCATCGCAGCAAGCCGTGGCCACCGAGTATCGCCGCATGGCCGAAGACCCCTCGGAAACAGCGTGGTTGGTCCACGAAAATGGTCACCCGTTGGCGCTCGTAGAAACCTACGACCCGGCATGCAGTCCGTTGGCTGAGGTGTTCCCCGTGCGCGACGGGGACGCCGGACTGCACCTGTTCCTGGCACCCACCTCCGAACCGGTGAGTGGCACGACCGGCGCGGTCATGGCCGCCGCCCTGGACCTGCTGTGGGCGGACCCGGCGGTTCAGCGAGTGCTCGTGGAACCCGATGTACACAACCACGCGGTGCGAGCGGTCAACCGTAAAGCGGGATTCCGGGAGCTGGCGGACGTGGTCCTCCCGGACAAGACAGCGTGTCTGTCCGTGCTGGAACGGCCGCTTGCGTCCCAAAACTCTTGGCGCGACGTCGGCGGAGCGAACACCACGCGATGGGAACCCGCCGAGCAGCGGCCCGCCGTCCTTGACTCATCGATCTGAACCCGTCGTACTGACCTCGACACACCAAGGATTCTCATGACTTTCGATCACACAACCGACAGCATTACGTCACCTGTCGATCCATGGGTCACACCCACGGCCCCACCGGAACTCACCGCCGCGGCAACGGATGCTCTGCACCGAGCCGTGCTGGCCAAATTGTTCTCCGAATTCACCCACGAACGCATGCTCAACCCCCAACCCGATGGCGACGGCTGGTCTGTCAGCGATGACAGTGGGCGCATCCGGTGGTGGTTCAGGGCAACTCAACATCCCCTGAACCACTGGGAGGTTGAACCGGAATCGATTCGGCGGCTGCCCGCCGGTGAGAACCAGGACCCGCAGCAGGCCATCCTGGACCTGCGCAGCACGCTGGGTATCGCGGACGCCGTTCTTCCGCTGTACCTGGAGGATCTCTCGGCCACGATGCTCACGATGGCCCGCCGACGGGCCGGCCGAGCGCCGTCGTCGTGGGAACTGGCGCATAGCCCGCTGGCGGAGGTGGAGCGGTACCTGGACCGGGGACACCCAGGTTTCGTCGCCAGTTCCGGGCGCGTGGGCATGGGCGCGAACGAACAGGAGGCGTGGTCCCCAGAGGCTGCAAACCCCACGCGGCTCGTGTGGCTCGCGGCTCGTAAATCCTTGTGCACCGTGTCTCTGTCGAGCGAACTGACCGAGCGTGAACACCTCGATCTGCACCTGCTGCCGACCGAACGGGAACAGGTCGACCGCGCGGTGCGCGCCGCGGGTGAAAATCCCCGTGAGTACACGCCGATCCCCGTGCACCCGTGGCAGTGGGAACATCGCATCCTGCCGGGAATGCTTCCCGACGTATTGCGGCACGACCTGATCCTGGTCGGTCCGAGCGCGCACGGCTGGCGGGCCCAGCAATCGTTGCGCACGTTCCTGGACGTGGACGACCCCTCGCGGGACTACGCCAAGACCGCGCTGGGCGTACACAGCATGGGGTTTCTGAGGGGGCTCTCCCCTGCGTACATGCGCACCATGCCCGCGATCAGCGACTGGCTGCACGAGACCGTGACCTCGGACTCGTTTCTGGTGGAATCCGGGATCCGGGTGCTGCGAGAACGATCGTCGGTCGGGTGGACCGGGGACGCACATCACCGGTCCGGTGTTTCCTCCGATCACACGAAACAACTCGCGGCGCTGTGGCGGGAATCGCCAATTTCGCTGCTGCGCATCGACGAACACGCGGCCAGCCTGGCCGGGGTGCTGCACACCGATCCGTTCGGTGGCACGTTGATCGGGGCCTGGGTCGAACGTTCGGGGGCCTCCGCTCACGACTGGGTTCGAGCCCTCCTGAACGTGTACCTTGTGCCGGTCTCGCACCTGCTGCTGGCCCACGACATAGCACTCATGCCCCACGGCGAGAACGTTATTCTGCGGCTACGCAACGGATTCCCGGTCGGAGCGTTCTGGAAGGACCTGGGCGAGGAACTCGCCGTGCTCAGTGACCGCCCGGTGCCCGAGGAGCTTGAGCGGATTCGCACGGTGGTTCCGCCCGAGACGCGCGAGTTGTCTATTCATACGGACGTAGTCGACGGCGTGTTGCGTCACCTGGCCGTGCTCCTGGACGGCCACGGGCTGCTGCCCGAAGCCGAGTTCTGGTCACTGGCCGCGGAGGTCCTGGATGAGCACCGCGATCGTTTTCCCGGCCACTGGCGTGAGCTGGATTTGTTCCGAGACAGCTTTGTGCATTCGTGCCTCAACCGGTTGCAGTTACGCAATCCGCAGCACATGGTGGACCTCACGGATCCGGCCGGGTCATTGACCCTCGCGGGTCGTTTGGAGAACCCCTTGGCGCGCTACCGCACGGCCCGAGTGGGTGGCACCCCATGACACCAGAACTGTCAGGAGCCGGGTGGCGGGTGTTCCGCGACCCGGCCGGTGTGCCCCACGTCCAAGGTTCGGACCTCATGAGCTTGGCCACGGGCCACGGAGCGGTCACGGCGGTGGATCGGCCGTGGCAGCTGGAAGTGCTGCGGCGTCGGGCGGAAGGGCGATCGGCGGAACTGTTGGGCCCCGATCAGGTGGACGCCGATCACCTGTCCCTGGCCATGGAGGTCGAGCTCACGGCACTGCGGTGGTGGAAGGCCGCTGGCACGGAGGACCAGCAATTTCTCGCGGCCTACGCGGACGGGGTCAACGGCTCAATCGGATCCGCATGGGCCGAGTGCCCGGAAGCGCTCGAACTCGGGCTGGCCGATCTGGAACCGCGACCGTGGCAGCCGTGGACGCCCTGGCCGTGCACCTTGATGCGCATCTGCTGTCCGGTTCACTGCCGGAGCAGGTATGGCGGCACCGGGTACGAACCACGCTGGGTGACGAGTGGGTGGCCGTGCTCGATGCGGAAACTCCACGCGGTTCCGGTTCCAATGCCTGGCTCGTGCCCGCGGACCTCTCGGTGTCAGGAGCGCCGTTGATCGCCGCGGATCCCCACCGCGTGGTCGAGGAATCCGGACGTACCAGCGTGTGTTTCTCGGCTCCCGGTCTGCGGGTCCGCGGCTTGGCGCTCGTGGGACTGCCCGGTGTGCCGCATTTCGGACGCACCGAGTCCGCTGCCTGGGCGATCACCGCGGCCATGACCACCACCGAAACCTGTGTGAGGTGACGGTGCAACGCCGTGCCGGCGGGCTCGTCGCGGTGGATACCGGCGAGCCTTTGGATGAGCGCGCCGTCGATCTGAGGTCGGCGCATTGCGGTCCCCAGACGCGCTGGGTGCGCCGGTGTTCGGACGGGTTTGTGCTCCCCGGGGACGACGACGCCGAACAACGCCTCCTCGAACTGCCCGATGGCGAGTCCGCCCGGGTTCTCGTGGCCCGGCCCGCTCCACCGTGCGTACCCGAACGAGCCGTTTCTGCATGTCGGGAGCTATTGAGCGCGATATCCGTCGCGGACGTTGCGGCCGCGTGGCAGGGCTGGGTGGTCCCCGTCAACGATGTGATCGCCGCCGACCGCACCGGCGCGTGCCTACACACGGTCGCGGGCAGCTACCTGCCTGCGCCGTACGACGACGCCGCCGCGCCTGTGGGTGCCTTTGGTTCCGTTGGATCCCTGGAGCCCTCCGGGGCCACTCATGCACGTGGCTCTCGTCGCTCTCGTGGCGAGCATCTCGACCACGTCATGGTCAGGGCCAATCAGCGGCCGGCCGATGAGCACGAGTCCGCGGCGAGGCTCGGCTGCGCTCCCCCGCACCGAGCGCGACGGGCAACCCAGCTGCTCGAGCAAGCCATTGCGGAGCGTGGCGTCGTGAGCCACGAGGATCTGCTGGCCGCGCAAGTGGACACCCACCTGAGCACTTGGCCGGGGCTGTTGGCGCAGCTTTTGGGAGACCGGGGACCTGTCGCGAAGACTCTCCGCGACTGGTTATTGGCCTGGGACGGAGACATGTCCGCCGATTCCGAGGTCGCGGCGCTGTTTGCTCGGTGGCGTGATACCTTCGCCCGGGAACTGGCCGCCTCGGAGGTCCTCACACCGCTGCTTGCCTCCAGCCGACTGCCCGCCCTGTGGCAACCGTTCCTCGACCCGGTGGCTCGGGTGGGACTGGCGCTGGAGAGCATCGTGGTGCGCGGTCCAAGCGTTGGGCTGGATCCGCAGGGTGCGGCCGTCAGGACCTTGGACAGTGTGGCGGCCGAACACACCGAAGCAATGGACACCGCCGGTAGTCGCTCGGTTGAGAACCAGCCGAGTTGGGGTCTTTTGCACGCCTTCGCACCCCACCGTGCCCACCCGGACCTTCCACCCTTCACTGCTGTTCCGGTCGGTGGAGATACCGATTGTCTACTGTCCGCGGGAACCATCCCCGGCTGGGGTCCGGCGTGTGCCCGTGTCCCGGCGGCCAGGGTGTTGTGGGATCTGGCCGACCCGGCGGCGTCGTGGTGGATCACACCGGACCCCGTGGATCGCGGTTCACTCGGGGCCGCGCCGGTACTTCGCTGGGCCGCGGGCGAGATGGACCACGCCCTCCCCTGGGTTCCCGCCGGCGGACTCGAGCCGACCGATGCGCCTGGGCCTCGGAAGGTGTCGGACGGTCTCGCGGCGGTGGGGCGGCCTTCGTGCCCGTGGTCGGTTCCGCCCAGGATGTGAACGACGTGGTGAGCGGTCACCTCTCGCTGCGCCCGGTGGATGCCGCCCGAGACTGCGAATTGATCTACTCATGGGTCCATGAGGAACGTGCCCGGTTCTGGGGCATGAACGATCTCACGTTCGAGCAGGTCCGCGACCTCTACGCGTTCCTTTCCACCACGACCACGCACCACGCGTGGCTCATCGAACTCAACCAACGACCGCTCGGACTGTTCCAGACGTACGAACCGCACGCTGACATCACCGGTGCGTTCTACACGGTGGAGCCGGGAGATCTGGGAATTCACGTGCTCCTGGCGCCGGTCCGGAACCGGGTCCCCGGAATGACCGACGCGATCAGCGCACTGATCCAATGCGAAATCATCATGCAGGGCCGCACGCGCCGGATCGTGGCGGAACCCGATGCGTCCAACGACCTCGCGCTCGCGCGACTGCAGGCCACCGGATTCACCCTCGGCCCGGTCATCGACCTTCCCCACAAGACCGGGCGGCTCGCGTTCTTCACGCTGCCCTAGAACACCCGCAAGAATGACGACGCCGCCCCGGCACCTTTCGTGCGAAGTGCCGGGGCGGCGTCGTCGAACTGTTGCTCGCCCTTAGTCGCGGGTAAGGCGACGGTGGGTGAGGCGACGGGGACGTGCGGCCTCCGGGCCGAGACGCTCCATCTTGTTCTCCTCGTAGGATTCGAAGTTGCCCTCGAACCAGTACCAGTTGTCCGGGTTCTCCTCGGTACCTTCCCAGGCGAGGATGTGGGTGGCCACGCGGTCCAGGAACCAACGATCGTGAGAGACCACCACGGCGCAGCCGGGGAATTCCAGCAACGCGTTTTCGAGCGAACCGAGGGTTTCCACGTCCAGGTCGTTGGTGGGCTCATCCAGCAGCAACAGGTTGCCACCCTGCTTGAGGGTCAGCGCCAGGTTGAGGCGGTTACGCTCACCACCGGAGAGCACACCGGCCTTCTTCTGCTGATCCGGGCCCTTGAAGCCGAACGCGGAGACGTACGCGCGGGACGGCATTTCGACCTTGCCCACGTTGATGTAGTCCAGGCCGTCCGAGACGACCTCCCACAGAGTCTTCTCCGGGTCGAGGTTCTCGCGGTTCTGGTCCACGTAGGAAATCTGGACCGAGTCGCCCACCTTGAGCTCACCGCCGTCGAGCGGTTCGAGGCCCACGATGGTCTTGAACAGCGTGGACTTACCCACACCGTTGGGACCGATCACGCCCACGATGCCGTTACGGGGCAGCGAGAAGGACAGGTCCTTGATGAGCGAGCGATCGCCGAAGCCCTTCTGCAGCTTGTCGGCTTCGATGACCAGGTTGCCCAAGCGGGGTCCCGGCGGGATCTGAATCTCTTCGAAGTCCAACTTGCGGGTCTTCTCGGCTTCCGAGGCCATTTCCTCGTAGCGCGCCAGACGGGCCTTGGACTTGGCCTGACGGCCCTTGGCGTTGGAGCGCACCCACTCGAGTTCGTCCTTGAGGCGCTTGGCCTGCTTGGCGTCCTTCTTGCCCTGAACCTCCATGCGCTTGGCCTTGGTGTCCAGGTAGGTGGAGTAGTTGCCCTCGTAGGGGTACAGGCGACCGCGGTCGACCTCACAGATCCACTCGGCCACGTGATCGAGGAAGTACCGGTCGTGAGTCACGGCCAGAACGGCGCCGTGATACGCGGCCAGGTGCTGCTCGAGCCACAGCACGGACTCTGCGTCCAGGTGGTTAGTGGGCTCATCGAGGAGCAGCAGGTCCGGCTTCTGAAGCAGCAACTTGCACAGCGCGACACGACGACGCTCACCACCGGAGAGAACCTTGACGTCCGTCTCGGGCGGCGGGCAACGCAGCGCGTCCATGGCCTGCTCGAGCTGGGAGTCGAGATCCCACGCGTTCGCTGCGTCGATCTCTTCCTGCAGCTTGCCCATTTCTTCCATGAGCGCATCGAAGTCTGCATCGGGCTCAGCCATTTCGGCGGAGATCTCGTTGAAACGATCGAGCTTGCCCTTGATCTCGCCAACGCCTTCTTCGACGTTGCCCAGAACGGTCTTCTCTTCGTTCAGCGGCGGTTCCTGCAGCAGGATGCCCACGGAGTAGCCGGGGCTCAGCCGCGCCTCACCGTTGGAGGGCTGGTCGATACCAGCCATGATTTTCAGGATGGTCGATTTACCAGCACCGTTAGGACCCACAACGCCGATCTTGGCGCCGGGATAGAACGACATGGTGACATCGTCCAGAATGACTTTGTCGCCCACCTTCTTGCGGGCTTTGGACATGGTGTAAATGAATTCCGCCATACCCTCCAGGCTACCGCGCCCGCGCGCCTCTTCCAGCCACGTTCAGCTCCCAGCGCTCAGTTCCGCCGACGACGCCGCTCCGTTGCGTTACCGGGGTCACACATGGGCCCCGGTAACGCACGGTGGGACGTTGTGATCGATAGGTTCTCAGTCGCTGCCCACCCCCACCGGGGTGCGTTCCTCGGACTCGCAGTCCTCATCGGCGTGCTCGGCCACGTCCATTCCGTGGGTCAGGTCGCTCAAGGGAGTGAACGTGTCATCGGGATCAGATGCGATGATCTCCCGTGACCGTGCTCGTCCAGTCGCTCGTGGTCCTGCAGGCCGCCGATCTTGTTCCCGCTTTCGGCTGGCTCTGCGGAATCCTCGCTGCCACTCGGCGCGTTGAGCGGACGCTGACCCTGCCCGCCCGTCCGGGAGAAGTTGGCCGTGCCGAAGTTGAGGTCATGGCCGATGGCCGTGGCATCAACCTGGACCGTGGTGCGCGGGCCGTTGTCCGACATCCACTCCTGAATCTGCAGTTTTCCGGTCACGATGACCGGCTGCCCGCAGCGCACGCTGGTCATCACGTGCATCGCCAATCCGCGGAAGCACCGTACGGAATACCAATTGGTGCTGATATCCACCCAGGTGTTCTTGTCCGCGTCGAAACGACGCGTGGTGGTGGCGAGTCGGAAGCGTGCGGCAACGGTGCCGTCGTCGAACAGGTGCGATTCGGGATCTTTGCCGACGAATCCTCGGAGGGTGATGTGCTCGGGCATGGGATGCTCCTTCGTGTGAGCCATCCCCGCGGTTCGTGAAACGGCGAGGACGGAACCGGTGCCCCGAAATTCAGGGGTGCCTCAACCGTGCCTCTCGCGACGGACCCCCGACCCAGCAAACCCGTCAGATGTGGATGAGCGAGGCGGTGGAGCTCTTGGCCAGCGTCTGTGCAGTGACCGCGCCGAGGCCGAGACGCCGGGCCAGTTCCCGGTCACACCCCGACATGGTCCGCGCCGCCCTCAGACGTGAGGCACCTGCTCAACCGTTGCTACACTGGATTGGCGCTTCACGCGGCCTGCCTCGGTAGCTCAGTGGATAGAGCAGGAGCCTTCTAATCTCTTGGTCGGGGGTTCGATTCCCTCTCGGGGCACCAAAAAATCCTGCAAATACATCTGAGGGGCCGGTGGAACCCTTCCCGCGAGGGAAAAGGGTTCCGCCGGCCCCTCAGGTGTTGCACATGGCCCTAACGACGCCCGGCGTGCACCTGACCCGGGCGTTCGTGCCAGCTCACCGCCTACTGATGACCTAGCACCTAGTGCCCGTAGAACACCCGCTCGAACACGGTGCGCGACTGACGGGTGATCCGCAGGTAATCCTCTTCCAGCTGTGAGGCGGAACCGGGTTCGTACCCGATCCACCGGGCCACTGCCTCCAGGTCCACGCGGCGCGAAGGCACGGAGTCCGAAGACCGACCAGAGCGCAACACGTTTCCGTTTCGGATGGCCGTCGCGAGTGTCCACGCGCTCTTGAGCACCTGAGCATCCTGGGGCGCCAACAGATCCGCCTCGACCGCAGCTTCCAGCGCAGCCAGGTCGATGTGGTGCGCAGCCCCTCGACCTTGTGACCGTGCTGCAACTGCAGCAATTGCACGAGCCACTCCACATCCGAGAGCCCACCACGACCGAGCTTCAGCTGACGATTGGGATCGGCACCGCGCGGCATACGTTCGCTCTCCACGCGGGCTTTCATGCGGCGCACGTCGATGAGCTGCCGGTCGGTGAAATCCGCCGGGTACCGGAACCGGTCGAACACGCGAACGAGCGCCGTGGCGACGTCCTCATTGCCTGCCAGATAACGAGCCCGCGTGAGCGCCTGGAACTCCCAGGTCTGACCCCACCGGTCGTAATACTGTGCGAAGGATTCCACCGAACGCGCCATGGGCCCCTGCTTGCCTTCCGGCCGCAGATCGTTGTCGATCTCCAGCGTGCGCTCGGCAATGATGGGCGGCTTGCACGGCATCTTGAGCAACTGCACCATGCGCGAGAAAATCTTCTCGGCCTGGGAGCGAGCGTCACTGGACTCGACTCCCTCTCGAGGTTCGAACGCGTACATGACGTCCGCGTCAGACCCGTAACCGATTTCCCGGCCACCTTGGCGACCCATGGCCACGACCATGACATCCGCCAGGGCATCCTTGTCATCGCCCTCGCAGAACTCCCGCTGGGCGATGTACAAAGCACCCATCACGGTGGCCTGATCCACGTTGGACAGCCCGGTCACGACCGATTCGACCGAAGCCAAGCCGCTGGTGTCCGCGAGCGCAATCCGGAGCTGTTCGCGGCGACGGATCTGTCGGATCGCCCGAATGGCCTCCTCCGGTTCGGTATGACGCTGCAGCTGCGTGCGCATTTCCTTGACGAGTTCGTCCAGGTTGCGTGGACGGAGCTGCGGGTCGTCACCCAGCCAGGCAATCGCCTGCGGCGAAGTTTCCAGCAGGTCCGAAACGTACCGGGAGCTGGACAGGATCTGGCACAGTCGCTCGGCCGCCGCGTTCGAGTCGCGCAGCAAGCGCAGAAACCACGGGGTGTTGCCCATGGCCTCGGAAATCTTGCGGAAGTTGAGCAAACCGGCATCCGGATCCACACCCTGGGCGATCCAGTCGAGCAAGACCGGCAATAAGGTGCGAAGGATTTCCGCCCGTCGGCTCACGCCGCGTGAGAGCGCCTCGATGTGGCGCATGGCTGCCTTGGTGTCCTGATAACCCAGGGCTGCCAAACGATCGAGTGCCGATTCGGTCGTCAGTGTCGTATCCGTGGGCGCATTGGCCAATGCGGCCAGCATCGGGCGGTAGAAAATCCGCTCGTGCATGGTGCGCACGGATCGTTTGACCTTGGTCCAGTTCTCGGTCAGCGCCTTGCCCGTGGGGTGGCGGTTCTCCCCCGCCCCATCCACGGAGCGCGCCACCACGGACAGCTCCCGTTCATCCCGCGGCATGAGGTGGGTTCGTCGCATGCGGAACAGCTGGATGCGGTGCTCGAGCAAGCGCAACCACCGATAGTTGCGGTGGAATTCTTCACCGTCACTGCGGGAGGTGTACCCACCCGCCGCCAGCGCCACGAGCGAGTCCGTGGTCGCCTTGGTGCGCACCGTCTCGTCACTGCGCCCGTGCACGAGCTGCAGCAGCTGCACCGTGAATTCGACATCGCGCAGGCCACCCGGGCCCAGCTTGATCTGACGGTCCCGATCCGCTTCGGGAATGTTGTCCGTAACCCGACGTCGCATGGCCTGGACGGATTCCACGAACCCCTCGCGCTCGGCCGAAGACCACACGAACGGGGCAATGGCATCCTCGTAGCGCTCCCCCAGCTCGCTGTCACCGGCAATCGCGCGTGCTTGAGCAGGGCCTGGAATTCCCACGACTTGGCCCAGCGCTTGTAGTACTGCACGTGCGAATCCAGCGTGCGCACGAGCGGGCCGTCCTTGCCCTCGGGACGCAGGTTGGCATCCACTTCCCACAGAGCGGGCTCCGGTCCGGAGGTCATGATCGCGTGCGCCATACCGGAGGCCAGGTTCGTAGCGATCTCCGTGGCGAGTTGTTCGTCCGGCACTTCGCCGTGGTCTGCGGCCTTGATGTCGACGACGTACACCACGTCCACGTCGGAAATATAGTTCAGCTCGCGGGCGCCACACTTACCCATCCCGATCACGGCCAGACGCACCTGATCGACCAACGCCTGATCCCACTTCTCGTTGGCCTCCGCGCGAGCCACGGCCAATCCCGCCTCGATGGCGGCACCGGCCAAATCGGCGAGTTGGCGGCCCACCGACGGCATGTACTCCACCGGGTCCAGGGCGCCGACGTCGCGAATAGCCACCTTGGTGATGCCTCGCCGATAGGCGACACGGAGTGCCTTGTAGGCATCCGCACCAGTGACGGTGGCCGTGGGGATCTCGGACTCGGGATCCGCCCCGATCGACTCCAGCAGGCGTCCCGGAAGACATCCGCGTTGTCGTGACCGGGTTGGTCTTGGGGTTCGATGTCCAACAGGTCCAGATTCTCAGGGGCCCGCAGCAAGAACTCACCGAGCGCTTCCGAAGCGCCCAATAAGCGGAACATGGTTTCGGACTTCCGCTCGTCACCATTGACCCGCTTAGCGATCTCCGGGTGCTGCTCGATCAAGCGGACAATCAATTGCAGGGCGGCGTCCGGGGAGGCCGAATGGGCCAGCCCGTTGAGCATCTTCTCCAGATCGACATCGTCGAGTTCTCGGAATCCCAGCCACCGTCTGGCGTTGGTGACGTCCGCGAACCCGATGGAGATCAGACGCTTGGCCGAGATCTTTTCCGCGCGTTCCTTGGCAGTACCTTCCGTTGCCCCCATGGCCCCCACGCCTACAGGATTCCCAGGTTGGTGCGCAGCTCGTAGGGGCTGACTTCCACCCGGTAGTTGTCCCAGTCTCGGCGCTTGTTCCTCAGGAAGGAATCGAAGACCTGCTCGCCCAGCAGCTCCGCCATGAACTCCGATTCCTCGGTCTGGCGGATGGCCTCGTGCAGGCTGGTGGGTAGCGGCTGGTGCCCCACGGCGCGGCGCTCGGCACTAGACATCGCGAAGACGTCGTCCATCTCGACCGGCGGCAGCTCGTATTCGTTCTCGATGCCCTTGAGCCCGGCCCCCAGCAACGCTGCATAGGAGAGGTACGGTTGGTGGCCGAGTCGATACCGCGGTATTCGATGCGCGAGGACTGCACCTTGTCCGGCTTGTACAGCGGCACGCGAACCAAGGCCGAACGGTTGTTGTGCCCCCAAGACATGTAGGAGGGCGCCTCGTCACCGGCCCACAACCGCTTGTAGGAGTTCACGAACTGGTTGGTAACGGACGTGAACTCCGGCGCGTGGCGCAACAGGCCCGCGATGAAGTGGCGGCCGGTCTTGGACAACCGGAATTCCGACCCCGCCTCGTAGAACGCGTTGGTATCACCCTCGAACAGGGAGAAGTGCGTGTGCATTCCGGAGCCGGCTGCCGGGAGAACGGCTTGGGCATGAAGGTCGCGTAGATTCCCTGCGACAGGGCAACTTCTTTGACGATCGTGCGGAACGTCATGATGTTGTCAGCGGTCTGCAGCGCGTCCGCGTAACGGAGGTCGATCTCGTTCTGGCCCGGGCCGGCCTCGTGGTGGGAGAACTCCACCGAGATACCCACGGCCTCGAGCATGCTCACAGCGGTACGGCGGAAGTCCTGCACTACGCCGCCCGGGACGTGATCGAAGTAGCCTCGTAATCCACGGGAGTGGGCTCACCGGTCTTGGGGTCCAGTTCCGAGGAGCGCAACAGGTAGAACTCGATCTCGGGCGCGGTGTAACACGTGAAGCCCATGTCCGCGGCCTTGTTCAGGACCCTGCGCAGCACACCGCGCGGATCTGAGGCCGAGGGCTCGCCATCCGGCGTCTTGAGATCGCAGAACATGCGGGAGGTTGGCTCATCGTCGCCGCGCCACGGCAGCAACTGGAACGTGGAGGGGTCCGGCTGCAGCAGCATGTCCGATTCGTAGACACGGGAGAGCCCTTCGATGGACGAACCATCAAACCCGAGCCCCTCGTCAAAGGCGGATTCGACCTCAGCAGGTGCCAGAGCAACGGACTTGAGCGTACCCACGACGTCCGTGAACCACAGACGCACGAATCGCACGTCACGATCCTCAATGGTTCGCAAAACGAATTCTTGCTGCCGATCCATGTGGGGCCACCTCGTGTGTCTCGTCCGTGTTGCGGATGTACTCGCGACCCCATGACGTCTCCGTCACAGGTGAGCCGCTACCCCAACTCTAACGGCAGGTACCCACACGCAGACGCGACGCCCGGGCTCCCGGCGCGTGCGGCGTCGTCGGCGGTACCCTGGACCAATGACCGCTACGCCCCAGTCAGATCAGGCCGCCAAGACCCCCTCGCTGAGCGAGGTGACCCGCGTGCGCACGGTGCATTTGCAGCGAGCCAAGGCGCAGGGCGAGAAATTTGCGATGCTCACCAGTTACGACTCTTTGACGGCCAGCATTTTCGACGGCGCCGGCGTGGACGTTCTGCTCGTGGGTGACTCCGCCGGCAACAACGTGTTGGGCTTCGAAACCACCATCCCGGTCACGCTCGATCACATGATTCCCCTGGCCGCGGCGGTGGCTCGCGCGGCCAAGCGCGCGCTGGTGGTCGTGGACCTGCCGTTCGGCAGCTACGAGGAATCCCCCGAACAGGCCGTGCGCTCCTCGGTGCGCATCATGAAAGAAACCGGCGCGCACGCCGTGAAGCTCGAGGCCGGTGAGGAACTGGCCGACCACGTGGCCGCCGTGGTGCGCGCGGGCATTCCCGTGATGGGGCACGTGGGGTTCACGCCGCAGTCGGAGCACGCGCTGGGCGGCTACAGGGTCCAGGGCAAGGGCGACGCCGCCGCCAAACTCATTGCCGACGCCCAGGCCGTCCAGGCCGCCGGGGCTTTCGCAGTGGTTCTCGAAATGGTTTCCGCAGACGCCGCCCAGGAGGTCGAGGAGATCCTCTCGATCCCCACGGTGGGCATCGGGGCGGGCAACGTCACGACCGGTCAGGTGCTCGTGTGGCAGGACATGTTGGGACTGCGGACCGGTCGCATGCCGCGATTCGTCAAGCAGTACGCGCAGCTGTCCGAAACCATTGGGGACGCCGTGGGCAGCTACGTGTCCGAGGTGAAATCCGGGCGGTTCCCGGCCGAAGAACACAGCTTCCGCGGCTGACAACCGAACCTGGACAAGACATAGCAATGGCCCGGACGGGACTGTTCGGGCCATTGCTATGCGTGGGGTGGGGTCACTCGCCCTTGTAGGCGGCGTCCTCATCGTCCCAGCGCTTGGTGTTCTCGGCCGCGGTCTTCAGCGCACGCGATGCCTCTTCACGGGTGGCGTACGGGCCCAGGAGCTGACGATAGTCGTCCTTGGGGCCCTCCTCGACCTGCTTGGTGTACAGGTTGTACCAGTACTCAGCCATGTCATTGCCTCACTCTCACGGCGCTCCGCGCCCTTCGACGGTTCAATCCACGGGAGGTGAAACCCTGGACTTCTGCCCGGCTCTGCTCCGAGCGTCTAAGGATTAGGCTAGTGCCAAGACCCGCGCAGTGCCCGCATACCACTCGGCAACTGCCGTTCGTTTCAACCCGTTGGAGGCAACGACCCACCGTGACATCGCACAACCTGGCCCCAGCTCCCGGATCCACCGCCCCCTTGGGGGACCTCAAACCGGGGATCATCGGCCCCACGCGCACGGTCCCCGCATCGATCACCCGCCCCGAATACGTGGGACGGATGGACGCCAATGAGGGCAACGACTCCAACATGTACACCCCGGAGGAGATCGAGCTGGTCCGCGAGGCCGGCCAAATCGCGGCCCGCGCCCTCGAACTGGCCGGTGCGGCGGCGCAGCCGGGAGTCACCACGGACGAGCTGGACCGCATCGCCCACGAGTACATGTGCGATCACGGCGCCTACCCCTCGTGCCTGGACTACCGCGGTTTCCGCAAGTCCATTTGTACTTCCCTCAACGAGGTCATCTGTCACGGCATCCCGGACTCCACCGTGCTCGAGGACGGGGACATCGTGAACCTGGACGTCACCGCGTACAAGAACGGCATGCACGGCGACACCAACGCAACCTTCCTGGTGGGCGACGTGGACGAGGACTCCCGCCTCCTGGTCGAGCGCACCCGCGAAGCCACCAACCGCGCGATCAAGGCCGTCCGTCCGGGCCGCGAGATCAACGTGATCGGCCGGGTCATCGAGAAATACGCCAAGCGCTTCAACTACGGCGTGGTCCGCGACTTCACCGGACACGGCGTGGGGCGCGAGTTCCACTCCGGGCTGATCATCCCGCACTACGACGCCGCCCCCGGTTACAGCACCGAGATGAAACCCGGCATGATCTTCACGATCGAGCCCATGCTGACCCTCGGATCGATCGCGTGGGACCAGTGGGACGACGACTGGACCATCACCACCTCCGACAAGCGCCGCACCGCCCAGTTCGAACACACCATGGTTGTGACCGAAGACGGCGTGGACGTGCTCACACTCCCGTAAACTGACTGCACACTCGGGGCGTGTCCATATGCCCCTGACCACCTGGTTTCACCGTGAACCGAGAGGACCGTTCATGAGCCCCACCAAGCCCGCCAGCGCCGTGTCAACACTGGGTATCGGCATCGACATCGGAGGCACCGGCACCAAGGGTGGGATCGTGGATCTCAGCACCGGTGAGCTCGTGGGTGAGCGCTACCGCATCCCCACGCCCAACCCGGCCACTCCGGAGGCCGTTGCCAACGTGGTCAAGCAGATCGTGGACGAGCTACAGTCGCGTCCCGGGGCTCCGGCCGCGGATTCGCACGTGGGCATCGTGTTCCCGGCCATCATCAAGGACGGCGTGGCGCTGTCAGCAGCCAACGTGGACAAGTCCTGGATCGGCACGGACGTGGACGCCTGATGACCGAAACGCTAGGTCGCGAGGTCGAGGCACTCAACGACGCCGACGGCGCTGGGCTCGCCGAGGCGTACTACGGCGCCGGCCGCGACAAGACCGGCCTGGTCATGGTCATCACCCTGGGCACCGGCATCGGTTCCGCCATGATCCTCAACGGCCAATTGGTCCCCAATGCCGAGCTGGGCCACCTGGAGATCGACGGCCACGACGCCGAGACCAAGGCCTCCGCGGCTGCTCGTGAGCGCGAGGACCTGCCCTGGAAGAAATGGGCCAAGAAGCGTCTGCAGCGTTACTTCTCCCACGTGGAGTTCTTGTTCTCCCCGTCCCTGTTCATCATCGGAGGTGGCGTCTCCAAGAACTCGGAGAAATTCGTGCCCTTCCTGGAGCTGAAGACCCCCGTGGAGATCGCCAAGTTGCGGAACAATGCCGGCATCGTGGGTGCGGCCTTGTGGGCTCAGCAGAGCCGTGATTCTCAGGCCGCCAAGGCCGTGATCGACCCGGACAAGAAGAAGTAACTCTCCCAGACGTAAAGAATCCCGTTGGGTCCGCGGCTTCCCCTCCGCAGTCCCAACGGGATCTTCATGTCACAGTTTATGTATCCATGCGGGTTCAATCAAGATCATGAAGCAGTTCTTCCGTCAGGGATTGCAGGAAATCCCCCACGAACGCGTCGACCTTGACCGTGGCCAGGTGATCCGAGCCCGTGACGCCGTGGTTGACGATCACCACGGGCATGCCGTTGGTCACCGCGCGGCGCACATAGCGTTTCCCGGAATTGACGGTCAGGGACGTTCCTGCGACCAGTAGAGCCTGGGCACGGTCCACCAGGAGTTTGGCGTACCGGACCCTTTCGGCGGGCGCGTTCTCACCGAAAAACACGACGTCCGGTTTGAGGATCCCCTCCTGGCACACCGGGCAGTCATAGATTTCGAAGTGTTCGGTGTGCTCAATGGTGGCGTCCGCATCGGGTGCGTACTCGATGTCGTGCCGCGTGGCGACGTCGTCGTAGAAACCGGGATTGAGCGCATCCAGGCGATCGGACACGATGTGGCGGGGAATTCTGGTGCCGCACCGGGTGCAGATGACTCGCTGATGGGTTCCGTGCAGGTCCAGGACATCGATGCTCCCGGCTTTCTGGTGCAGCCGATCGATGTTCTGGGTGATGATCCCCCGCACGATGCCCCGGCGCTCCAGTTCGGCCAGGGCGATGTGCGCTCCTGAAGGTTCTGCATTGGCGACGAAATGCCAGCCGAATTGATTGCGCGCCCAGTAGTGACGGCGCATCCGCTCCGAGCCCATGAACTCCTGATAGGTCATGGGGGTTCGGGGTTTGGCCTCGGGTCCGCGGTAATCCGGGATCCCCGAGTCGGTGCTGACGCCGGCCCCCGTGAGGACCACGAGCTGACGTCCTTTTAAGGCGGAAGCCGCCGCGGGAAGCCCAGCGGCGGCGTCGAGCGCGTGCGGATCCGGAAAAAGCGCCTGATCATTGGGCGCACCGTAACCGGCGCGAATCACCCGGACCGGCATCAGTACTGCTCGAGTTTGGCCAGTGCCTGTTCGAATCGTTCCAGCTGCCGGGGTTCCATGACATCGGACTCGAAAGCGTCCACGATCGTGCCCTGGGAATCCAGCACCACGGTCTGGCGATTGGCGTAACCGCCGTCCTCGGCGAGAACACCGTAGCGGCGGCTCACTTCACCGTGGGGCCAGAAGTCGGACAGCAACTCGAAATCGTAGGACTCCTGACGCGCGAATGCATCCAGCGTGAAGTAGCTGTCCGTGGAGATGCCCAGCACCTTGGCGTTGCTCTTCTCGAACACCTCCGGGTGATCCTGGAGATAGCACAGCTCACTCGTGCACACGGGAGAGAAGGCGAACGGGAAGAAGATGAGCACCACGGGACTGCCCTGGAACTGCGAGAGCGTGACCGCTTCACCGCGCTGATTGGGCAGGGTGAAATCCGGCGCGGGAGACCCAACGGAGGTCATAGGAGCAACTCCTGGCGTAAGTGGTTGGTGATCCGGCACGTGGTCAGAAATTGCGCTTGGGTGCCAACCGTGTAACGGACCAATCGGGGGAAACCCGAGCGGTGGTGGTGACGTGCAGTCCCGCAGTGGGAGCCGCGTCCTGAACGTCTGCCGGAGAAACATGGCCGTCGCGGCCGGACTTGGGAGTCAACAGCCAGACGACGCCGCCCTCGTCGAGGGTGGTCTGGACGTCCACGAGCTCGTCAACCAGGTCACCGTCGCCGTCGCGCCACCACAAGATGACAGCGTCCACGACTTCCTGTGCCTCGTCATCGAACAGCTCCGAGCCAATGATGGCCTCGATCTGGTCCCGCAACTGAGCGTCGACGTCGTCGTCGTAACCGAACTCCTGGACGTAGTCTCCGTCCTTCAAATTGAGCTGGTCCACCGCGGACTCGTCGGGGGCCTTTGCCTCGCTCACCGTATGTACTCCTTCTTGATGTAGACGTGCAACCGCCCACAGTGCCGATGCACTGATGGATGCCTTGGCCGACGGGTGCCGGACCAAACATAGAAACGGTGCGATACAAGACAACACCGGATTCAATTCTCGTTCAAGCTCCACCGCCAGGAAAGAGCGGATTCAAATTCTTGTGACGACTCCCGATGTGACCCGCGGAACCACCGCTGAGCGTTATGACCACTGGCCATTTATGACACGATATGTAGCAAAGCGGTACGTCCCACAGCGGACCCCGATGACGCTCCTCGCCGGGCCAACCCCGATTCACGGAGCCGAAGATAGAGAGGTTGAAGTGTCTTCATCCAGCAACCACCACATTCTCAGTGGCTTGACCAATAATCTGGAGGACGCCAACTCCGAGGAAACCCAGGAGTGGATCGATTCCTTCAAAGGTCTGATCGAGACTCAGGGTACGGAGCGCGCGCAATACATCATGCGCGCCATGCTGCAGTATGCCGGTGCGCATTCCGTGGGCGTACCCATGGTGACCACCTCGGATTACGTCAATACGATCCCGGTCGACCAGGAACCCGAGTTCCCCGGTGACGAGGAGATCGAGCGCCGCTACCGCGCCTTCATTCGGTGGAACGCGGCCGTCATGGTCCACCGCGCGCAGCGCCCCGAAATCGGTGTGGGCGGTCACATTTCTTCATACGCCGGCGTGGCAACCCTCTATGAAGTTGGCCTGAACCACTTCTTCCGTGGACCCGAGCACCCGGGCGGCGGCGACCAGATTTTCTGGCAGGGTCACTCCTCCCCCGGTAACTACGCACGCGCGTATTTGGAAGGCCGCCTCACCGAGGAACAGCTGGATGCCTTCCGCCAGGAGAAGACCAAGGCTCCCGAAGGCCTGCCTTCGTATCCGCACCCGCGCTGCCTGCCCGATTTCTGGCAGTTCCCCACCGTCTCCATGGGCATCGGTCCCATGAACGCCATTTACCAGGCGCAGTTCAACCGCTATCTCCAGAACCGCGGTATCAAGGACACCTCCGACCAGCACGTGTGGGCCTTCCTGGGCGACGGCGAGATGGACGAGCCGGAAAGCCGCGGCCTGCTCCAGTTGGCCGCCAACGACAAGCTGGACAACCTGACCTTCGTGGTCAACTGCAACCTGCAGCGCCTGGACGGGCCCGTTCGCGGCAACGGCAAGATCATCCAGGAACTGGAGGCCTTCTTCCGCGGTGCCGGCTGGAACGTCATCAAGGTCGTCTGGGGTCGCGAGTGGGATGCCCTGCTCGAGAAGGACAAGACCGGCGACCTGGTCCGCATCATGAACGAAACCTTGGACGGTGACTACCAGACGTACAAGGCGGAGTCCGGCGGGTTCGTGCGCGATCACTTCTTCGGCAAGTCCCCCGAGACCAAGGAACTGGTCGCGGACCTCTCCGACGACGAGATCTGGAACCTCAAGCGCGGCGCCCACGACTACAACAAGGTCTACGCCGCGTACAAGGCTGCGCTCGAGCACAAGGGTCAGCCCACCGTGATTCTCGCGCAGGCCATCAAGGGCTACGGCTTGGGTTCGCACTTCGAGGCGCGTAACGCAACGCACCAGATGAAGAAGTTGACTCTGGAGGACCTCAAGGCCTTCCGCGATCGCATGCGCATCCCGATCAGCGACGAAGAGCTCGAAAAGGATCTGTACGGCGCGCGTACTACCACCCGGGCCCCGATTCGCCGGAGATCAAGTACATGCTCGAGCGGCGTAAGGAACTGGGTGGCTTCACCCCGGACCGCCCGCACGAGCAAAAGGAGATCACCCTTCCCTCGGACAAGGGCTTCAAGTCCGCGAAGAAGGGTTCCGGTAAGCAGCTCGCCGCGACCACCATGGCCTTCGTGCGCATCTTAAAGGACCTGATGCGCGAGAAGGACTTCGGTGAGCGGATCGTGCCGATCGTTCCCGATGAAGCCCGTACCTTCGGTATGGACTCGTTCTTCCCGACCTCCAAGATCTACAACCCCAACGGGCAGAACTACCTCTCCGTGGACCGCGAACTCATGCTCGCCTACAAGGAGTCCGAGCAGGGCGTCATCCTGCACCCGGGTATCAACGAGGACGGCGCCGTTGCAGCGTTCACCGCTGCCGGCACCTCCTACGCCACCCAGGGCGTACCGATGATCCCGTTCTACATCTTCTACTCGATGTTCGGGTTCCAGCGCACCGGTGACGTGTTCTGGGCAGCCGCGGACCAGTTGGCGCGTGGCTTCATCATTGGTGCCACCGCCGGCCGCACCACGCTGGCCGGTGAGGGTCTGCAGCACATGGACGGTCACTCGCCGCTGTTGGCAGCGACCAACCCCGCAGTGATCCACTACGACCCGGCCTACGGCTACGAGATCGCGCACATCATTCAGCGCGGCATCGAGCAGATGTACGGCACGGGCGATGAGGACCACAACGTCATGTACTACCTCACGGTGTACAACGAGCCCATCCACCAGCCAGCCGAGCCGGAGAACGTGGATGTCGAGGGCATCGTCAAGGGCATCTACCTGTCAAGCCGGCCGAGAACGAGGGCCCCCGTGCCAGTTGCTCGCCTCCGGCGTGGGCGTGCCGTGGGCCGTGGAAGCGCAGAAAATCCTCGCCGAGGACTGGGGCGTTTCCGCGGACGTGTGGTCCGTGACCTCGTGGATCAACCTTCGCCGCGACGCTCAGGCTGCGGAGGAAGAGGCCTTCCTCAACCCCAACGAGGGTGCCCGCACTCCTTACGTTGCTCAGGCGTTGGCCGGTGCCACCGGTCCCGTGGTGGCCACGAGCGACTTCGCCTCCGACCTGCCGGACATGATCCGCCAGTACGTGCCCAACGACTGGGCCTCGCTGGGTGCGGACGGGTTCGGCTTCTCGGACACCCGCGCCGGTGCTCGTCGTTTCTTCAAGATCGACGCCCACTCCATGGTGGTGCGCACCCTGGAGATGCTGGCCAAGCGCGGCGAAGTGGACTGGTCCGCTCCGGCCCAGGCGATCGACAAGTACGACCTGCTCAACCCCAACGCCGGCACCTCCGGCAATGCCGGCGGCGAGGCCTGATCTCCCCGACGTCGCGGTAACGGTCCCCGGGACCCCATTCCCGGTGACCGTCACCCGCAGATGACGCCGATGCCCGTTCACGAATTTCGTGGGCGGGCATCGGCGTTTTCGATGCACTAACCTCGTTCCATGGCTTCCGATTCCAAGGGCACCGCGCCCTCAAGACAACGCTCCTCACGACGAGTGACATGGCCACTGCGTAACCGCCCCGCCGGAAGCCCCCACCCGCGCACGCTGGACAATCTCAAGGCGAATCTGGGCCAGGTCTCCACCGTGGCCGTCCAGCGCCTGAGCACGTCGCTGCCGTGGTTCTCACAGTTGCGCGCGGACGAGCGATCCGAGCTCGGGCTGCTGGCTCAGCGCGGCATTTCCTCGTTCGTGCGCTGGTACGAGAATCCCCAGGAACCGGTCTGGGTGCTCACCGAAGTCTTCAAGCAAGCGCCCACCGAACTCACTCGCTCCATTTCCTTGCAGAACGCATTACAGGTACTGCGCATCGTGGTGGACGTCGTGGAGGAGAAGGTTCCGGAACTCGCCCAGCCCAGCGACGAAAGTGCGCTGCGCGAGGCCGTGTTGCGCTTCTCCCGTGAAGTGGCGTTCGCCGCCGCGGACGTCTACGCCAAGGCGGCCGAGAACCGCGGTTCGTGGGATGCCCGCCTGGAATCCCTGGTCGTGGATGGAATCTTGCGCGGTGACCGTTCGGATTCCATCCGCTCCCGCGTGGCCGCCCTCGGCTGGACGGACCAGGGTCAGGTCACGGTCATGGTGGGCACCGCCCCGGCAACCACGGGTCCCGGCAGCGTGGACAAGATCCGCCGCTCCGCGACGCGCCACGCTGCGGAATGCCTCGTCTCGATCCAGACCGACCGCCTGATCCTCGTGCTGGGCGGTGTCTCCGACCCACGGCGCGCGCTGCCCAAGCTCGCGTCCGTGTTCGGCGAGGGGCCCGTGGTTTTCGGCCCCTCCGTGGACACCGTCTTCGATGCCAAGTACTCGGCGGACCGTGCGTCGGCGGGGTTCCGAGCGACGTCGGCGTGGCCCCAGGCCCCCAGGCCCGTGGACTCCGAGGACGTGTGGCCCGAGCGCGCCATGTCGGGCGATCCGCTCGCGCTCCGCGCAATGGTCGACGCCGTGTGGGAACCGCTGTCCAGTTCCTCGACCGGGCTCGTGGATACCTTGAGCACGTACTTCAGCGTGGGTAATTCGCTCGAGGCCACGTCCCGGGAGTTGTTCGTGCACGCCAACACCGTGCGGTACAGGCTGCGCAGGGTGTGCGACATCACCGGATGGGACCCACTGATCCCCAGGGACGCATTTGTACTGCACTGCGCCATGGTCGCGGGCGCCTGAACTCGCCCCAATAACGTGGGTTTGTAGGACTCACACAAAGCCGCACACGCCACTTGGTGGCCCAGGACACCCCCGTTGCACTCACGATTTGATGGAATGGGGTGGTGATTGCCGTAGTTTGCCCGGGTCAGGGCTCCCAGAAACCAGGTTTCCTCCGCGAATGGCTGACCGTGGACGGTGTGCCAGAACATGTGCGCAGTTGTCCGAGGCCGCCGGACTCGATCTTGCCCATTACGGCACCGAGGCGGACGAGGAAACCATCAAGGACACCGCTGTGGCACAGCCCTTGATCGTGGCCGCCGGTCTGCTGGCCGGTCGCCTGCTGGCCGACTCCTGGAAGGACCGTGAGGACATCGTGTTCGCGGGTCACTCCGTCGGTGAGATCACCGCAGCGGCTCTCTCGGGTGTGCTCAGCGAAGCCGACGCCATGCGTTTCGTCCGCGTTCGCGCCACGGAAATGGCCAAGGCCGCCGCGGCGACGCCCACGGGCATGGCCGCGGTCCTGGGTGGCAAGGCCGACGACGTCGCCGCAGCCATCGCAGCCGCCGGCACCTCCCCTGCCAACGCCAATGGCGGAGGCCAAGTGGTTGCCGCCGGCACCCTGGAGCAGCTCGATGCGCTCAAGGAGAATCCCCCGGCCCGCGCCAAGGTGATTCCCCTCAAGGTGGCCGGAGCGTTCCACACCGAGCACATGGCCCCCGCGCTGGATCCTCTGCGTGAGCTGGCACCGCAACTGTCCCCGCGGGATCCCGCACACACGCTGCTGACCAATTTCGATGGTTCGGTCATCCGCTCGGGAACCGATGTTCTCGAATCCCTCGTGGAGCAGGTCTGCCGCCACGTGCGGTGGGATGCGTGCATGGACACCATGGCCGAACTGGACGTCGATCGACTCATTGAACTCCCGCCGGCCGCACCCTGGCTGGACTCGCCAAGCGCGGCTTGAAGTCTGCACAGGCAACTGCTGTGAACGACCCCGCGGATCTTGAAGCGGCTCGGAGTATTCTGAGCTAACAACGGTGCCTCGCCATCGCGCAGCACGCAACGGATTCGCACCAGGTAAGGAGTCAGCCTCTCGTGGCGACCATTAAGCAGAACATCCCGAACGCCCATTC
The DNA here is from genome assembly GCF_000286355.1 of Kocuria atrinae C3-8. Lineage (GTDB taxonomy): Bacteria > Actinomycetota > Actinomycetes > Actinomycetales > Micrococcaceae > Kocuria > Kocuria atrinae_A. The sequence continues at coordinate 10,785 of NZ_AJXN01000061.1, read as the reverse complement.
CAAGATTTTGGGTATGGGTGCCTACCGTCCTTCCGTGACGGTCACCAATGACGACGTGTGCCAGTGGATCGAGTCCTCGGACGAGTGGATCGTCAAGCGCACCGGCATTCACACTCGCAAGCGTGCACCCAAGGACGTCTCCGTGTTGGAGATGGCTGAGCACGCCGCCCGTGAAGCGCTGGAGAACGCCGGCCTCACCGGTGAGCAGCTGAGCACGATCATCGTCTCGACCGTGACCTTCCCGTACATGACGCCCTCGTTGGCAGCCAAGCTCGCTGATCGCATCGGTGCGACTCCGGCGGCCGCCTACGACGTGTCCGCAGCGTGCGCCGGCTACTGCTACGGCATCGCCCAGGCAGACGCGCTCGTGCGTTCCGGTGCGGCCACCAACGTTCTAGTTATCGGTGCCGAAAAGCTTTCGGACGTAATCGACAACGGTGAGCGTTCCATTTCGTTCCTGCTCGGCGACGGCGCCGGTGCAGCGGTCATCGGCCCCTCCGACGAGCCCGGCATCGGCCCCTCCGTCTGGGGTTCGGACGGTTCCAAGTGGGACGCCATTCGCATGACTCACCCCCTCACGGACATCCTGACCGTGGAGCAGGGCGGCGAACGCACGTTCTCCAAGGACCTCACGGACCCGGAGACCGGCGAGATGCGCCCGGACGCCACCATGTGGCCCACTCTGCGCCAGGACGGTCAGACCGTGTTCCGCTGGGCCTCCTGGGAAGGCGCGCGCGTTGCTCAGGAAGCGCTCGACGCCGCCGGCTTGGCCCCCGAGGAATTGGCCGCATTCGTGCCCCACCAGGCCAACATGCGAATCATCGATCAGATGGCCAAGGTGCTCAAGCTGCCCGAGTCGGTCATCATTGCCCGCGACATCGCGGACGCCGGTAACACCTCGGCTGCCTCCATCCCGTTGGCCACTCACCGCCTGCTCGCGGAGCATCCGGAATTGTCCGGAAAGCCCTCGCTGCAGATCGGTTTCGGTGCGGGTCTGGTTTACGGCGCACAAGTGGTGTTACTGCCGTAAACCCGCCAGTGAGGTGTCGTAGGGTTAGACCGCACACCTTATGTTCTTGGATCGTTCCGGAAGTTTCGGTGCGAACCACAGCGACAGCTCACCAGAGCGTCGTCGTTCAATAGCAAGGTCGCGTAGCGCGACCCCAGAGAAAGGAAGCCACCATGGCGAGCAAAGACGAAATCCTGGCCGGCCTGGCAGAAATCGTGAACGAAGAGACCGGCCTGGAGACCGAAGCTGTCCAGCTCGACAAGTCCTTCACCGACGATCTCGACATCGACTCGATTTCCATGATGACCATCGTGGTCAACGCTGAAGAGAAGTTCGACGTGACCATTCCCGACGAAGAGGTCAAGAACCTCAAGACCGTCGAGGACGCCGTCAACTTCATCGACAACGCTCAGGCCTGAGCCCCCGATGAATCGCGGCGTGCCGGGTAGACCTCACAAGGGTCACCCGCACGCCGCGCTTCGTCTACCGGACCCCTGGCCGCGGCCAGCGCCCGGAACCCATGCGATCCCGGACACGAGGAAGTGCAGATAATGTCCCGCAAAGTAGTTGTCACCGGCTTGGGAGCCATCACCCCCATCGGTGAAAACGTCCAGGAAACCTGGGCCAACGCTCTCAAGGGCGTCTCCGGTGTTCACGCCCTGGAAAATGACTGGGTCGAACAATACGACTTGGCGGTGCGCATCGGCGCAACCGCCCCCACCCCCTCGGAAGAGGCGGTATCCCGCGTCCAGGCCAAGCGCCTGGACCCCTCAGGACAGTTCTCCGTGGCCGCCGCACGCGAAGCCTGGAACGACGCCGGGTTCTCCGGCGACAACGCAGACACCAGTGACGAGGTGGACCCCACCCGTGTGGGCGTTGCCTTCGGTACCGGTATCGGTGGCGTGTGGACCCTCTTGGACGCCTGGGACACCATGCAGGCCAAGGGCGCACGCCGCGTGAAGCCCATGACCGTTCCCATGCTCATGCCCAACGGCAATGCCTCATCCGTGAGCATGGAGTTCAAGGCACGCGCGTGCGCCATCACCCCGGTCTCCGCGTGCGCCTCCGGAACCGAGGCCTTCTACCAGGGCCTCAACCTCATTCGCGAGGGCAAAGCGGACGTGGTGATCGTGGGCGGTGCCGAAAGCGCCATCCACCCCGTGACCATCGCCGCGTTCAACTCGATGCAGGCCCTGTCTCGTCGCAACGACGATCCCCAGGCTGCTTCTCGCCCGTTCGACATCGACCGTGACGGTTTTGTCATGGGCGAGGGCGCGGGCGCGTGCATCCTGGAATCCGAGGAGCACGCCAAGCTCGCGGCGCCAAGATCTACGCCGAGCTCGCCGGTGCGGGTCTCAGCGCGGACGCGCACCACATCACGTCTCCGGCCATCGGAGATGAGGGTGGCCCGGCGCGCGCTCTGCGGGAGTCCATGGTCTCGGGTGATTTCGAGCCCTCCGACATCAAGCACGTCAACGCGCACGCGACCTCCACGCCCGTGGGTGACATCCCGGAGGCCGGTGCCCTGCGCGCCGCGTTCGGTTCCGAGGTGGACAACATGGCCGTCTCGGCCACCAAGTCCATGACCGGTCACCTGCTGGGTGGTTCCGGTGCGGTGGAAGGTGTGCTCACCATCCTGGCGCTCAAGAACCGCATTGCCCCGTGCACCATCAACCTGGACAATCAGGACCCGAAGATCGATCTGGACGTGGTGACCACGGCCCGCGATCTGCCCTCGGGTGACATGGTGGCCATTTCCAACTCGTTCGGTTTTGGCGGTCACAACTCCGTGGCGGCCTTCCGCTCCGTCTAGGAGTCGGCTACCGACTGAGAAGTAAAGAGCCCCGGCTCTCACCGCTGACGGAAAGCGGTGCGAGCCGGGGCTCTTCAGTGGGTTCTTGTGACGTTAGCGCGTGACTGTTGCGGGCGCCGTCGAAAGCTCTCTGAGCGTTAGTCGCTCAGGCAGAGCTGTTGCAGCTCATGAGCAGTGCGCCGCGCTGCGACTCACCCCGTGCAGCGTGCCGTAGCTCAGCTGACGCGGTGCAACCAGCGCACGGGAGCACCCTCGGCCGCGTGGCGGAAGGGTTCGAGTTCTTCGTCCCACGATTCACCCAGTGCCACCGAGAGTTCGGTCAGGAGCAAGGTGGGATCTCCGGCGGCAGCCTCGTAGGCGTAACGGATCCGGTCCTCACTGACCACGATATTGCCGGCCACGTCCGTGGTGGCGTGGAAGATCCCCAGATCCGGTGTGAACGACCAGCGGGAGCCGTCGTTGCCACGGCTGGGGTTCTCGGTGACCTCGAAACGCACACGTCCGAGGGTGCGCAGGGCCGAGGCCAGCAGCGCGCCCGTTCCAGCGACCCCGGACCACTCGAGTTCGCGCGCATGCGCCCGGCTCAGCGTTCTGAGGGGTCCACTCAAGATCCGTTCGCTGTCGCGAAACGGACTCCAGAGCCCACTGGATGTGGGGGCACAGCGCCTGGGGTGCGGAGTGCACATACAGCACACCGCGGGTGGTTGGTGAAGACATAGCCTGTTCCTCCGTCATGTAGGTACGTCTTCCCCAACGCCCTGCACGGAGTCCTTCGGCTCACCACCGCAGACACATTCAATTGTTGTGCAGCCACCATGAGCTCTTCTCGCGGATTCGAGGCCGGTGGATCAGCTCGTATGACTGCTGGCACCCATTGTTCAGTAGCGACGTGACCGGGTCAACCTAAAGCCGTTGCGCCGCCAACATGTCATGCCCTCGGATGAGCCTGCGAGTACGCAGCCTTGAGTCGTTCGACCGAGACGTGGGTGTAGATCTGGGTGGTGGCCACCGTGGAGTGGCCCAACAGCTCCTGCACGCTCCTAAGGTCCGCTCCCCCGTCCAGGAGGTGCGTTGCCGCGCTGTGCCGGAGGCTGTGGGGTCCCCTCGCGTGCGAGTCCGGCACGGTGCGGAGGGCATCGGCCACGGTTCGGCGGGCCACTCGCGCATCGATTCGACCTCCGCGTGCACCCAGGAAGATTGCCTCGCCAGATTTCTCGGTGGCGATGACTTCACTTCGACGCCGCCACAGCTCCAGTGCCTGCCCCGCCCGTTCTCCGAAGGTACTCGGCGCTGTTTATTTCCCTTACCCGTCACAGTGATCACCCCGGCGCTCCGGTCGATATCCGAGTCATTGAGATTGACCACTTCACTGATCCGGGCACCGGTGGCGTAGAGCATTTCGATCAACGCCCAGTCCCGCGCTGCCAGTGCCGCCTGACGATCATCCTCTGCAGGTTGTTGGGCCGTATCGGCCAGGCCATCGAGCATGTCGGACAACGCGGTGGCGTTGACGACCTCGGGAAGGTGCTGGCCCTTCTTCGGTCCCTTCAGGGACGCGGCCGGGTCATGGTCCAGGCGCCCGTTGTCCACCGCCCATCGACAGAACGTATGCACCGAAGCGATTCCCCGGGACACTGAGCTGCGGGCGAGCCCTCGCTGGTGCCGCTGGGCCAACCAACCTCGCAGGGATTCCCGGTCCAGATCCTCCAAGCTCTTCAGGCCATGAGCTGTCATCCATGCGGACAGTTCCTGTAAGTCGCCGATGTAGGAGCGGACCGTGTGCTCGCTCCTGGCCTTCTCGTGTCGGAGGTGGCGAGCGAACAGCACGATGTCTGAGGTGAGGGCCGTTGCGGGCTCATCACCCTGCATCGGATCATGGGCGGGTTCCTGTGACGGTTCATGTTCGGGATGGTGCGGGGCCATTCTTTGAGCGTACTCGGCGCCATCCCAACAGGGAGTCAGTGGCCAGCCCACGCGAGCGCAGCGTGGAGAGCCCGGTCATCACCTCTGTGGGTGATAAACCGGACACTCGACACAGGTGGGACGGATCGGCATCCTGGCGCAGCGGCAGGGCGTCGTAGAGGCGCAGCAGATGCGGTTCCAGCGAGTCCTCTGGTCGCTGAGCCATGCTGTCCTGCGCGGCGTCGATTCCCACGGTGGCGTCGTTCCCGAGAGGCCCGAGTAGTTCCAGGACTTCAGCACCGTTGTTGACCAGCACCGCGTGGTCTTCTCGAATCAGCTTGTGGCAACCCGCCGACCCACCGCTCAGGACATCTCCGGGTACGGCTGCGACGTCTCGCGATAATGCTTCGGCATGGTGGGCCGTGTTGAGTGAACCGGAACGCCAGGCCGCCTCAGTGACCACCGTGGCGCGGGACAGCGCCGCTATGAGTCGGTTGCGCTGCAGGAAGCGGTATCGCGTGGGTGAGCAACCGAGCGGCACTTCACTCAGTAAGAGCCCGTATTCCTCGATCCTGCTGAGCAGACCCGCGTTGGCGCTCGGGTAGAACCTGTCCACCCCGCATGCCAGCACGGCGGCGGTGGGTGGCTCACCCGTGCCCGCGGTCAGCGCGGCGGAGTGCGCCGCGGCGTCGATTCCGTAGGCTCCACCCGAGATCACGCACCATCCCTCGCCGCTGACGTGGTGGGTGATGTCCCTCGTCACGGCGGCACCGTAAGCACTGGCATTGCGCGAACCCACCACGGCCACACTGTGGGCAAGGCCGGAGAGCTTGGTTCGATCCCCGCGACCCCAGAGCGCGATGGGCGGCTCAAGCCGAGGTCGTCGAGTTGTTCGGGCCAATCAGCATCTTCCGGAATCACAATCCACGCGCCCAGGGAGTGGGCGTTACGGGCATCCGTATCCGGTTCCACCACCGGCAGCCTGGAACGCCAGGCCTCGAAGCGGCGCCCAGGTCGGCGGGTTTGCTGCGCAGGCCCCACGTGGCCATGGCCGATGGCAGTTTCTGAAGCAACCACGCCGGAGGCGACGCATGCGAGGTCACGGTTTCGAGAAGGGTGATGGGTCCCAGGCAGTGCAAGAGCGCCATTCCCGCACGGTCCGCAGGCTCAAAGATACGGGACAGCTGAACCCTGGCCCGGCGCAGATCGTCCCGGTATTCGGAGGTGGCTTCCCGGGGCTCTGTTGATGGGTTCATGAGGTCACCGTGGTCTTGAAGAAGAGGGCGAGTTGCACGTGCTCCGAGGTGGGAGAACTGGCACCGGTCAGGTCTGCGAGGGTCCAGGCCACCCGGAGCACCCTGATGAAGCCGCGCGCGGTCAGGGTGTGATTGTCCATCGCCTTTTTCAGCGACTGCACGGCCTGCCGTTCCGGGGACAGGGTTTTGCGCAGCAGGGAACCGGGAACGTCACTGTTGAGCTGGAGACCGTAGCGGTTCAACCGTTCGCGTTGTGCCCCTCGGGCGGCGTCAACCCGCTGGGCGACGGGCGCGCTGTCTTCCGGCGGCTCACCACGCGCGGAGTTGAGTTCGTGGTACGTCACGGCGGGGACTCGTAACTGCAGGTCCACACGGTCCACGAGCGGGCCCGACAGCTTGTTGAAGTACCGGTGCTTCTGGTGAGCGCTACACGTGCATCGGTTGCCCACCCCTTCCGCTTGTCCGCACGGGCAGGGGTTCGCCGCCAGCACGAGTTGGAACTTGGCCGGATAGCGGGACACGTTCTGTGACCGTGCGATGGTCACCGTCCCGGACTCCAGCGGTTGGCGCAGCGTGTCCAGGACGCGGCGCTCGAACTCAGGTGCTTCGTCGAGAAACAGCACACCTCGGTGCGCCAGTGAAATGGCCCCCGGACGGGGAATACCGCTACCGCCACCGCACAATGCCGGCGTGGTGATGCTGTGGTGCGGGGCTTGCAACGGTGGCCGGCGGATCAACTCGGAGCATCTGGTGTCGCCTCGCAGCGAGTGAATGGAGGTGACCTCCAGTGACTGGTGGTCATCGAGATCCGGCAGGATCCCCGGTAGTCGTTCGGCGAGCATGGTTTTCCCAGCTCCCGGCGGTCCAACCATCATCAAGTGGTGTCCACCGGCGGCCGCGATTTCCAAGGCCTGTCGACCTTCGATCTGTCCCACGACATCGCGCAGGTCCGGGTGCTCGGCGCTCTCCGAGACCTCCCCGGGACCTCCAGGTGAATCGCCTGCCACGGGCACGCGGTTCAGCAGTTGCGGATCTGCGCCGTGCATCACGAGCAACTCGGCCAGGTGCGACACCGCGGTGACCTGGCGCCGGAGACCAACCGGGCTTCCTCGTAATTCTCACGCGCAACGACCACTGTCGAGTGACCGTTCAGCACCGCCGCGTGCACGGCCGGTAGCACGCCCCGCACGGGTCGCAGGGACCCGTCCAGTCCCAGCTCGGCCAAATACACGGTGTCCGAGGCGGCCTGGATGGCTCCGTGAGCTGTGAGCACCGCCATGACCACGGCGACGTCGAAATGGGAGCCCCGTTTGGGAAGCGTGGCCGGCGACAGGTTGACGGTGATCTTTCGGGCGGGAAGTTTCACACCCGCGTTGCGCGCGGCGGCCCGAATGCGTTCCCTGGATTCGTTCACGGCCTGGTCCGGGAGGCCGATGATGCTGAACGCCGGCAGTGAATGACCGATATCGGCCTCGACATCCACCACGTGGCCGTCCAATCCGACCAACGCGACGGACTTGGTCCGCGCGAATCCCGTCATCGCCCGGCCCTCCTCAGAAGTGATCTGAGGGCGCTTCGAAGTGCATGAGGATCGGCTTGTAAAAGCGAGTGTCTGGACATGACAACACCATGACGCTGGACAGTCACGTAACCCAGAGCAAATAGTCGGCTGTGCAGTTCTAGAGTTCGGACCGCACGGTGGCCGAAGAGCTGATTGCTGGAAAGCTGGTTACCGGATCGCTGGTAGCCGGAGAATTACGGCTGCACCGGTTCCTGCTCCCCCGCCGCCTGCGCGGGGACGGACGGAGCGGGTGGGATCTCCGGAGCTCCGGCCTCAGGTGCCGAGGTGGGCTGGTCCCCGGGTTCCGACGGAACCGGGTCCTGCGGCGGCGCTGGCGCATCCGTGGGCTCTTCCGGGGCGGGATCGGAGCTCGGATCGGGTCCGCCGTCCGCGGGCGGTTCCTCATCCGGGGAATCCGGGGCCTCGGGGTCCGCGGGAGACGCAGGGCGGGGTGCTGCGGGTTCGTTACCGCTGTCCGGGCTCGGACGCACGGCCCGCTCCTCGGAGTCGCCCATGGACGGGATGAGTTCCATGCTCGCAAAGGTCGCGGGGAGACGGCTCAGGTCACCCACGAGGATTTCGTCGCCGCGGCCACCCACGGGAACGTCGCCGGTGTATTTGGCCACGGTGTCGTCCACGCGCCGATCAATGTCCCGAGCTTTTTCCTCGGAGACCCGGTCACCACCGGCGTTCTTCCAATCCCCGTTTTCTGCTTGATCAGACGACCACCCGGGTACTGACTTGGGGAGCGCATCGAGGCGGTAAATGGCGCCGTCCTCGGCGGTCAACACGAGTCGGCTCACGGAGACGGGTTGGCGACCCTCTCGATTGTCGATGCTGATTTTGGCGTACAGCGCGCGGTCGATACCCGCGTCTTTGCGCAGCTTCTCCACGTCTTCATCCGGAGGTGGCGTGGCAGGCAACGTGATCCGCACGGACGCCCCCGACGGCAGACTCGCGTTGAAGGTCCCCCCGCGCAGCCCTGCCGCAGAGTTCTCTGCCGATGCAGAGGCAGACGGTTCTGGAGCCCGTTCTTCGCCACCGTCGCAGCTCGTCAGCGCCGTGACGAGAAGACCCGCGGCCATCAGGGCACCGAAAGCTCGCTGGCGTGGCAAAGAGAATGTCACCAAGCGGCCCTCACTGATCATCGGCTGTTCAGGGTGCCTTATTCGACCCCCGACCTACGGTGACACGTTGACCTAGCAATGTCACTCAGCACGCGGGAAGTCCATCAAATTGTGACCTTCGAGTTCAGTGCCAGCTGAGCGACCCCAGGTGTTCGACGCGCGGGGCATCTCCGGCGGGCCAATGCACGGAGACCACGTCCACACTGGGAATCTCCGCGTGCCCGTGGTCCCAGGCCCATGCACGGGCCAACAGGTGAAGGCGCCTGAGTTTCTCGGGCCCCACGGCCTCCGCGGGGTGGCCAAATCCGGAACCGGTGCGGGTCTTGACCTCGAAGATGGTCACCGTACCCGCCCGCTCGGCCACGATATCCAATTCACCGCGCACCGCATCACGCCCGGGTCCAGCCCGCCAGTTGCGGTCCAACACGTGCCAGCCGGCACGGGACAGGAGATCGGCGATCAGATCTTCCCCCGAACGGCCCGTACTGATGTGAGCGGCGGGAGGATCGGGAGCGGCAGAGGAAACAGCAGGTGCGGTCATGGAACCATCGTGGCGATCCACGGCGGAGAGCACCATGGCAAGCCTGGGCCTGTGCAGTTCGGATGCCCCGAAACTCGGGCAGCACTAGATCCCCAGGTTCCAACTCACCCGATGCAGCGGCGTCACACCGTGGTCCTGAATCGCAGCCCGGTGGACGGCACTCCCATAGCCCTTGTTCGACTCCCAGCCATACGCCGGGTACTCCCCCGCGTACTCTCGCATCATGCGATCGCGTTCCACTTTGGCGGCGATCGATGCCGCTGCCACGGACACGCAGTGGGCGTCGGCTTTGACCAGGGTGCGCACCACCGACGGCACACCCCAGGGATCGGGATCCTGCCCCAACACGGGTTCGCTGAGCAGCCAGTTGTACGAGCCGTCCAGGATCAGCCCGTCCACGGTGATCCCCGACGACGCCGCCTGGGCGAGTGCCTGAGTCCGGCCAGTCGCAAAGCGGCGCTGATCCCGAGCCGGTCGATCTCGAAGGGTTGCGCGTGCCCAATAGTGCAGGCTGCGGCCCATGAACTGATGACCGGTGCCAGCGCCTCGCGCCGCTTGGCGGTGAGTGCCTTGGAATCCCGCACCCGTGCCAAGCGGAAGGGTCGGCGCTGTCGAGGGCGGCGGCGTCGAAGACCACGAGCCCGACGCTCGCGGGGCCGGCCAGCGCGCCGCGGCCCACCTCGTCCATGCCGCCCACGTACCGCAGCCCCTGAGAGGCGAGCTCGCGCTCAAGATCCAGACCCGGATCCGTGGTGAGTCGTGGGGCCACGATCAGTTGTCGGAGGAGCCGGTGGCCGGGACGTCCGCGAAGACCTGGTCCGGGTGGTGCAGGATCTGGAAGCGGTCCAGCGGCCAGGCGATCACGAACGCGGTGCCGATGATGTCTTCCTTGTGGATGAACGCGTTGTTGTTGGCCAGGTGTACGCGGGAGTCTGCGGAGGCGTTGCGGTGGTCGCCCAGCACGAAGAAGTGGTTGTCCGGAACGATCACGTCGAACGGAATCTCAGAGGGAACTGCGCCCGGGTACACGTAGGTCTCGTCCAGGGCCGTGCCGTTCACGCTGATCTTTCCGTCCGCGTCGCAGCAGACCACGTGTCCCCGCCTTGACCGATGACGCGCTTGACGAGTGCTTGGTCACCGCTGTCCGGCAGGATGCCCACGAAGGACAGGCGCTCTGAATCGCGCCGCCGAGTCCGTCACTGCCCTGGGGCTGGGACGGAAGCCAATTCTTGGTGTCGTCGAAGACCACGATGTCCCCGCGATCGATGGTGCCCAGATTGGCGCTCATGACGTTCACGAAAATGCGATCGTCGAGCTCCAGGGTGTTCTCCATGGAACCGGAAGGAATGTAGAAACCCCGGACGAACAGGGTCTTGACGATGAAGGCAATCAGGATGGCCAGAACCACCACGATCAGGATCTCCTTGACGGAGCTCCACGCCGAGTTCGGTTTCTTGGCACTGCGTGCTCCTGAGGAACGCGACGAGCGGCGGGGGCGCAAAGGCTCCTGCTCGGGCTGGTCCCCCGCAGATTCAGCTGGACGTTCTTCAGTCACTACGCCGTGTTCCTTCCTGAA
>NZ_AJXN01000060.1 GCF_000286355.1 Kocuria atrinae C3-8 | reverse complement strand
ACCCTGCACCCTGCACCCTGATCGACGCTCCGACCCTGACCCCCGGCCCGCTGCATTCTGGTCGACGTTAGAACCAAGAACTCCCGGAATTCTGGTGATTCCGTCGATCAATGTGCAACCGCTCCGGACGAGTGGGTCGTACCGTTGATGAGACGGCAGGCAGTCATTCTGGTCTCTACCGAAAATCGATCGCCGTATGCCGAGTCCACAAGTCACCTATAGGGATCGAGAGTGTCGTGCCGAAAGCTGTTTCCCTCATTCGTTCAGCCAAGTTGTCCGACGCCGCCGAGTACGCATACGCGGCCACCGCGCCCGCCGATTCTCGCCTGATAGCTAACAAGCACCCCGGTGCACGGTGAACTCGGTGAGGGACTCTAAGGTGTAACTCAGGACACAAACACCACCTTGCAGGAGGACCTCAAGCATGACCAGCGAGCCCAAGCCCCAGCACCTCGGCGCCAATGGGGAGGACGTCCCCGATGCCCACTACGTACGGACCGGGGACCACAGTTTCCGGACCACGGTGTACACGCAGGGTGCGTGGAGCCCGCTGGAACAGCACATGGCGGCGTCGTCGGGCTTGATGGTCCATGAAATTGAACGCAACCACCCGCGCGAAGACGTGATCCCGGTGCGGTTGTCCTACGACATCCTGGGCTTCATCCCCGGCGGTGACATCGAGGTGCACACCCGCGTGCTGCGCCCCGGCAAGACCATTGAGCTGCTCGAGGCGACCATGAGCGCGGGCGGCCGTGACTGCATCCGATTGAGCATGTGGCGGTTGAAGACCTCGGATACCCAGGACGTGGCCGGCGGCGAAATCCGCCCCCTGCCTCCGGTCAAGGAGTGCCCGCCGGTGGACATGACCGAGACGTGGGCCGGTGGCTTCATCGCCACGCTGGAGGCTCACCTGGCTCGCGAACCTCGCCCCGGAAGTGCCGCGGGGTGGCTGCGTATCAAGCATCAGGTCGTAGAGGGCGAGGAGTCCTCGCACACCGCTCGCTTCGTGAGTGCCATCGATACCGCCAACGGCATCGCACCCCGCGTGGAGCCCGGCAAGTGGGCGTTCCCCAACGTGGACCTGTCCATCCACCTGATCCGTGAGCCGGTCTCCGAATGGGTGGGCTTGGACACCAACGTGGAAATCGGCCCCGGTGGCGTGGGCCTGACCCACTCCGAACTCTTCGACGAGAACGGCCCGATCGGACGCGTGGCCCAGGCGTTGACCGTGCGCCGCATGGGGGACTGATCACACTTCGCAATACCGTTGGCCTCGGCCGGGCGCGGCAACCGTAGAATGGCCCCTAGTTCTGAGAATCCACAACGGGTCGTAACTGTAGGAGGTCCACCCGAGTGAGCAGCATCAAGATCAATGTGACCGACCGCGACGGCGTGCGCACCGAGGGCGTCGAGTGGAAGGACTACGAGTCCCTCATGGAGGCTCTGACCCGTCACAAATTCCCCATCCTGGCGACCTGCGGCGGCAACGCCTCGTGCTCCACGTGCCACTCGTACCTGGATCAGGAGTCGTTCGTGAAGACCGGTGGCACCAACGAGGAGGAAGAAGACCTCCTGGAGATGCTCGACGACACCCGTCACGACAACTCCCGTCTGACCTGCCAGGTCGAATGGAACGAGGACCTTGAGGGCGCCGAGATCATCATCGCCCCGGAGTGGTGAGTCACCCGCTGTAGATCCCGTCGACGCCGCTCGCCTGCCTTCCTCACGAAGGTTCGCGAGCGGCGTCGTTGTCTGTGCAGCACCCCGCGACACGGAAGAAAGGTGACCTAATTGGAATCCCGGGGGCGGGTACGCGAAAGTTAGACCATGACTGCTCTCCGGGATGATCTGACCACTCGTGCCGCGTACGTTTCCGACGCTTCCATCTATCGCAGGCTCCCCCAGGCCGTGGCGGAACCGCGCTCCGTGGAGGAGATCCGTGAGCTGCTGGCCACCGCCCAGGACAAGGGCTGGCCGGTCATCTCCCGCGGCGGTGGAACCTCCGTGGCGGGCAACGCGATCGGTGACGGCTTGGTCATCGACACCTCCCGGTACTTCAACCGCATCCTGGAGATCGACCCGGACCTACGGACCGCCACGATCGAACCCGGCGTGATCTGCGATCAACTGCGTGACGCCGCGAGCGAATTCGGCCTCACCTACGGCCCGGACCCCTCCACCCACTCGCGCTGCACGGTGGGCGGCATGGTGGCCAACAACGCGTGCGGCTCCCACTCGGTCGCGTGGGGCACGAGCGCATCCAACCTGGTGGCGGTCACGGTCATGCTCGCCGACGGACGTGAAGTCACCCTGGAGGCCGGCGGCACCTCGGACCCCGCCCTGGATTCGCAGCTCAAGCAACTGCGCGACCGGCACCTGGCCATACTGCGCACCGAACTGGGTCAGTTCCCGCGCCAGGTCTCCGGTTACGGTCTCCAGTACTTGCTCGGTGAGAACGGCTTTGACGTGGCCAAGGCCTTCTCCGGTACCGAGGGCACGTGCGGCATCATCACCCAGCTCAAGGTGAAGCTGGTCGCCAAGCCCAAGTTCACCGCACTGGCAGTCCTCGGTTTCAAGGACGCTATCGAGGCAGCCACTGCCGCGCCCAAGTTCCGCGTGCCCGGCGTGACGACCATCGAGGGTATGGGCTCGGACCTCCTCACCGCACTGCGCACCCGCCAGGGTCAGGAGAACGCCGGCGGTGAACTCCCCGAGGGTGGCGGTTGGCTCTACTGTGAGGTCGGCGCGGACACTCAAGAAGAAGCCTTCGCAGCGGCCCAGAAACTCCCCGCACTGGTCGAGGAGACCGTGGTGGATTCCGTAGTCGTGAGCGACCCCGCCGAGGCGCGCGCTGTGGCGCATCCGCGAGGCCGGCA
>NZ_AJXN01000059.1 GCF_000286355.1 Kocuria atrinae C3-8 | reverse complement strand
TGAAGCGCAGGTAGCCCTCCTTGTTGAAGGAACCGCGCTGCACGGCGTCCGGGCCGAGCACCTCGTGCAGGCGGCGTGCACCACGTGGGTACCCGAGTGGGCGGCCTCGCCGTCGTGGCGGCGGCGGGAGTTCACACGCGCGGTCACGGCGGCGCCCTGGGTGACCTCACCCGAAGTGACCTTGACGCGGTGCACGGACAGTCCCTTGACCGGCTGCTGGACATCCAGCACCTCCAGGGAGAAATCCGGTCCCTCGATGACACCCTGGTCAGCCGCCTGGCCACCGGCCTCAGCGTAGAACGGGGTTTCCTCCAGGACGATCTCCACCTGCTCCCCGGCGCTGGCGGCGGGAACGGTCACGCCCTCGGACAGCACGGCACGCACCGAGGTCTGGGTGACCAGCTCGGTGTAACCGGTGAACACGGAACCGTGGTCGTCGAGCATGCGGCGCAGCTCGGACAGATCCGCCATGGCGCCCTTCTTGGCGCGGGCGTCCGCCTGAGCGCGTTCGCGCTGCTCGGTCATCAGACCGCGGAAAGCCTTCTCATCCACGGAGACGCCGGCCTCGGCGGCCATTTCCAGGGTCAGGTCGATCGGGAAGCCGAAGGTGTCGTGCAGGGCGAACGCATCCGCACCGCTGACCACGCGCTTCTCGGTCTTGGCCTGGGTCACTGCGTGCTCGAGACGTGCCGTACCGGACTCGATGGTCTTCAGGAACGCCTTTTCCTCCGCGTACGCGATGCGGGAAATGCGGTCGAAATCGTCGGCGACCACCGGGTACACGCCCTTCATGGCGTCCCGGGAGGCGGGCAGCAGCACCGGCAGGCACGGGTCGGTGACGCCCAGCAGACGCATGGAACGCACCGCACGGCGCAGCAGGCGGCGCAGGATGTACCCGCGGCCCTCGTTGGCCGGCGTCACGCCGTCCGCGATGAGCATGAGCGAGGAACGAATGTGGTCGGCGACCACGCGCATACGCACGTCGTCCTCGTAGCCTTCCTGCTCCGCGTTCTCGGTACCGCGGTAGGTGCGGCCGGAGAGCTTGGCGGCGGCGTCGAGCACGGGACGGACCTGATCGGTCTCGTAGAAGTTCTCCACGCCCTGCAGCAACATGGCGAGACGCTCCACGCCCAGGCCGGTGTCGATGTTCTTCTTGGGCAGGTCGCCGAGGATCTCGTAGTCCTTGCCGTTACCCTCGCCACGCTGGTACTGCATGAACACGAGGTTCCAGATCTCGATGTAACGGTCGTCATCGACGGCCGGTCCACCCTCCTTGCCGTAGCGGGCGCCGCGGTCGTAGAAGATCTCGGAGTCGGGGCCGGCGGGACCCGGCTGACCGGTGTCCCAGTAGTTCTCGTCGCGGCCCATGCGCTGGATGCGCTCTTCCGGAATGCCGACCACGTCGCGCCAGAGATCGTAGGACTCCTGGTCACCCTCGTACACGGTGACCCACAGGCGATCGGGATCCAGCCCGAATCCACCCTTGTCCAGCGGGGTGGTCAGCAGTTCCCAGGCCATGGGGATGGCCTTTTCCTTGAAGTAGTCGCCGAAGGAGAAGTTGCCTGCCATCTGGAAGAAGGTTCCGTGGCGCGCGGTCTTCCCGACCTCGTCAATGTCCAGGGTGCGGATGCACTTCTGGATCGAGGTGGCGCGCGGGTAGGGCGCGGTTTCCTGTCCCAGGAAATACGGGATGAACGGCACCATGCCGGCAATCGTGAACATCGCGCCCGGCTGGTTGGACACCAGCGAGGCGGACGGCACTACTTTGTGACCCTGGCTTTCGAAATAGCTCAGCCAGCGTTGGGTGATCTCGTGTGAGAGCATTACCGGTTATTTCCTTCTGACGATTGACCGCGATGGATGATCTCGGTGGATTCTACGTTGTCTTGGGTGCCCACCACAGTGTGTGGCGCTCGAGCCTGGGTGGTTGGCGGTGTGGTCGACCGGGGTGCGCACGCCGAACTGCTCGCGCAATTCGGCCTCGCGTTCGTTCATTCCGGACTTCACGCGCGCCGCGAATTCTTGCAGGTACCCGCCCACGGCCTGCAGGCGTTGCACGGCCGAACCGGAGCGCAACTGCACTTCGGAGCTACGACGCCGCTCCAATTGCCCGGCGATCGCCTCTCGCGCCTGCGGGTTGTTGGCTACGCGGGTGGCTACGCTTCCCGCGATGGCACCGGCGGCGATGAGCGCCAGCTTGGACCACATTCCCATGGTTTGTCCCTTCGGGTCCGACTCAACACTTCACGTGGCTCGGGCCAATGCGATGCTCCGGTGGAGCTCAGATTTGATCGTTCACCCGGGTGGTTCGCTCGGATGCCGGCTGCTGGGGAGCCGTGGGCTCCGAGGTGGGGCCTGCGGTTGGTGACGTGGCGCTGGTCGGGCCGGGAGCGCCGTCGGCGGTGGTGTGGTTGTGGGGAGGGTGAAGCACCCGCCTGCTGGGCACCGGTGGAGCCGGGACCCTGCTGGGGGGTGAAGGCTCGGCGCAAGCCGTGCGAGAACGACGCGACCTTGATGAGCGGCTGACCCACCGTGGACGCGACCAGGGAGGAGAGCGCCGAGACGTTGGCCGAAGCGTCCGAGACGTTAGAGGTGATGCCGTCCACCTTTTCCAACTGAGTGTTGGTAGTGGACACGGTGCGGGTGACCTCGTCGATCAAGGGCGTGGTGCCGTCATTGAGCGAACGGATGGTCAGGCGCAGTTCATCGAATACGCGACCGAGCTTGACGATCGGAACCGCCAACAAGCCCACGAGCACCGCAAACACGCCCGCGGCAATGAGTCCCGCGATATCTCCACCGTCCATGGGGCGACCTGTACCTCTCGTTGTTTGTCCTGGCTGTCGGCTGCGCCAAGACCTGCTGGATCTCGTGGCACAACCGAAGAGAAACTCTACCCAACCTTGCTGGGGGCTTGCGGTTCATCCGCCCGGTCAGCCGCCCTGGAAAACACACACAGCCCGCGGCCGGAAGCCGCGGGCTGTGTGCGTCACTCACCCGAAAACGGACGAGCGTGAGAAAAGCATTACGCCATACGAGCGTAGTACTCGACACGAGCTGCTCTTCGCAGGTCACGGGGACCTCGGAGCGCTCGGGCTTGCGGGTCAGCGTTGCCTGCAGACGATCGATCGCAACGTCCAGGTAACCCGGGGTGTCGGGCAGGACATCCTGGTGGGCGCCGGTAGCGGCCACCTGGAACGGAACCATCTTCTCGGAACGCGGAACCACGTGGATCATCTGACCCGGGCGCACGCGGAACGACGGGCGATCCACGCGCTGGCCGTCCACCATGATGTGGCGGTGGACAACGGCCTGGCGGGCCTGGGCCATGGTGCGAGCGAAACCAGCGCGCAGCACCAGGGCGTCCAAGCGAGTCTCGAGCAGAGCGATGAGGTTTTCACCGGTCTGGCCGTCCTGACGCTTGGCCTCCACGTAAGCACGGTGCATCTGCTTCTCGCGGATGTCGTACTGAGCGCGCAGACGCTGCTTCTCGGTCAGACGAACCTTGTAGTCCGAGTCCTGCTTGCGGCGGGCACGACCGTGCTCACCGGGAGCGTACGGGCGACGCTCGAAGTACTTCTCGGCCTTCGGGGTCAGTGCGATACCGAGGGCGCGGGACTTGCGCACCTGACGGCGCGCACGCAATGCGTTGTTAGCCATGTTGCCTTTCATGCGGTCGACGGCGCACGCACGGTGGTGCGTGAACCGATCTGTGTGGTTCTGGCCTCCGTCGCACGGGAATCGGTCCCGGGCGGGAGAGGAGCGGATCAGCCGCAATCCGTCTTTCCTACAGCTGGCTCAGATGAACCCGACCGTGAGGGTGCCACGGTGAAGAGGTCATGACTGAGCGCAGCTTGCCAGCCAGCGATCAACTATAGCCGATTCAGTCGACGTCCTGGTCCACCCAGTCCAACGACTTGGTCACAGCCTTGCCCCAGTTGCGGAACAGCTTGTCGTTGTCCTCGGTCTTGCCGTTGGGCTTCCAGCGCTTGTCCTCGGCCCAGTTCTCGGTGATCTCGTCCAGATCGGTCCAGAAACCAACTGCCAGACCCGCAGCGTAGGCCGCGCCCAGCGCAGTGTCTCCGTGATCTTGGGTCGGATGACCGGCACGTTCAGCTGATCCGCCTGGAACTGCATGAGCAGCTCGTTGGCGGTCATGCCGCCGTCCACGCGCAGTTCCACGAGGTCCTGGCCGGAGTCCTTGTTCATGGCCTCGACCACTTCGCGGGACTGGTAGGCGGTGGCCTCCAGCACTGCGCGGGCAATGTGTTCCTTACGCACGTAGCGGGTCAGACCCACCAGGCACCGCGGCGTCCGGGCGCCAGTGCGGGGCGAACAGGCCGGAGAACGCGGGCACGAAGTACGCGCCACCGTTGTCGTCCACGTCCTTGGCCAGGCCCTCGATCTCCTTGGCGTCCTTGATCAGACCCAGGTTGTCGCGCACCCACTGCACCAGGGAACCGGTCACGGCGATGGAACCCTCGAGTGCGTAGACCGGCTTCTCTCCCTCGATCTGGTAGCAGACCGTGGTGATCAGACCGTTGTCCGACTGCACGGGCTCCTCGCCCACGTTCATGAGCAGGAAGTTGCCGGTGCCGTAGGTGTTCTTACCCATACCGGGCTTGAAGCACGTCTGGCCGAACATGGCCGCCTGCTGGTCACCCAGGATGCCGGCGATCGGAACACCGCTGACAAAGCCGCGGGAACGGCCCTTGCCGTAGACCTCACTGCTGGAGCGGATCTCCGGAAGCATGGACATCGGAACGTCCATGGCGTCCGCCAGGTCCTTGTTCCAGTTGAGGGTCTCGATGTTCATGAGCAGCGTGCGGGAGGCGTTGGTGACGTCCGTCACGTGCACACCACCGTTGGTGCCACCGGTCATGTTCCAGACGAGCCAGCTGTCGGTCGTGCCGAACATCAGATCGCCGGCCTCGGCCTTCTTGCGAGCGCCGTCCACGTTGTCCAGGATCCACTTGATCTTGGGACCCGCGAAGTAGCTGGCCAGGGGCAGGCCGGTGCGCTTGCGGAAGCGGTCCACTCCCCCGTTCTTGGCGAATTCATCCACGATCGCCTGGGTGCGGGTGTCCTGCCACACGATGGCGTTGTAGACGGGTTTACCGGTGTTGCGGTCCCACACGACCGTGGTTTCACGCTGGTTGGTGATGCCCACCGCGGCGATGTCGTCCTTGGTGAGTTCGGTTTCCGCCAGCGCATCGGCCACGACGCGGCGCACGTTGCGCCAGATCTCCATGGCGTCGTGTTCGACCCAGCCAGCACGCGGGAAGATCTGCTTGTGCTCCTGCTGTCCGACACTGACGATATTGCCCGAATGATCAAAGATGATGGCGCGGGTACTCGTGGTGCCCTGATCGATGGCCATCACGTACTGGGGTTCGTTACCCCCGTTGTCCTTCTTGCTCTTGGTGCTCGCTCGCTTGGTCATGATGAAAACTCCTCACATCGTTGTGGTGGGTAGTTCGTGGATCAGAAATTAGTGGCCGGGAAGATCTGGAACACGCCGCCGGCGATCAGTGCGCCCAGGATGGGGCCCACGATCGGAACCCAGGCGTAGCCCCAGTCGCTGCCGCCCTTGCCTTGATGGGAACAATGGCGTGCGCGATACGGGGACCGAGGTCACGCGCGGGGTTGATGGCGTAGCCGGTGGGGCCGCCCAAGCTGGCACCGATACCGACCACGATGAGAGCCACGGCCAGCGGGCCCAGACCCGAGGCGTTCCGCCGAACATGAGGATCACGAACACCAGCACGAAGGTTGCGATAGCCTCCGTCACCACGTTCCACCCGTACGAGCGGATCTCCGGTCCTGTCGCAAAGGTGCCCAGTTTCGCCGCGGGATCCAGGGGTTCGTCGTAGTGCTGCTTGTGCGCGATCCACGCGACAACGCCGCCCAGGAAACCACCCAGTAATTCGGCCGCGAAGTACACCAGAGTCGAGGCCGCCGTGACGGCCACGCCCGGTGCATACTCATCCGCTCCGGAAGCCCAAATACCTACCGTCACAGCGGGGTTCAAGTGAGCACCGGACTGCCACGCCACGAACACACCGGCGAACACGGCAAGGCCCCAACCGAAGTTGATCATCAGCCAGCCGCCGGCATTGCCCTTGGTCTTACCCAGCAGGTGGTTGGCCACCACGCCGACACCGAGCAGAGTCAGCATGCCGGTACCCAGCACTTCGGACCAGAACACCGTGCCCAGAGGCACCACTTCTGCTGCTGTCTCCATCGGCAGCAGCGCCGTCAATGCAGTCATTGAATGACTCCTTCAATCTCGTTTTTTCTTCAGGAGGTCCGTGCGGACCGGTGGATCGTGGGGTTATTCGGGTTCACCGGTGGTTCCGTGGACATCCGGAACCTTGGTTCTTCCACTCACAGGGAGTTCAACGACGGCGCCGCGGCGCGTGCCGCTGCAGCTGCCGTGTCGTCGGTGGTCTCCGCGGCGGCGTCCTCGGCCGCGCAGAGGTCTCGGTAAGCCTGGACTTCTTTGGTTCTGCGCTCGGCATCCCAGCCGAGTTCCTGAGCCAGCAAGTCGGCCACCTCATCGACCACTGCGAGCCCGTGGTCGGGCTGGTCGTAACTCATGCGCGTGCGTGTTTGGAATGCGTCCGCCAGGTGCAGGACCCCCTCGTTGCGGGCGGCCTGCACGATCTCGGCACGCACGTAATCCGGGGCCCTCTTGAGGGGTTCAGCAAGATCTGCCTGTTCGTCCACGATGGCCTCGATCTCCGAAATCGCCGAGCCGTAGCGATTCAGCAGATGCTCGACCATGTCCGGAGTCCACCCGAAGCGGTCGCTGATCTGCTCCACTTGCCGTGTCAGGGGCACGTAGCCGTCGGCGCCGTGCAACAGGGTCCGTTCAGTCACGGAGGGCAAGTCCTTGGCGCGGTCCTTACCCAGGGCGAAGTCCACGGCGTCCTGGGCCATGATGCGGTAAGTCGTCAGCTTGCCACCGGCAATGGAGATCAGGCCGGGAACCACTTCTGCACCGTGTGCTCGCGCGAGACCTTGGTGGATGCGGTCTCCGTACCGTCCTTGACCCCCGGCTGCAGCAGCGGACGAAGACCGGCAAAGCTGCCGATGACGTCCTCGCGGGTCAGAGGATCGTCCAGCACCACGTTCGCGTGCTCGATCACGTAGTCGATGTCCGCCGCCGTGGCCACGGGCGCGGAGATGTCCTGTTCGTAGGGCGTATCGGTGGTTCCGATGATCCAGTAGTGCTCCCACGGGATCACGAACAGCACCGATTTTTCGGTCTGCAGGATCAGGCCCACCTCGCCCTTGATGCGCTCGCGGGGAACCACGATGTGGATGCCCTTGGACGCCAGGACCTTGAGTCCACCGTCCGTGTCGGCCATGTCCTGGGTCTCTTCGGTCCACACACCCGTGGCCGCGATGACCTTACGGGCCCGAATCTCGAAACTGTCGCCGGTCTCGAGGTCCGTGACCCGCGCGCCGACCACGGCGTCGTCGGCGTTCTTGATCAGCCCTGTGACCTTGGTGCGGGAGGCTGCGAGCGCGCCGTAGCCGGTGGCGGTGCGGATCAGAGTGAGCACGAGGCGCGCGTCATCCACGCGGCCGTCCCAGTACTTGACTGCGCCGACCATGGCACCCGGCTTGATGCTGGGGAATGCTTTCTGAACTCCGCGTTCGGAGAGATGACGGTGGAACGGCATGGAGGCGACCTTGGAACCGACGTGTGCGAGCGTGTCGTAGAGCCCGATGCCCGCCGTCACGTAGGGGCGTTCCCACACCCTGTGAAGGATCGGGTAGAGGAACGGCACTGGCTTCACGAGGTGCGGCGCCAGGGTGTAGAGCAGTCGCTCACGTTCGTGAAGGGCTTCCGTGACCAGTTTGAAGTCGAGCTGCTGGAGATAACGCAGCCCGCCGTGAACCAGCTTGGACGACCACCGGGACGTGCCACCGGCCCAGTCCTGCGCTTCCACGATGCCGGTGCGCAGGCCGCGAGTGACCGCATCCAAAGCGACGCCCGCACCCGTGACACCACCGCCGATCACCAGGACGTCCAGCTCCGGACCGTTGGCCATCTCGCGCAGAGCGGCTTGGCGGGATTCGGGATTCAAGACTGTGGTTCTCACGGGATCTACCTCATTCAACCTGTGCGTACGGGTGTGCTGCGTGGATTCTTAAAAGACAACGCTACGGCGGGACATGTGATCTACGTCCCATTGCCGAGTTATGCGCACCACCATGCCCCCTCAATGCACGTATGCTCAACCTAATTGCACATACGTGCAGTCAGGAGAAGGGGCCATGCACGACGATTCACTGCTTTATCAAGTCGCGGAGCTCTACTACGTCCAGGACATGACCATGGGCGCGGTCGCGGACCGGTTCGGGATCTCGCGCTCCACCGTGTCGCGGATGCTTTCGGAGGCCAAGGCCGGGGCATCGTCAAGATTTCGCTGCGGCCGCCCGAGAATCCGCCGGATCGCCTGTCCCGGCGCTTCAACGACCTCTTCGGAGTCACAGCGCACATCGCGGGGACGCAACGGGTTTCGCACAGTGGCCAACGGCTGGAGGCCGCGTCCCGCTACGCGGCCAACCTGCTCGCGGAGTGGGTCACGGACGGTTCGATCCTCGGTGTCGCCTGGGGTACCACCACATCCGCGATTGCCGCCCATCTAGGACAGTCCCACGTCCAGGACGTCACGGTGGTCCAGCTCAACGGGGCCGCGGGTCCGCGCACCACGGGGACGGGGACGTCCGCTCCCCTGCTTTCGACCATGGCCCGGGCCTTCAACGCGGAGCTCTACCCGTTCCCCACGCCGGCGTTCTTCGACCTGGAAGAGACCCGCACCCTGTTGTGGAAAGAGTCCTCAGTCCGGCGCATCCTGGCCGTCCGCTCGGCCGTGGACCTGGCCGTGTTCAGTGTGGGTGCCTTTCACGGTCCCGTGCTGTCCCAGGTGTACACGGAAGGACATTTCACCCAGGCGGCACTGCGGAGCCTCAACGAGAACCGCGTGGTCGGCGACATCTGCACGGTCTTCATCCGCGAGGACGGAAGTTACGCGGATATTGACGTCAACCGCAGGGCCTCCGGTCCTACTCCGTCCGACCTGGCGCGGATTCCCCGGCGTCTGTGTGTGGTCTCCGGTCGACACAAGGTGCGAGGGATCGTCGGTGCGCTGCGTTCCGGAGCCGTGACCGATCTGGTCATCGACGACCTCACGGCGAAAGTGGTTTTGGACCATCTCGAACCGCCCGGACCGACCGCCAACGTCTGATGTATCACGGGAGGCATCAACGTTAGCGTCGTCATGGAACCGCTACTTCACGGTGTGTTTGCTTGAGACGAAACGCCTCATCTAGAGTTCAACGTCAGACATCTTAATGAGCCATCACATGCGGAAACGGTTTTCTCGGATCGTCAGGGGTTGAGCCCGCAGGTGTGGCAGTATCCGATCGGGGGAGAACGGTGAGCCAAGCCTCAAGGAACGAAACTCGTCCGGTGGTTGCCGATCAGGTCCAAGAAATAATCATTTCGCAAGGACTCCGCCCGGGCGATCCCATGCCGACGGAAGTCGAACTGGGAGAGGCCCTCAGTGTGTCCCGTTCGTCCATCCGCGAAGCCATTCGGGTTCTGGCTTCACTCGACATCGTGGACGTGCGACACGGCCACGGTACGTTCGTGGGACAGATGTCCCTGGCGCCCTTGATCTCGGGATTGATGTTTCGGGCACGCATGAACCTCCACAACGACCTGCGCACATTACGGGAAGTGGTGCAGGTGCGCATCGCGCTGGATCTGTTCATCACTGATGATTTGATCAAGGCTCACCGCACGGTGGATCACACCGAGCTGGAAGCCATTGTTCAGCGAATGGAACAGCGCGCCCACGCGGGAGAGTCCTTCGCTGAGGACGATTCAGCATTCCACTCGGCCCTGCTGACTCCGTTGGGCAATGAGTTGATTCATCAGTTGGTCCTGGCCTTCTGGGAGGTGCACACCGCAGCCTTGCCCGAATTAGGGATCCGACCCGCTCGGGACATTCTGGACACTGTGCGGGCGCACCAGGCGATGCTCGATGCGCTCAAGGCGGCCGACGCCAATGCCTACCGGGAGGCGGTACGTGAGCATTACCGACCTCTCCAGCGGGCATTGGCCGAACACGATTCCTAACTGTCAGGGCAGGCGGATTTCCTGCAAGTACATGGCCTGCAGACCATCGGCCCACGATTGCGTTGTCGACGATTCGAAGAGGACAAGAAGTCGTCCGTCTTGCAGCTGATCCACGGACGAGTAGGCGAATAGCGTGGTGGGATCCGTGATTTCCACGTGACTGATCCATTCCACACGTGTTCGTGTCTCTCCATCGTCGGCCGTGTGCACTACTCCCAGGTGGGCCACTCCATGCTTGCGCGCTCGGTCCATGGGGGTAATGACCACAAGGGCTGGCAGCCGCTCTCCGGTCTCCTTCGAGACGAGACGTTGCCGCAAGGACAATGCCGAAACCTGACATGAGACGCCCGCACCCAGGTCGCCGAAGGCAGACTGCGGTTTCGACCACGTCATTCCACCATCCAGACTCTCGGCGCTGAGCACCTTTCCTCCGGTGCTCGCCGCATGTCGGTGGAAACTCCGCAGAACACCCGGTGCTGCCTCGATGATCGCCGTCTCGTGCATGGCGACGTCGCTTGGAACGGGTTCGCCTCGTGTCCACCTCGCGCCGCCGTCGTCGCTCACCACCGCAACGGCCTCAATCCCGGTCGCCATCTGCGTATAGATCGGTACCACCAGACGGCCCGCATGCACGCCCTGCTCAATTTGGATACACCGACCGGGTGCCAGCAAGCTGTAGCGCGAGTCAGGTGAACGGAATTCGTGCGTGACCAGTCGCCCATCTGCCAGGTCTGTCCGTCATCATCCGAAAATACCTGCGCAATATGGCTGGTGTTGTAGACCTGCAAAACCGATTTCTTGTAGAAAATCCTCATCGGAACGGCAACGGATGTCCCCGCCTGGGGCACGGTCAATGCTTGGCCGTGGCGATGCACCACGAAATCATTGTCAAGCGTAAATCCAGTGGGCTCACCAAGACTCAAGTTGGAATCGTCAACGCCCGCTTCACTATATGGCCGTGGCGTTCCCACAAGATTGAAGATCCTCACCCGACCGTCGGCATCTCGCTCACCATCCAGATCGGCAACCATGGCGAACTTGGAGCGGTCGGTGTTCAAGTTGATGTTTCCGATCTTGCCGTCGGCATCACCGGTGACATTCTGTGTCGACAGCAGGAGCATCGGTCTGCCCGAGACGTTGGCAAAACCGTCGCCCAGGGGAAAGGGCCGAGTGCGCCCACCGCGGACACTCCTGTCCGCAAGAACGTTGAGATGTTCGAACACCCCGCCATTCCAGGCGAACAGGTCGATCAACAGCAGAATGCGCCCGGTGCCCCGGTCCTGAACGATCGCCCCGTCAATGACCGAGGCACTTTCCTGCGCATACTCCGAATTCGACGCGAAGTCCTTCATATCGATGGGAGCAAGAACGTGAGGGATTGACCACCCTTCCGCCAGACTCCCCTCTCCGGCCCGGGATTTAACACGGATCACTGCATCTATGTTGTCGGCCGAATCCCCTGTGGTCGATCGGTTGGCATCAGATCCGGCGATGAGCCCGCCGGACTGAGTTGCCAGCAAGAACGGGATGCGGAAGAAACGGGAATCCACGATGCCACGGTGCAGCACAGCCATGGCGTGCGATTTCGGGACCGCGACCGCGGGGCTCAACATACGTTCCCCTCCGACCAGACCCAGACTCGCCAGGGCGCCTAATGATCCGAGAAAAGTTCGGCGTTCAATTCTTTTGTTCATGATGTGTACCTCGTCCGTTGTAAAGGTCGAGAATCAGACCGGACCACCGGCCACGTGATTTCTCCCCGACAAGATGGTCTGTTTAGGCCTGATCGACTATTTCGTCATTGCCGTCTTCGGGCCGGACCGCGTCGCGGTTCACCATGCTCTGAAGTCGACGTGGCACATTCAGCCCGATGGACAAGATCACGATGAGGGCGAATCCGACGGACAGAACCGCCAACGCCATTCCCAGGCCGTAGGTATTGGCCAAATTTGCTCCGAGGAATGGGCCTACCGCACCACCGAGCGCGCCGACGTTGTAACAGAATCCCAACCCGGCAGCGCGTCTTTCCACCGGGAAGTAACTCGCGACCCACTTGGGCAGTAGACCGGAAACTCCCTGACCGAACATCTGGTTGAAGAAGAGAAGAGCCGAAACGAGGATCACGAATTCACCGCCCTGAACAAACAGCGGGAAAACGAGGGTCTGCGAAATGAACAGACTGATGACGTACCAGCGCCGCATACCGATGGCATCGCCCGCGAATCCCGCAACGATGTACCCGATGGCGTTGCCCAGACCTGCGAAAGTCACAATGTTATTGACAGCTCCGGGGTCATAACCCACACCCTCGAGGTAGGTCGGGAGCAGTCCCTGAATCGGCCAGGTGTACATGAACGACGCGAAGATCGTGACCATGATCGCGACGCCGATAATCCATCGCTTGGGGTCGAACTGGGCAATGAAAATTATGAAGATCGCAGCCAGCACCACGGCAAGGACAACAACTGCCCACCCCGGCACCAGGTCCGTGGCAAAAATGAACATCAGAGCCACGGACGCGAGCACCGCGCCCAAGATGTTCAGGATCCGGCGCTTGCCCGAGAACAAGACGTGGAACGCATCCGGTTCCCGGTCACGTGTCCGCTCTCGTTTCGCTTGTACCCATTCATCCGCTTCCGGCAGATTTCTGCGCATGTACAAGGCCACGAAAATCGGAGCAATGCCCGTGAGGAACAAAGCTCGCCAACCCCAACCCGGATGCCAGGCCTCGACTGCCGGAGTCAAGTACTTATCCACCTGAGCGGCCAGGATCACGCCGAATGCAAAGCCGGACAGCAGGAAGCCGGAGGCCTTGTTGCGCATGTGCTTGGGCCAAGACTCGATCACATAGGTGGCCGATGTGGAGTACTCCCCTGCCATGGCGAAACCGACTATGAGGCGGAAAAGGAAGAGCAAGGCGTAGCTCGGGGCGAAAGCCATGGCCACGG
Organism: Kocuria atrinae C3-8; assembly: GCF_000286355.1. Classification (GTDB taxonomy): domain Bacteria; phylum Actinomycetota; class Actinomycetes; order Actinomycetales; family Micrococcaceae; genus Kocuria; species Kocuria atrinae_A. The sequence goes on along the minus strand of NZ_AJXN01000059.1, from coordinate 11,935 downwards.
ACGCGACCGCGAAGAGCCCCATCGATACGATCATGGCCGGCCTCCGTCCGAACCGGTCCCCGAAGGCGCCCAACATCAAGCCACCGATCCAGCGGGAAATGAAGGCGGCGGAGACCAGTGATGCGCCCTGCACAAGGTCAGGTCGAAGGTTCGAATGATCTCTGCCAGGGCGAAGGAAATCAGGACGTAGTCGTAACCGTCCAGCACCACTCCGAGCCACGCGGCAAAGAATGCCTTCCACTTAGTTCTGTCGAGTTGCCGCCACCACGGCACCTGCGTCGTTGTCTTCGGCTGCGCCGTCATCTGGACCTCCAGTGATCTGTTGGGGCGGCGGATAAGAAATAGGACGTCGGATGTCCTTAGCATCGAGACGGTACACGAGGTTGACTGACCCCGCTAGACCCTCGGCCAAATCCGTAGAAAACTGCGCATTCCAGCGGCGAGTGGCACTTGATGTGATGTACATTACTTGAGAACATCAGACATCCTACGGCTGATCTCGATGGAAACGCCCGCGACGTTCGATCGGTCGAACCATGCTGAAAGCGGGACGCACGAACTATGAAGGGTTGCCCTCGATGCGCTACGAAAACACCACTCCCCCCGTCCGCTTGGATATCAGGCGAGGAACCGCAGACATCGCGGGTTCCCTGGAGAAATGCAGGTCAATGGTCGGATCCGACGTGGAGGGGACGGTTCATATCGACTTCAGCACCACGATTGACGGGCCGCTTCTCGATGCCCGGGGTAAGCGGGGACGGATCACTCTGGAAGTCACCGGAGGGAGGATAAACGGCTGGATTCGATGTAACGATGAAACACGGCAACTGGATGCGGAAGACTCCATCGGCATTGACGATGCGCAGCCCCACAGCGTCGCCCTCACCGTCGACGAGACCGGGACGCATCTCTTTGTTGATGGTTACGAGGCCTTCTCCGCCACCGTTCACGCGTGGTTCAGCGACATAGAAGTTTCTTCGCTCACGGTGGATCCCCGCCGGATCATGCAGGTTTCCAGGGTCACTGTCTGGGGCGCACCCCTTGCCAACACTGCGGTCGTGGCCGAATCCCTGACCGTTTCTCCCCTGATCCAGTTTGCTGCGGCCGAGCTCGCGCCCCGGGACGCCACACGATGCGGCTCCTTGCACGGTGGGGCAATTCGCGCACGGTACCGCACCCGCGGTGAAGGACAGGGCGGAACCATCATCGAGGCAGAGGGATCGAACGGACGGTTGTCTCTTGCCATTGAAGACGGAGATATCACCTACACAGTGACTTCCGGAGACGACGTGGTGGCCGACATCCGCGCTCGAGGCCGATGGGATGACGGTGACTGGCACGATGTGGTGTTGGTCAGTGGACGAGGCGCTCTCGAGCTTTTCGTCGACGGTTTTCAGACACTGCATTCCGCTGGCACTGCGTTCTTCCGTGACATCGGAGACGTACAACGAGTTGTGGTGGGTGCCGATGTGGAAGGCACCCGGCTCTTCGGCGAAGCACAGTCCGCCATGATCTACGACTCCGTACTTTCCGATCACCAAGTCAAACGATTGGCATCAGTGGAGCCGATCCACACTCAAGCTCTCTTCGACACCGGGATGGATGGATCGCGCAGCTATCGAATTCCGGCCCTGTTAACCCTTGAATCGGGTGTCGTCCTAGCGGGTGCCGATCAGCGGGTCAGCATCGCCAATGACAGTCCCAATGACATCAATTTCGTCATGCGTCGCAGTATGGACGGCGGAGCCACATGGGAGGAAGCGAAGGTTCTTCTCGAATACCCCGGAAGCGGGCGAACAGCGGCGTCCGTCATTGACTCGGTGATCGTGCAGGACTCGAACACGGGGCGAGTTTTTGTCCTGATCGATCAATTCCCCGGTGGCTACGGGCAACCCAATGTGGAACCCGGCACCGGATATGACGACCAAGGTCGCATGGTTCTGACCGACCGACACGGTAACCGCTATCTGCTCGGAACCGACGGAACGGTAATTTCCGAGGATGGCACCGCCACCGATTACCACGTGGCCCGGGACGGAAACGTCACTCAGAACTCGCAACCTGCTGGCAACATTCATCTGGCCACCGGGGAGGATCCCCACGAATCCCTGCTGAGCGCCCGAACCTCATACGTGCTACTGATCCATAGCGACGACGATGGGGAAACCTGGAGCGATCCGGAAGACATCACACCGCAGGTCAAGGAGGAGTGGATGCGATTCTTCGGGACCTCCCCCGGTAATGGCATTCAACTGACTCGCGGCAAACACCACGGTCGCCTGATCTTCCCCGTCTACTACAACCACGAAGAAGGGAGAACCTTCTCATGCGCCGTCATCTTCAGCGATGACGCTGGTGCCACCTGGACGCGAGGTTCGTCTCCGAACGACGGTCGACAACTCGATGACGTTGAACTCAGCTCCCGACAGCTCGAGGATGATCGGGGCTCGTTGCACGAATCGGCTCTCGTTGAGGGGTGTGACGGGTCAGTCCACGTGTACATGCGCAATCAACACCCGTCGGGACGCGTCGCACACGCTGTCAGCACGGATGGTGGACAGAGCTGGGGGGAGGTGGACTACGTCGCTCAAATTGACGAAATTTTTTCGCAACCGAATGCGATCCGAGTCTCACACGACGGCCGTGAAGCAGTCGTGTTCGCCAATGCGTCCCAAATGCTGCCTTTTCGGGGCCGCGGAGTCCTCAGAATGTCCTTCGATGACGGCACCACGTGGGCGCACAACCGTGTCCTGAATCCCCGCCATCATGTGTATCAGTCAATGGCCCAGCTTCCCGACGGCCGATTGGCCGTCTTGTGGGAGCGGGAGTGGCAGGGGCTCTTTTTGAGTGTGCTTCCGTTGACGTGGCTCACGAGCTCGCGCAGTACGGACAGCTGACACGCGCCGGACCCCCGATCCGCGGTGGCCCGGCGGCTAAGTCCTTAGTAAACGGGTCACGTTCCGGATCATGTCCACGCGACGCTGGATCGAGCTGCCGGTTGGCACTTGCACTTTCGCGCCCGTATAGGTGCACGCGCCACCGGCAGCTTCCAGACACTGCTCGACCGCCGTCTCATCCATGAGAGACGTAGGTTCGTCACCCGTGAGGGGTAAGTGTGCATCTGCCCACGGGGCTCCGTAGTCATTAGTGTCCCGACCCGCACCGGAGAACATCAATCCCTCAAGCATTCCTTCCGATACCAATTGTCGAACATGTTCCAGCGGACGGTCAGAATTTTGAGCTTCAACGGCAGATCGTCCCCAGTTAATTGTCACGCCCATTCCCAATGACTTAGCAATCGGAATTTCATTGTCCAAGGAAAGAAACCGCTTTTCACCTTTGATTTTTGGATCATAGGCATCACAGTGTTCCAAAACCAGTCGAGTCGAGCATTCGGAATTGTTGGGCTGCTCCGATACGAGCATCTCAAGTGATCGCCCAAGTTGCGCTGCATCCGCTTTCATGGACGGAGCTGAGTGCACGTGGATGACCTCCACTGACTTCTCCCCCGTCAGCTGATTGAGTGCCTCGGCACACTGCCGGGCCGCACGGACGTAGTCCATCGCAGCGCGGCGGGCGTCCTCGTCGGGGGATGCAAGACCGAAAACACCACTGGCACCTACCCTTTCCATGGTGCCGGGTATGAGCGTGATGACTGATCGGGTGAAGCGTCCTCTCATCTGCCGGGCCAACCATTCGATCGGATCCACAAATCCATCCCGGAACGGAATCTCTAGTGCCGTGGCCTTTCCGTGACGTGCCAGGAGATCATAAAACATTTCCTGGTTCTTCTGATCCGATGGAATGGCCGCGTAAGCACCCACTACAACGGGGCGAAGGATCTCTTGATTCATGTGCGTCATGAATTAATTGTGCATATAAAATCGATAATTACCAGCCTTTTAGGCCCGGCCTTCAAGTGCCTACCGCTTCTTCCCTGTGCTCAAGGATTCTCTGTAACCATCTGAAGGTGCCGGCTATTCACCACGGACCATGTTCCGCAGGATCGCCACTCGCTGAGACAGCGGCTTCTCATGTCCGTACGGAGTGGGGTGATAGTAGTCCTTGCCGACCAAGGAGTCCGGAGGGTGCTGCTGGCTGGCCACCCCATTGGGCTGGTCGTGCGCGTACAGATAGCCGTCACCGTGCCCCAGGGCCGCGGCACCCTTGTAATGACCGTCCCTCAGGTGCAGAGGAACCGGCCCGGCTTTCCCTGCACGCACGTCCGCGACGGCCTCGTTGAGGGCCATGTAGGACGCATTCGACTTGGGCGACGTGGCCAGGTGGGTGACCGCCTGGGCCAGTATGATCCGGCCCTCTGGCATTCCGATCAGCTGAACCGCCTGGGCCGCCGCCACGGCGGTCTGCAGCGCCGTGGGATCGGCCATGCCGATGTCCTCCGAGGCGGAGATGATGAGCCTGCGGGCGATGAACCGCGGATCCTCCCCCGCTTCGAGCATGCGCGCCAAGTAGTGCATGGCCGCGTCCACGTCAGAACCTCGGATGGACTTGATGAACGCGCTGATCACGTCGTAATGCTGATCGCCCTGCTTGTCGTAGCGCACGGCAGCGCGGTTGAGTGCCTCTTCCGCATGTTCGAGCGTGATGGTCACCGTGCCGACGTCGCTGGATTCCGGTTCCTCGGGAGCCGCCGCTTCCTCGGGAGAGTCTGCGGCACGCTCTGCCTCCTCGCTACTCTGAGCGGGTTCCGTGTCCTGTTGAGCGTGGGAGAAGGCCACCCCTGCTGCGGCGTCAAGGGAGGTCAGTGCCTTTCGCGCATCACCGCCGGCCATGTCGAGCAGGTGGCTCTTGGCGTCGTCGGCGAGCGTGATCTCTCCGTTGAGGCCGCGTCGATCAACGACCGCGCGGTCCAGAAGCTCTTGGATGTCGGAGCGTTCCAGCGGCTGCAGCGTGAGCATGAGCGAGCGGGACAGCAGCGGTGAGATGACCGAGAAGGACGGATTCTCGGTGGTTGCCGCCACCAGGATGACCCAACCGTTCTCCACTCCGGGGAGCAGCGCATCCTGCTGGGCCTTGGTGAAGCGGTGGATCTCGTCCAGGAACAGTACGGTGCTGCGCCCGTGCAGATCGCGGTCGGTGAGGGCTTCGTCCATTACACGGCGGACGTCTTTCACGCCCGCCGTGATTGCGGACAGTTCCACGAACTTGGTGCCGTGGCCTCGCGCGATCACGTGGGCAATGGTGGTCTTTCCGGTTCCCGGGGGTCCCCACAGGATGATGGAGTTCGGCCCGGCCGGACCCGCATCAGTTCCGGCCAATACGCGCAACGGTGATCCGGCGCGCAAAAGATGCTTCTGACCCACCACTTCGTCCAACGTGCGCGGACGCATTCGCACGGCCAAAGGGGCTCGACCACGGCCGCGGGTGGGCGCAGGAGTGTCCTCCCGGTCAGGCTCGTCCGGGTCGGCAGGTCAAACAGCGAATTGCTCACAGCACCGACTAACGGGAGGTTCCGACATACATCCGTACGGAAGGTAGAAGTGTCACCTGAGACTGCACCGCACGCCCGCTCCTTCGAAAGCTCGCGTGAAGGCTCAAGGTTCATTGCCTCCGCGGGCGGTCCAGGTCGTCGCTGCCCACGATGATGGTCACCGGACCGTCGTTGATCAGTTCGACCTCCATGTACGCACCGAAGACTCCGGTACCCACGGACAGACCGGCCTCACGTAAGTACTCCACGAACTGATCGAACAGCGGTTCACTCACATTCCCGGGGGCGGCTGCGGACCACGAAGGCCGTCGGCCCTTCCGCACGTCCGCGTACAAGGTGAACTGACTGACCGCCAGTACGGGTGCCGAGAGATCCACGCAGGACTTCTCCCCCGGAAGAATGCGAAGCGTCGCGATCTTCTCGGCCAGTTTCTTTGCGGTCTCAGGAGTGTCCTCGTGAGTCACACCCACCAGAGCCAGCAGTCCAGGTCCGGTGATCTCCCCGGTCACCGAACCTTCCACCGTGACGGACGCCCTGGACACCGTTTGCAACACAATCCTCATGAGGCAAGTTCATCACACCCGACACGCAGCGAGCCTGGCACCACACCACGGAAAACCGCCTCACTCAGTACCCTGCGCCCTAGCCGCATGACCGAGCTCGTCATGACTGATCTGATGCACCGGCGGTGCCAACCCAAGGTCGACGAGCTCAAAGGAATCCCCAGGACCGGCATGCAACGCCCAGCCCGGCGTGATCATCTCCCACTGCGATTCCTCGGTCATGCGTTCGCTGGCGACCACGGTGACCGTATTGATCGTGGGGTCCAGGCCGGCCACGGCCCAGTACCTTGAGGTCAGCTGCACCTCCGACAAGCCTTCCGGCGCCGGGTGCGACCCCGTGCCACTCTGCCCCGAGAGGTACCACAGCGGATTGGTGTCCGGATAGCGCACCGCCCAGACCTCCTGCGGTGTGGCCAGCACGCAGTTGAGACAGTAGATGGACACGTTCTCGGCCAGCCAGGTCAAACACAGTCGCAAGGCACGCGCCACATCTGTTGGAGATTCCCGCAGATATGAGGTCAGCAGAGCGAAATACCGCTCGCTGTCCGTGGTCCCGAGCACCAGGTCAGCCACTCCCCGCCGTTCGAGCTCCCGGTCCAGCACATCGAGAGAGCGAATCACCCCGTTGTGGGCGAACATCCGCCCCTCCTGCTCGAACGGGTGCGTGTTGGCCACGCTCAGCTCGCCCTCGGTCGCGAACCGCACATGGGCCACGAAACTTGTACCGGTCAAAGCCTGTGCCGCCCGTGCGAAGTCGGGGTCCAGATAGGCGGCCAGGGCGGATCTGACGAGATGCGGTAGACCGTTCGGAGCGAAAGTGCCGATCCCGGCGCCGTCGGGCTGCTGGTGGCTCTGGCGGGACAGTGAATCGGGCGCGTTCAACAACCAGAACGAACAGGTCTGCGGCTGTGCTCCGGTGTGGAGCCCGAACAGTCGGCACACGGCAACCTCCCGGGAGGTGTTACGCGCGGTGAGCGTGTCTTCGAGCCTACTCCCGTGCCGAGGCAACGGAGCGATCGGAGGCGCTGCGGTCCTCCAGGAACCGCCGATGCCCCGTGAGCAGCACCCCCGCCGTCAGGGCAATCAGCATGAGCCACAGGTATCCGAACGACGTCCACCAGCTGCCGCCCCACGTGAACAGCAGCCCGAAAATCAGCGGCCCCACGCAGCCCGCCAGGTATCCCACACCTTGGCCGAATCCGGACAGCGCTCCCGCCCCGGCCGTAGTGCGCGTCCGCGCGTTGATGAGCGTGAGCGCCAACGGGAACGATGCCTGCGCCAACCCGAAGATCGTGATCCACACCCACATGGCATCCAAAGAACCCCATTGCGCGTTGGGCCACAGCAACATTGCCAGGTACCCGAGCGCGTACAACGCCACGGCGGTCAGTCCCAGCCCCGTGGTCCGCGACAGCCGCCGCACCAGCAACGGCACCACCAGACTCACGGGCAGCCCCAGAATCGCGTAGTAGGCCAACATGAGCCCGGCCTGGTGCTCGCTGAACCCGTAACTCGTGATCACGCGCGGTAGCCACGTGAACATCGAAAACGTGTTGGACGAGGTCCCCACGAACAGCAGCACCAGCCCCCAGCCGATCGGCGATCGCCACGGCTTCACCACGGCCTGGGTCGGATCGGGCACGACCGACGACGCCGCTCGCGCACCTTCCCGACGCACGCTCACCCACATGAGCAACCACGGAACAAAAGCGGCGAGGGAGAAAATTGCCCACGAGCCAACCGAGAAACGCCACCCGGCGGCGTCGGCGAGCGGGACCGCGAAGAACGGGGCGGCCGCGGTGGACAAGCCCAGGAGCATTGAATAGATCGCGGTGAGCGGGGCGATGTGCTCGCGGAAGTACTTCTTGATGATGGGCGGCAGGGTCACGTTACCGATGCCCAGCCCGATCATGATGAGCAGTGAAAAGCCCAGAAACGGAGCGGTTGACGAACTCGCGGCACGAGCGATCGAACCGAAGGCCGCCAGCGCGCAGGCCACGGTCAGGAGTGCTTCGAGGCTGACCTTGCGCATGGCGGCGGCGGTCAGCAGACCGGTGAGCGCGAAGCCGAGGGTCGGCAGCATGGCCAAGAGCCCGGTGGAGGCCGCGTCCAGCGCAACGTCCTCGCGCACCCGATCAAGCACGGGTGACACCCCGGACACGGCCAGCCGAAGCGAGAACGCAGACAGCACAATGCCGGCCAGGGCGATCAAGCCGGCCGGCAAAACTACTGTGCCGCGTGCGTGCTACTTGGAATCGTCCTTTGCGCCGACCTGAGCCTGATCGGCGTCGGCCTTGTCCGCCGCAGCCTTCTGCCCCTTGGGCTCGGGCTTGGCGTCCACGCCGGCTTCCTTACGCTGCTGCGCCGTAATGGGAGCCGGAGCTGCGGTCAGCGGGTCGTAGCCGTTACCCGTCTTGGGGAACGCGATGACGTCGCGGATGGAATCGGTGCCGGCCAGCAGGGCCACCACACGGTCCCAGCCGAAGGCGATGCCACCGTGCGGGGGTGCGCCGAACTGGAAGGCGTCCAGCAGGAAGCCGAACTTCTCCTGGGCTTCTTCCTGGGACAGGCCCATCACGCGGAACACGCGGTCCTGCACGTCGCGGCGGTGGATACGGATCGAACCGCCACCGATCTCGTTGCCGTTGCACACGATGTCGTACGCGTAGGCCAAAGCCTCGCCCGGGTTGGTGTCGAAGGTGTCCAGGAACTCGGGCTTGGGCGAGGTGAACGCGTGGTGCACTGCGGTCCAGGCGCCAGAACCGACGGCCACGTCACCGGATTCCACGGCGTCCGCGGCGGGCTCGAACAGCGGGGCGTCCACGATCCAGACGAAGGCCCAGGCGTCGTCGTCAATGAGGCCGGTGCGGTGACCGATCTCCACGCGGGCGGCACCGAGCAGTGCGCGGGAGGGCTTGGCCTCACCGGCGGCGAAGAAGACGCAGTCGCCTGCCTTGGCACCCACTACCTCGGCCAGTCCGGCCTTTTCCTCGTCGGAGATGTTCTTGGCCACGGGACCGGTGATCTCGCCATCTTCCTTGAACAGCATGTAAGCGAGGCCGCGTGCACCGCGCTGCTTGGCCCATTCCTGCCAGGCATCGAGCTGACGGCGCGGCTGGGACGCACCACCGGGCATGACCACGGCGCCCACGTAGGGAGCCTGGAAGACGCGGAACGGGGTGTCCTTGAAGTACTCGGTGAGGTCGGTGAGCTTCAGGTCGAAGCGCAGGTCCGGCTTGTCCGTGCCGTAGTCGGCCATGGCCTGGGCGTAGGTCATGCGCTGGATGGGCGTGGGGATCTCCACGTCGATCAGCGACACAGTGCCTTCACGATCGACTCGCCCAGGGCGATGATGTCGTCCTCTTCCACGAAGGAAGCTTCGACGTCCAGCTGGGTGAATTCGGGCTGGCGGTCCGCGCGGAAGTCCTCGTCGCGGTAGCAGCGAGCGATCTGGAAGTACTTCTCGATGCCGCCCACCTGCAGCAGCTGCTTGAACAGCTGCGGGGACTGCGGCAGCGCGTACCAGGATCCGGGCGAGAGACGAGCCGGCACCACGAAGTCACGGGCGCTCGGGGTGGAACGGGTCAACGTGGGGGTCTCGACCTCCAGGAAGCCCTGGTCGTGGAGCAGGTTGCGCGCCACGCGGTTGACCTCGGAGCGCAGGCGCATGATGCGGGCGGGCTCGGGGCGGCGCAGGTCCAGGTAGCGGTACTTGAGTCGCGCTTCCTCACCGACCTCCACGTGCTCGTCGATCTGGAACGGCAGCGCTGCGGAGGTGTTGAGCACGGTCAGCTCGTCGACCATGACCTCGACCTCGCCGGAAGGCAGGTTGGGGTTCTCGTTGCCCTCGGGGCGGCGCTCGACCTTGCCGGTGACCTGCAGGACGAATTCGTTGCGCAGCTGGTGGAACTCGGCTTCATCGCGCACCACGATCTGTGCCACGCCGGAAGCGTCGCGCAGGTCCACGAACGCCACGCCACCGTGATCACGACGGCGGTCGACCCAACCGGCCAGCGTGACCGTCTCGCCGATGTTCTGGGCGCTCAATAATCCGAGTTCGTGCGTTCGCAGCAAGAAATATCCACCTTTTCGTGTCTGGGGTGTTGGCTCGACCGGTGCGTTCGCCAGCCGGTGGGCTGGGCGCGGCTCGGTGGCCAGGTCAGTCTGATTGAAAGTCTACAAGTCTCAGGCGGTCTCGGGTGCCTCGACCGTGGGGTGCAGGTCCTCGTGCGGGGGCTGCCAAGCCGTGGGATCGGCGGTGACCTGCTCGCCGGAGCGGATGTCCTTGACCTCGTGAGTCACGGTGCCGTCCTCCCGAACGGTCGAGAACCACACGAACGGAATGCCGCGGCGTTCGGCGTAGCGGATCTGCTTGCCGAACTTCTGGGGCGACGCCGCTACCTCGGTCGCGATGCCACGGGCGCGCAGTTGCCCGGCCACGTCCTGGGCGGCGGACCACGACTCGTCATCGTTGAGGGCCACGAGCACGGCAGACGGCACGGCGCGCGAGGCCTTGGCCATGTTCTGGGACAGGATGCGCGTGACCAGGCGGGTCACACCAATGGAGAGGCCCACACCCGGGAAGTTCTTCTTGCCCGTGGTTGCGAGCGATTCGTAGCGGCCGCCCGAACAGACCGACCCCAGTTGTTCGTGACCCACGAGCACGGTTTCGTACACGGTGCCGGTGTAGTAATCGAGTCCGCGGGCGATCGAAAGGTCCGCGTTGACCTTGCCCGGCGCACGGCGAGCGGCCTCACCCACGACCTCGGCGAGCTCGGTCAGGCCCTCCTCGAGCAGGTCGTTGCTCACGCCCAACGCTCGCACCTGCTCCACGAAGGACGTGTCCTCGGTGCGGATACTCGCAAGATCCAGGGCCGACGCCGCCTGCTTGGCCGTTGCTCCCACGTTCGCCTGCAGATTGGCGATCACCGCGTCGCGGCCGATCTTCTCGAGCTTGTCGATCTCGCGCAGCACGGCGGGTGCGTCGTCCAGGCCGATGCCGCGGTAGAACCCCTCGGCGAGCTTGCGGTTGTTCACGCGCAGCACGAACGGCGGGATGGCAGCCGTGACAGTGCTTCGATCATGACCAGGGCCAGTTCCACGTCGTAGCGGAAGGCCAGGGTGCCGTCACCCACCACGTCGATATCGGCCTGGGTGAACTCACGGGCACGGCCCTCCTGCGGACGCTCGCCGCGCCACACCTTCTGGATCTGGTATCGCCGGAACGGGAACGTGAGGTAGCCGTTGTTCTCCACCACGTACCGGGCGAACGGGACCGTGAGGTCGAAGTGCAGCGCGAGCGCGCCCTCCTTGGGAGACTTCTCGTCCTCGTCCTGCTGCAGCCGGGACACGCCGTAGACCTCTTTGTCGATCTCGCCCTTGCGTAGCAGCTGCTCCACCGTTTCCACGGCGCGGGTCTCGATGGACGAGAAGCCATGGAGTTCAAAGGTGCGGCGCAGTTCATCCAGGACGTGTTGCTCCACGATCCGCTCTTCCGGAAGCCATTCGGGGAAACCGGACAGGGAGGTGGTGCGGGCCATGGGTGAGTTCTCCTTGGTGCGAAAGCGGGGTCTCGGCGCGCGATCCGGGACCTGGTCATGAAAAGGCCCCGAGCGACGTCGTGGTGTGTGGTGCCATTCTAGGACGCCCCGGTCGATAGGATGGCCGTATCGATGACCGATTCCACGCGCCGTGTGACGAACGCCCGCTTTTCCGGGCCTCCCAGCGCGGTCGTGGACGTGGAGAGAGAGTTATAGCGGTGACAGAACGTCCTGAATCCGACGACCGGCCCCAGACCCCCGAGGCGGCCCCCGTGCCAACTCCCCCGGCGAAACCCGCCAAGCCTGCTACCCCGGCCGCAGCACCCACGCCGACGCCGCCCGCTGCAGCGCCGTCGAAGCCCGCCACCCCTGCAACGCCC
>NZ_AJXN01000058.1 GCF_000286355.1 Kocuria atrinae C3-8 | reverse complement strand
CACCCTGCCGCTGCGCGGCGCTCCTGGGGTCGCGTTGAACGTTGGAACTGGGGTTCTGGCTCCGTTGAAGCTTCCCCTGCTCCATGCGCTTGTAAACGGTGTCAGAGTTGCGCTTGCCGCCCACACCGGAACCGCCCCGGCTGTCGCCCTTAGAGTCCGCCCCGTTCCGTCCTCGTGAGCCTGGACCGCCCCGGCCCTTGGTCAAAGTGTTCAAGGCTCGGCGCATCATCAGCGTTCGGATTATGCGGGTGGCTGCGCCGCCTCCGGTTGCATCCGAAGAATAGTGGGTCAGGTGCTTCACGACCGACCGCAAACCCAAGGCAGCCGCGAGCACCAAGATTGCTAGTCCATACCCTTGCGCCCAAGGCAGATCAGGGTTCAAGAAAATGCCGGTGATCGCCCCCATTGTGACCACCAGCAGCAGCATGGTTATCACGCTGGCGAGGACCGCCCCGGCGAAGGCCATTGACCAGTTGCGGAGCCATTCGCGCGGTGCACCTGGAATCATGCCGACAACGAGGAAGAAGGAGGCCAAGAACAGCAGTAAGAGGGCTTGAATGAATGCAATGATCGCGGTGAACACTAGGACAGCGGCCATGACTAGCATGAGCAAGCTCACGACAAGGGCGACGAAGGCCATTCCGAGACGTTCCGGCCATTTTTTGCCGTGGACCCATTGCCCGACTTCGCCGTCCTTCCCTCCCAGTTCATCGTCCTTAAAGATTTGTTTCTTGATGACGTCATCGCGGCGATCTTCCGCGTTGTCGCGGGTCAGCATCTCCGTTCCGTATTTCTCGCACGCTTCAAGGTTGCCGAATTCGACCATGCACCAGGGAGTGACAACGGCGCTGCGCCACAGAGAATCTGTGACTTGACGGGTAAATGCTTCGTTGTCGGTGTTCTGCGAAAGGTCGGGACTGCCGTACTCAAACGGCTGGCTTGATACGGCATCGTCACCGTCTGGCATGGTCGCGGCAACAACGTCTTGCCCCGCTGCACGAACGGTGTCCATTCCGCTGACAAATACGCCCGGGAACAGGGAAAATCCGGCTGCAAGAACGCCGATGATGCCAACAGTCAGCAGACCAGAAGCGCCGGTTTTGTCGCGCTTGTGGTCCACCCATACGGCCACGGCAGCCACAGCAAGACAGGTGGGAAACAGCCACGCCATTGTTTCGGTTGATGCCGAGGAAATGAGGTCGGTGAGGTTGAAGGTGTCGTTTCCAACGTCGCTGTTTCCCAGCAGCCATGCAATGAGCACCATCAAGATTTGGGCCAGAGCCACGGCAAGCGACCACACTGCATTCGCCATGCCATTCCCGGCCTTGTCGATGATATTGACCGGGTTGTTATCAACGGCGTGGTCGATGGTGTATCGAGAGGTCGGTATTTCCTCGGTGAGCGTCTTGGCTGCACCGTTTGAATAGTCCGGGATCGACAGGAAGCTATCGAGGCCCGCAGGAGCGCCGGGATCAGCAGCGAACGCGATTCCCGCGCTAAGCAGCATGGTCCCGAAAAAGGTGGCGAGGCCGACCTTCCACTGTCGAGCCGTCATGTTCCACAGGAACCGGACCAAGACAACGGGCGGGGACCACCGCCACATCAACGACGCGGCACGTGCGAGAGCTGGGGTGTGGGTGTGCTGGCTCATCAGCAAGTCTCCTGACCGTCCTGGTTGAGCGCCGCGCACGCGGGGTTATCCGTCAGCTCGTCCTCAGCGTCGATAATGTCGAACTCCGCTACTTTCCATTCGCCGTCATGATCGAGCATGCCGAAAACGTCTTTAGTGCCGTCCTCGTCAGGGATCGTCACGGCGTAGCCGTCGCCCCACTTCACGGTTTCGGTGACCTCGGTCGGGTGACCGGGCCACACGGTTTCGGTGTCTGCGTCCTGGCAATCTTTAGCGGCTTCTCCCCGGCTCGGGTGCGTCATCTCGCATTGAGACTGGTACGTGCCCGTGACGTATTGTTGGGCGGCTTCTGCGGCGTCCCCTTGTTGGGAGCAGCCCGTTAAGGCCACCAGGCCCAGGCCACTCACAACGAGTACCCGGCTAAGGGCGCGGGTCGATGATGCAATCATGCGGAGACCTCCTGAAAGGTGTCAGCCGTATCCTCGGCTGATATTTGGGCGTCGTCGTAGTCGTAGCGGTTTGCCGTGGCGTTCGGGTCGGTACTCATGGCCTCCGCGACCTCAGCCGAAGGGAAGTCAAACTGCACCGTGGCAACTTGCTCGCGCCAATCTCGCACCAGCGCATGACCCTTCCGGATCGTCTCGTCGTTGTCCGTTCGAGCGAGACCACGAATTAGGTTGCGGGTGCTTGCGTCCGGCTCCATACCGAGCAATTCAGCCGCCGCGTCTTGCTGAGCCTTGGAAGTGAGCTGGAAGATCCTTACGCCTTGGAGCTGTTCGACAAGGCCAGGTACCGAGGCGATTGAGACGCAATCCTGGGAGTCAAGAATGAGGGACGTGTTAAAAGCACGGCCCATGCGGGCAATCTGATCCAAGAAGTCGGTGCCGCCATAGGCATTCAGGAACAGGTGCACTTCGGGTACGGCCACGCCTTTTCGCATCGGGCGCAGCCGCTTCGATGCGGAAATGGCAAGGCTGTAACTGGTGATTCCTTGCAACAAGGCCAGAGATAGGCGCTGCATCGGGTCCCATTTGGACGGGTCCGAATCGGCCGGCGGCAGGTTCAAGTTCGGCACCTGCAACAGCCATAATCCCGGATCATCGGTCAGGAACGCCTGACCGGTCGGCTCGCCAAGCACGATCTTGCCGAGAGGGGACTTAGCAAGATCATCCAGGTATCGACCAAAGGAGCGAGTGGCGGTGTCCTCATCAGCACACATGCGCTGGATCACGTTAAACGTGGTCGGATGCTCCGTGTCTTGAAGCTCTTGCGTCGCATGGCGAAGCGTGGATGATGCAGCAATGGCCATGTGCGCTGAGTCGGTTGCGAGCATCGCTAGCTGACGCTGCACGGCAGCCGGTGCCGCTGTGGGTTCAACGGCCCGGAACAGGTCTGCGGCCCCTGAATGCTCGGCGGTAATCTCGACCAGATTCGTCGGGATGTTGAACAGGCGCGCGACCGACACCAGCCCGCCAAGGTCACCCTTACCGTCGATCACGGTAGACCAGGACTCGCTCGGCCCTTCCAACAGGGCACTGATAAGTTCCAGACCCAGCGCAGTTGATTTGCCGCGTCCCGAACGACCCCCGTAGAAAGTCGTCGTGGCGTCACCACGGTCTCCACCACCGAGTACGTTGGATCGGAACAGTGAGGCTGTGGTGCCCGTGGTGAATCCACTGATCGCCCCGCGTGAATCGCCAACCTTGGACCCGGCCCAAAAGAAACTGCCCCAAAAGGCCACATCGGTCTGCACCTGGCCCAAGTCGCTGACTCGGAGAATGTCACCGGGCAACATTTCTAGCCACAGGTCTCGCTGCTCGTCCTCGCCGCGTGCGACCAGAATCCCGAGGTCGGCGTAATGGTCGATGATTGCCTGACAGTTGTCGTTGAGGTCAGCCTTCGTGGCGGCTGTGACGACCAGCCGGGAGTGGTGGTTTACCAGGCTTGTGCCGTTGTTCTTGATTTCACGGACCAGCGCCTCGTTCGCGATTTCTGCGTCCTCGATCTCGGATGAGACTTCTCCGGCTGAATGCTTCGCGGCAGACTGCCGTTGCTCTTTGGCTGTGCGTCGTGCCTCGTTCGCGGCCTTCATTGCTACTCGCCGAGGCATTCCCTGGAATCGGATAGAAGCATCGGCAAATACCGGCACATCTACGAACTCAGTCCCACCGTCAGCGGTAGTGATTTCACCCAGCTTCGTGATGCTGGACAAGGTTCGTAGCCACTCGGCCTCTCCTGGAATTTCCATTTCCGTAGGAAAGTCAATGATTGGCAGGACGGCGGCATACATGGCCGGTGTCCCATCTTCCGCCGTCAGCTCTACGTGATCGGCGTAGGGCATTGCCTTGGAGGACACGAGCTGTTGGAGTTGGGCGCCTTGATCGCCCCATCACGGGGAATAGCTTGCTTGATCCGTGCGGTTTCTCGACTGAGCATCCACGCGATTTTTTCGGCGGATGATTGACGAGCTCGCAACGGTGAAGTTCCTAGCGTTTTCAAGATGCGGCGTGCGGCAACTTGCCATTCAGCTAACGCGCGATCTGAGATGCGCTCAGGATCACCGCCCATTGCGGCATTGGCCTTGGTGGATACGGCTGTACCGGTTCCAGCATTTCGGAACTCGATCACAACACCGAGCATGAGATGCCGCTGCGGGAGTCCTAGCTCATCAATGCGCTCTCCCCAGTCGGCGGCCCATGATCGCCCGTCGCCCATACCGCCCTCGTACAGTCCGGCTACTTCCTCGACGTAAGAAGCTCCGTTGTAGCGGCCCCAAAGGACTTTTAGGTGACAGTGACGCTCGCCCAAGGCTTTACCTGCTGCCGTCATGACGCTAGTCAGGTTGGCGATCTTCTCGTTGTCGGTGGCGGTATCTGTGTTCGAGGTGCTTAGGTCGAACCAGGCTTCGGCCTTCGTAGCCGTGACCATCAGCCCGTCCGTGATCGTGTGATAACGCGGCGGCGGTGCGGATCGAGACTCGTCAATGCCAACGAGATTCTTGAGCTTCCGGGTGATTTTCATCGGTGAGCCTTCTTTCGAGCTTTCCGTGCGTTTTTCTTGGCTGCTTCACGCGAGGCAACAGAAACGAGCGCGTCGGTCGAATAGAGGTAAGTGATCGGCGCTAATCGGATAGGCGGGCCTACAGGCGCGGTGTGGTCGCGTTCTTCTTTGTCGATGTATCGCCGGGTCCAACCAAGCCCTGCCAGTTGAGACACTTCGCGCCACTGAACCTCACCGTTGTGATTGACCAGATTTGGTGCGCCGAGAGTCACCGCAATAGAGCGCAGCGGCCACCGTCGGCTCACGGGCATGTACTCGGCACGTCGCGCTAAACGCGCCCCGCCACGGATCACCGGGCGGTGCCCGGTGAATCCGCGACGAAGGGTGAGTATCCACTGCGTGATGTTCATGCGGCGCGGGTTCCGAGCGTTCTCCTGAATTCCGTACATGAGAAAGAGCACGGGGGGAGCCATGTAGAGAAGGCTCGTGTACTTGTTCGGCGGTCCGAGGATAAGGACCATCAAGCCAATCCACACCGGGACGATAACTAACCCGAGCATGAGGTCACGGCGGCGTGGGCCTTCGCCCAGGTCATAGCCGAGCATCTCGTGCTGGCGCGTCTCGATTTTGAGCTGCTTGGTTACGGTCCTCCCGGTGATGCTTGGCATAGGTCAGGCACCGCCGCCGAACGCCATAGTTGCAAGCTGCTGCAACAGGGCCACCGCTTGATCGTTGGCGTACACAAGGAAGGCGATAACTACAGCCAGGACCAGGTTCGTGAACAGGTCCGTATAGTCGCGCTTCGCCCACGAACCAATGACACGGATCAACAAAATGATGATGAACAGGTTGCCGATGACAACGATTGCAAAATCTTTGAGACCACTAAGATCAGTCATGATTAGTTAGTTCCCTTCACGTTGGAAATTTGCCAGCGGGCGGCTTCTCCGCCGCTGACCCTCACGAGTGTTATCTCGTAGGACTGTTCAGACTTGGCACCGCTAGGAGTCGTCCACTCGACAACAGCCCGCGCAGTACGCTCGTCGCCCTCTCCCTGAAAGACAGTCCAGTCTCGAAGCTGCGGGGCACTCAGCGCCCCGTTAAGCCCCTGAATGTCTGATCCGGGAGCGGTCACGGTCGAAAGATCTTCGCTTTCGCCGTATTCGGAAAAGAAGCTTTCAATATCGGATCGAGTCTCACGCGTGAGGTTCGAATCTCCGGCGGGGTTCTGTGGTTCGTCGGCCTGGATCGGTGAGGGAAGGCCCACAACACCAGGAATGCCGTACACGGCGGTGCCCTCCGCCGTTGTTTGAACCTTGACCTCGATAGCGGTCGGCTGGGTCGGTTGAGCCTTGTCGTCCTTGTATGGCGTCACATCAGCAACAACGGTCACGCGGGCCTGGTGGTCATTGAGCGGTTCCACGTTGAGCGCCGTGGCATTGGACGCTTCCTGACGGCCTTTACCGTCCCAACCGAGGCCGTTGGCGGCCTCTCCGCCGCTGTACCACCGGCTCAGTGCTTCTCCGCGTGAATCGCCTTCGTCGTCCTCGTTCCAGGTCAAATACGCCTCGGCAAAACGTTCGGCAGGCCCAGAAACGGCCTCATCGGGGAAGGTGACCGAGGCGGGTAGTTCCGGTGCGCCCTGCTGGTCATTAATCCCGACTGTGGCCGCGCGAAGTCCGATCCATGCGAACAGCAGGATCAACCCGATCAACACCCATCGAAGGATGCGCTGAGAACTCGACGGTTTGCGGTTCTTCGGTGTCCATAGTGCGCCGTCGTCCTCTTCCGGTTCGTTCGCTGTCGCTTTGGCTGCTGCTGCTGTCCACGCGCTAGTGGAAGGCGTCTCAGGCGGTTGTTCCGGTGCGACCGGCGAAGGCGGGGCTGCTGCGCCCTTCCCGCGTAGGCGGTCAGCCAGTGAAGGCACTTCGGGATCGGGCATGTTCAAAACGAGCGCTTTGAACTGCCGCCACGGTCCCGGCCCCTTCGTGAGTGGCTGCTTGGGAGAACTCATAGCGGGTTCTCCTGCTCATCATCGGTTGAGCTGCCCGGGCTGTCCGTTTCTTCTTCGTCAGCCTCGGTGTTGTCCTGAGCGGATGACCTGCCGAATGCGAGATTGAGGCCACCGCCCGTTAAGTACACGAAGCGGCTTGACCGTTCTTTGCCCTGCTCATCTTCCCAGTTCGACTGTCGCCACTCCCCAATGCCGACGAACGGATCACCCTTACTCAGCTCGCCCAGCCGCTCGGCAAAGTCTCCCCACGCTTCACATGTGATCCACAACGTGTCGCGCTGGCGAATCTCTCCCGCGCTGTCCCGGTATTCGCTGGTAACCCCCACACGTAGGCGGGTGACCGTGCGCCCGCTGTTCGTGTGTCGCACGGTTGGCTCAGACCCCAGGAATCCGGCGAATGACGCTGGCGTAAAGTTCACGATGCCTCCTAGATAATGCATGCATTATTTCTGGTTTCAGAGTACGGCCTATATCCGGCGATTGCATGTGTTACTCGGCGTTACCCTCGGGGGCTACCGCCGCCCCCAAACCCCGCGCCAGGGGGAAACCCCCTGGACCCTACGCTCTACACGCACAGCGCGTAGAGCTATGGGGGTACGACCCCCAAACCCCCCGCTGCGCGCCACTTCTTCGCTCCGCTCCGAAGTGACACGCCTGAAATAAGCGCGGTCGCTTAGGTGGTCGGTCAGGTCGGCCAAACCTGAAAAATCATGGCCGGTATACCGTTATACCGGCACACCGGCGTACCGGCTTTTAGTCCGTATCAGTCAATGTGTCTAGGTCCATTTCCCACACTTCGATATTCGCCACCAGGGAGGCAATGAGCCGAGGGGAGCGGAACCAAGTGGAAGGGTTCCACCAGGTACGAGGTTCGCGGGTGATTTGATGACTGGAAGATACGAAGTGCACTTGCACGCGCCGCCCGCGCGTGCTGGCTGCACGCTGTCGCTCGTTTTGAAATTCATCGGCCCGGTCATGAAGTTGTCTCATAGCGGAACGCAATGCCATTCCCACGGTCGACTCAGGGGCACTGGTGCCGAATACGGTGTATTCGCTGACGGAATCGTGGGACTCGGGCCGGTCTAGCTGACGCTCCACGAACTCGAAGAATTCCGGGTCCATCTCCTTGTGCCTTCCTGCTGTGCGAAAATAGCGCCTAGATCGCGGGTGGTTCCGTGGTCTGTGTGCGCGGGGAGCCCCTTTCTGGGGCTCCCCGTTGCGGTGTGACTAGATGTGGTATCCCCATTCGGGGTGACCCTCATAGTCGATGCTATGGGCCTGATGGCGCACTCCCCACGACACTAAGGGTGCCAACGTCGTTGTCTGATCGACGCACTCAATACCCTCCTCTAACGGCACAAACCAAAGGTGGCCGGTTGCAAGAGTGGTGCCGTGCTCGTCGGACAGTCGAAATACGTTCTTCTTTCCGGCTCTACGGATACGCTCGTGCTCCGCTTCATCTGTCCCTGGGCCGGTTATTACCTTTCCTGTCCGCTTGTCCGTGAGCATCCATGTGTGGTCTTGGAGGTGTAGGGGGCCAAAAGTGCTGTCAATAATCATGGGGGTGCCTTTCAATCACGGGGTGGTCAGTCCCAAAGTCGTGTGGTCTGTGTGCGGGGAATGCTCCCCGTGCCCTTAGTCGAAGGGGCACGGGGACTAACGATCACTCAATGTCGTCAATAGCTTGGGAGACAAGCGCCGTAATCGACGTGTCGCGCTCGAACGCGAGTCGTCGGAGCTTGTCGTACCGCTCGACGGTAATCATTGCGGTGAGCTTGCGCTTTGGCTCCTGGTGCTAGTAAATGCTTTCTCGAACGCCGGTTCGGGCGCGCTCGACACTTCGGTCGGTTGGGGCTTCCGGCGCGTCATCTTGCTGCGCTTGTCATCAGTGGTCATTAGTTGTCCTCCTTGGTCAGTTCCATCAATTCTCGGGCCACGTCACCGTACTGAAACAGCTTTCGTGGAAACGTATTGCCCTGAGCTTTCAATGCCTCGCTGCCCTTGATTGCAGCATCGAAATAAGCCACTCCCTCACCATCGAGCGCTTCGCGCGCGGCACGGTAGGCCACCGTGCGCGGGTTTGTGTGAGTGAGCAGCACAATCACCGGCTTATCCCCTAGCGCATCCAGTGTTGGCCAGACACGGGCCATATCCAGCGGCGTGGGAGCCGTGGGAACAATGACCACATCAGCGCGTGTACTCGCCGCATTGAGCAGCGTGGGATTACTTGGCGGCGTGTCGATCACAACCACATCAGCGGCGCTCGTGCGCTTGGCCAGTGTCGCCACATTTGCCGGTAGTACCTCGAAGGGCAGTGGCATGCCGTCCTCGGCGCACACTGCCGCCCATTCCGACGCGCTCCCCTGCGGGTCCGCATCCCAGACTTCCACGCCGTAATTGGCGCTCAACGCTTGGGCTAAATGAATCGCGGTCGTGGTCTTGCCTACGCCGCCCTTGCTGTTCTGTATCGAGACAATCAACGTCATAACCCCCACTTTACGGCGCACCGGCATAACGTCAATACGCATTGCCGGTTTACCGCGTTACCGCGTTACCGGCAGAACGGTTCGCGCGCCATTTCTGGAACCATGACGGGGCGGCGGTGGCCGTGGCGAGGTATTCCTCGCGGCGCTCGGCCTCAGCCTGAGCGCGGGCGCGGCGCTGGGT
The DNA here is from genome assembly GCF_000286355.1 of Kocuria atrinae C3-8. Classification (GTDB taxonomy): domain Bacteria; phylum Actinomycetota; class Actinomycetes; order Actinomycetales; family Micrococcaceae; genus Kocuria; species Kocuria atrinae_A. The sequence goes on along the minus strand of NZ_AJXN01000058.1, from coordinate 15,983 downwards.
GTGCTCGTGCTCCTGGCGCTGCGAGAAGGAGGCCACCGGCTGCCCCTCGCGCATCCAGGACGCGAGACGCTTTCGCATGTACGTGTCCATCCGCAGACAGAACAGATCGCCTAGCTCGTCCTTCTGGCCGTCGCTGGACCATTCCAGGGCGTGCAGCACGTCCCCGACGTTCCAGCCCGCGAGCATGAACGGGCGGATCGCTGCCGCGACAGCGGCAGTGGACGCGCCTCGCATAGCCACACTGAACCACTGCACGTGCAGGGCCAGCTCCCACAGGGCTTGCTTTCGCTCCCGCCGTGACCACAGCCTCGTCAAAGGCATCGTTGCGTGCCGTGACCACTGATCGCGGGGCCGCTGCGCTGCCAACGTTGCGAAGGCGGCACGCGAAGCGTGCTGCCACTTCAAAGAATCGGCCGCGTAGCGGCTCCGTTCTGGTGAAAGCTCTCGCGCACGCGCGTGCGTGGTACTTCTTAACCCTCCTACGGGGTCCGGGGTCTCATTTATATCCACACCCTCAACTAGCTCTGTTGCGTCCTCCTGCGGGTCCGTGGCCGATGTTGCCGGTTGGGGATCACAGGCGAGCATCAGGGCGTAGACGGGTGCCTCGTTACGGGTGCGTCCGGTGGCCTTGGGGGTGCGGGCGGCGCTGCGCCCGGTGGCCACGGTCGTTAGTAGTCCGGCCTCGCGTAGCTCGTGCAGCAATCGGGCGGCGGTGCAGCGGGCCACGCCGAGGGCGTCCTGAATCCACGCCCACGTCGTGAGGATCGTGCGCGTGCGCGGCTGGTGGCGCTGGGCCAGGTACTCGATGACACGAAGCCGGTTCCGGCGCGCGTCGGCACGCAGGTCCAGGCTGCTCAGCCACTCGCGGGCGGCGCGTACCCACTCCATCACGTGCTCGGGGGGTCGGTAGCCTTCCGGGATCGCGGCCATGAGTGCCAGCGGGGTGTGCTCCTTCTCCACGCGCACGCGGCGCGTACGGGAGGGCAGGGGCTTACCTGCGGGTAGTGTCCGGGCAGGGGTGTCCCTTGAAAGGGCGGCTGCTACTATGGACATAGCGAACCTCTTTGTGGATGGTCCATCCGCATAACTCCTGGTTCCGAACGTCGATCAGTTTGGCGACTACAGCGACGTTCATTGACTTAGAAGGTGGCTCCCTTGCCGGGGAGCCACCTTCACTCTTTGGGGGGCAACTCGTGGCCGGGAACTCCCAGCTCACGAGCAATCACACTCGTTACCCATGCAGCGATCGACACACCGCGTTCGTGCGCGGTACGGCTGATAAGTGCGTGCAGCTCCGGGGCAATCCCGAAGTTCAGACGCGGTTTCGGCGTCTTACTCCGGGACTGTCGCCGGATGATCTGCTTGGACATAAACCCATTATGCACTTAACACAACCGTTAAGAACTATCTTCGCTCGGTGTGTCGTCGGCGGCGTGTTTCACGCGGCTGATCGTCCAGCGGCTCACGCCGTGGACGCGGGCCACGTCAGCCATGCTCATACCTGCCGCTAGAGCTGCCAGCACTGCATCGACGGCCTCCGGCGATAGTGCCGGGGGTCGGCCTCCGGCGCGGCCTTGCTTGCGGGCGTGGGCCAGTCCTTCGCGGGTACGTGCGCGGATCGTCTGTAGCTCCTGCTCGGCCAGCACAGACAAGATATTGATGGTGAACGCTCCGGCTGGTGTCCCGGAATCGAGCTGCATATCCAGGGTGTACAGGCGCACGTCTGCCTCGGCCAACTCGCGCACGGTAAAAATCGTGTCCGACAGTGACCGGCCTAGCCGGTCCAGGCGCGTCACAGTCAAGACGTCGCCGGGACGCACGAACTGACGGGCCGCGTCCAGGCCGGGACGCTTCGAGCGTGCCCCGCTGATGACGTCCTCAAAGATCCTTGTGCATCCGGCCTCGGCCAGTGCCTCGCGCTGGGTGTCCAGGCTCGCGGTCTGCTCGCGTGTGCTCACGCGGGCGTATCCGACTCTCATCGCCTCTCTCCTGCGTCTCTCAGCTCCACCAGAGCCGCGATCAGCCCATCAAGGCACTCGATATGCTCCCGCCCGTGCAAGGCGCTCACAATCGCTCGTGTCGGCTCCTGGCCCTCGATGACCACTACCGGCGCACCGTCCGCGCGGACCTCCACGCGGGCAGTGTCGCCGGTAGTGAGAATGATGAGCGTTCCGCTCTCAGCACTCATTAGACAGTCGGGCTGCTCGGTGCCGGTGCGGGCGTTTCCCGCGCTTTATCGCTGGTCGGCTCACACTCCACCGGCTCACCCTCGGCCTCATGGACGATCAGGCACTCGCCCAAATTACGGACGAGCCACACGCTGGCAGTATCTCCTTCGACCGAGATACGGCGGACTCCCCCGGTCTCCTCCGGGTCGTAGCCGTTGATCGCGTCGTAGCTGAAGTCGCCGCTGACCTCACGCTCAATGTCACCACAGGTCACGCGAGCACGGTTGGGGTGCTCTGCATCGCCCACGGTATCCAGTGCGACAGTGCAGTTCTTCCATTCTTGTGGGTACTGCACTGCGGTCGGTGAGGGCGGTGCAGCCTCCGGTTCAGCGGTGCTGCATCCGGTGAGCAAGAGTGCTCCGAGTGCAGCAGTGGCAGTGGCGGCCAGTCCTCGGGTAATACGCATGATGTCTGTCCTTTCGGTTGGTGGGGGTCTTTCCGTCCCCCCCCGCTTACGTCTATTAGTTTACTGTGGGTACACCGATAACACAACACCACGAGCAACTAATTGCCCGTAATGCTGTATTGCCGGTGCGCCGTAATGCCGTATCTCAGTTCAGCGGTTCGGGGCCGACATGCTCGGACAGCGGGCCACTCTTCGTGATCCGCTCCAACTCTTGACGCACTGAGGCGATTTCACCCTCGGACAATCCAATGCTGAGGGCAGTTCCAGCGGTATCAATGAGGCGGCGATCTTCCAGGCCGTTCCGCCCGTCGCGGATGCTCGCAGCGTCGTAACCGCGCTTGAAAGCACAAAGCACTTCGGCTGCTTCCTTCGGGCCGTTCTTCTGGAACGCGGCTACGGCAATCCGACCCATCGGGTCACCTGGCGCAAGGAAATTGCCACCTGTCGCGGTGACGCGCTGCGCCATGTAGTCCCCCGCGCCAACGCTCAGCCAGCGCAGCTCGAAGGGTTCCAGGGCGTCATATCGGTGATGCATCATGGTGCGGTCCTTTCGAAACGTGCTTAATCGGTGGTTTTCCGCCATAACTCCTAGGTGCCCGTTGCATCTGATCTTGCTGGATAATCAGTGACCATGAGCACCCCCACTCTTACGGCCATGTTTTTTCATGACCTCATAGAACGATTGCATCAGGCGCATCCTCATGGTTACACCCACCAGGCGGTCCAGTCCTTGGGTCCCTGGGCCTTGTTGATTGATGTGATGAACTGGCGAGCACGTCTTATTGCCCCACGGCCTCGCACCGTTCATATTTCTGAGGCCATGCGGCACCAACCTGAGATGAAGGCTCATGATCAAGCCTTGCGCCGGATCTGCAGGGAGCTGGAGACCGGGGCAGCTCTCATGCCGTACCTGAGTAAGGGGGCTGATTCCATCGTGCTGCCCCCAACCCCAGGACGTACGGGGCGCTAATCATACAAAGCGTCCTAAATTTGCTATTCATAACTAAAAGGCGAGGCCCAGGCGGTCGAGTGTGATTGGCCTCATGCCGCGTGGGGGGCGTGTCCATGTCGCTCATCCGCTCTTTCGTGACCAAGCGGTGGGGCTTCTCCGCTGCTAGGACTTCCCCCTGGATCTCGAGGCGTCCTTGCGGGTGCTGTCAGACCCATCGATTGGTGCAACACCCGGCGCCTGCACTCCACCTTTGGGATGATGGCCCAGTGGGAATATGAACAACCCCACTACGCGGCCCTCAACCGAGAGTCGCAACCCTTATAGGAGTGCCGCAGAACCGGGGGCGCTTCATTGGAGGTTTCAGATGGTCAACGTTGCCGAACACATAAAGGCCGCCGACGCAGTCATCTGCGACAACATCGCCAGGCTGCATAGTCAGCGCGACCTCCTATCCCAGAACATCCTCGGGCAGCTGCGGAACCTGGTCGAGGGCGTCGCCGTGCGCCTGCACACCGGTAGCGGGGACGTCGAGTACAACTACGACGCCATCGAGGCTTCACTCTCCTGGGTGAAGGCGAACGGTCGACTGAACTTCGTCACAAGGTTCCACACCTTGTTGAAGCCGTCGGTCTCCCATTACACCTTCGACGGGGACACCTCGGAGCGACTCATGCTCCGCTACTACGAGTACATGCTGCGTCTGCGCACGCTCCTGTACGACGAGGCCAGCGTCGTGATCCTCAACAACCTCGAGCTTTTTCCACTCGACCAGGACCCGGCGCTGGCTGAGTACCACGAGAAGATCTCCGTCGAGATCGACAAGCCGGGCAGGGTGACCTCGGCCCGTCACGACCGGTTCTACATCCACAAGACACGCCCATTCATCACCGGCGGCCGAGTTTCTACGAAGTCACGTTCTACAAGGCCGTCAACCGAGTGAGCAAGGCCGACCGCATCATTGGGTTCACCGACATCGACATCGCGGACAACTACTCTGCGAACCTTGGCCTTCAGACGGCCAGCATCGAAGTCTTCGGGCAGCAGATGCCGGTGACTCTTATCCGCAACTGGGAAGTGTCTATCCGGCCGTGTGAGGTCGACCACTTCGCTCGCCTTGTCGCTAAGTCGACGAAAGTGCGGACGGACTCTGCCGAGTACAAGTTCGTCATGGCTGGCCTGAGCGACGGCTCAACTCTGCTAGACCTCATCGACGCCTCCGATGAGTGGTACAACGACATCAAGGCACGAGGAACGGCTTCCTCCCGGAGTCCGCAGATCTTTCCCGCCCTCGACGAGGCGCGCAGCATCATCCGCGGGAAGAGGCCCGGCCACAACCTCCTGCGCTACCTGCTTTTTCGGATGCGCAACGACTGGCTGAAGGAGCAGTACTACTGGGAACCGAACGCCCGCCTCTCGAACCTCAACGTGAGCTACTCGTGCATCCCGTTCGACGACATGCCCTTCTGCACCGCACCACGGGCCCACAACCCGCGGTTCTGGGACCTCATTAACAGCCTCGATACCGTCGGCCGCACCCACGAACTGTTAGCTCGTCGCGTGCAACGCAATGTCGAGGATCGGGGGATCTTGTACACGCCGATCGCCGAACTCGAGCCCCTCGGCGACGTAACAGCCTCATCGCCACCTACAACAGCAAGCTGTACTACAAGCACCGGCCTGCTCGGAACCTCGTCTTCGACAACGGCCACGTCTTCATCCAGAGCTATGAGGAAGACACCCACGACATCGTCACCAAACTCCAGACGCACGCGGCCAGCGGCATCAGCGGGTACACGGCCGCGGTCGAACAGTGGCTGGGGACGACGGCACACACCGTGGACGACGCCGCGAAGCGGGCAGCACTCACTGGGTTGTTCGCTCAGTCCCGCGTGGCGCTCATCTACGGAGCCGCCGGAACAGGAAAGACCCGCATGGTCGACCACATCGCCAACTACTTCGCCGATAATCAGAAGCTGTTCCTCGCCAACACCCACCCCGCAGTCGAGAACCTACGCCGCCGCGTGACCGCCCCAGAATCAACCTTTCGGACCATCGCCAGTCACAAGCACAACCCCTCCGGAGAGTTCGACCTGCTTGTCATCGACGAGTGCTCGACGGTCAGCAACGCTGACCTCCTAAACATCCTGCAGAACACCAGCTTCAAGCTCATCGTGCTCGTCGGGGATGTCTTCCAGATCGAGTCCATCAGATTCGGGAACTGGTTCAACGTCGTGCGGTCCTACATCGAGCCGTCTTCCATCTTCGAGCTGACTACGCCATACCGCACCAGCAGTGATGAACTTATAGACTTCTGGACCAAGGTGCGCACCCTCGACGAAGGCATCACCGAGACCATCGCCCGCAACAAGTACTCGACCGACCTGGATGCCAGTCTCTTCGACAACCACTCTGCCGACGACATTATTCTGGCGTTGAACTACGACGGCCTGTACGGCATCAACAACATCAACCGGTTCTTGCAGGCTGGCAACACCTCGCCCGCCGTCCCGTGGGGACCAGCCTCATACAAGGTCGGCGACCCGGTACTTTTCGCGGACACCAACAGGTTCAAACCGTTGATCTATAACAACCTTAAGGGCACCATCGTCGACATCCAGGCATCCGACGGCAGCATTCAGTTCGACGTTCGTCTCGACCGGCCAGTGACCGAGTTGGACGTCGAAAAGTACTCCGACTTGCAGTGGGTTTCCGATTCGACCGTGCGATTCGCGGTCTACGACATCGACATCAGTGATGAGGACGACGACACTGACACCACCACCGTTCCCTTCCAGGTGGCGTATGCGGTCGGCATCCACAAGGCCCAGGGCCTGGAGTACGACGGGGTCAAGGTCGTCATCACCAGCGCCAACGAGGACGACGTCACTCACAACATCTTCTACACTGCCGTCACACGGGCCCGGCGGGACCTGCGGATCTACTGGTCGCCCGAGACGCAGCAGGCGGTTATCAGCGGGTTCCGGGCTGCGGACACCAGGAAAGACGTCGCGCTCCTATCGTCGCGGAGGGGTCTCACTCCTATCCGGCGGCGTCGGCCCTGAGGCGACATAACCTTGCGGTGGAGTTGCACCGCAAGATTACGTGGGCCAGCGCGTCGGGCCGAGACTCCTCGGACGTCTCATTGACCTCGGCACGTTGCAGACGAGGGCGCTCGACACGCTCGCCCAGGCGCGCACCTACGACCAGGATCACGCCGACCGGCGCGATCCAGAGCATTCTTAAGGCTGTTCCAGATCGACCGCAACACGACCAGTGCAGCCAACCGGGGCCGTTAATGGCAATGGCGGCTCTTCACAGATGAGGGTGTAGCTGTGGTGCGACCTGGGGCGGCGCGTCGGTGTCGGGGTGAGGGTCGAGGTCTTCCGATGATGGGAGTTCTCACACAACCCGTCCGGAAGACCTCGACGTGCCTGACGCTACCTTCACGCGCCCTGACCTGACTACCTTCACCCGCCTCGACGGCCTCGGTCTGGAGGTCACCGGCCAGCTGCTCGAGCCTGACCGGTCCCTGCTGGCGTGCCGGGTCGTGGAGCCGGACGACTGGTGCAGGCGGTGCGGCTGCCAGGGCGTGCCCCGTGACACGGTGAGCAGGGAGTTGGCGCACGAGCCGTTCGGGTGGCGCCCTTCCACGCTGGTGCTCACCGTGCGCCGCTACCGCTGCAAGGAGTGCTCGCACGTGTGGCGTCAGGACACCACCGCTGCGGCGCCGCCGCGGGCCAAGATCTCCCGCGCCGGCCTGCGGTGGGGTCTGGTCGGGATCGTCGTCGGCCACCTGTCGATGGCCCGAGTTGCCGAAGGACTGGGCGTGGCGTGGAACACCGCCAACGACGCGGTCCTGGCTGAGGGCCGGCGTCTGCTCATCGAGGACCCGACCCGCCTGGACGGTGTCAAGGTCGTCGGGGTCGATGAGCACGTGTGGCGGCACACCCGGCGCGTGACAAGTACGTCACCGTGATCATCGACCTCACCCCGGTCTGGGACGGCACCGGCCCTCACGCCTGCTGGACGTGGTCGAAGGTCGGTCGAAGAAGGGGTGGCTTGTGAAAAAGTGAATTATCCGACGCTAAGGTTTCGCTGGGCGCCGTAGCGGCCTGTATTTGCCGGGTTTGATGTGGTTGGCGCGGAGCCAGGTGTAGTCACCGGTGAGGTTGATGTGTTCCCATCCCAGGGGTGATAATAACGCCCTGGTGCTGGCCATGTTCAGCCTGCGAAGGTGACTCCGCAGTAGGCGATCGTTGCGACGAGAACGGTGGAGAGTGCGGCTAGGGCGAAGGGCTTGAGGCCCACCTTGACGAGGTTCCGAACCTTGACGCCGCAGCCGAGTCCGAACATCGCTGCAGCCAGCAGTCCTGTCTGCAGCAGCCCACCGGCCATCAGCACGGTGCCCGGCAGAGGGATGAAGGAACGCACGAACACCATCGCGATGAACCCGATGATGAACAGCGGGACGACGGGCGGCAGCTTCGAATGCGACATCTGTTGACCGGGTTCGCCTGCCGTACGGCTGAGACGGCGCTGCCGGATGCTAAGGATGGCCACGACAGGGGCGAGCAGCAGCACTCGGGCGAGTTTGACGATGACCGCGACCGTGAGCGCTCCGCCACCGATGATGCCTCCAGCGGCGACGACTTGCGCGATTTCATGGATGGAACCCCCTGCCACATCCCGGCCGTCTCGGAGCCCAGGCCAAGCAGGTCCGTGATCAGTGGGACGAGGGGAATCATCAGCGTTCCGAAGATCACCACGAGGCGACCGCGGTGATGGTGTCTTCCTCGGCCTCGTCGTCCGGATCGGTGACCCCTGCCGCGCCCGCCACGGCTGCCGCGCCGCAGATGGAGAATCCGCAGGCGATTAGCAGCGAGAGCCCGGATGGAACCCGTAGCAGCTTCCCCAGGAGAACGGTGCCGAACAGTCCGCCGGCGACAATGCACACGATGACGACCAGCATCGGGGCTCCGAGTTCGAGGATGTCTGTCAGTACCAGTTGGAGTCCGAGGAAGACGATGCCGGCGCGCAGGAGCTTTTTCGCGGAGAAGTCTATGCCGTCGGAGGCTGCCGCTGGCAGCCGGACGACGTTGGCCAGGAGTACGCCAAGCACGATCGCGATAATGAGCGGGCTGACTCCCGGCAGCAGCAGGCTGACCCCGTACGATGCTCCGGCCGCGGCGAGGCAGAGGACAAGCCCGGGCAGCAGCGCGCGGACTCGGGCAAGCAGCGTGTGTTCCGGTCGGGCGGTCGCAACGTCCTGGGCATGGGTCATGCATCCATCATTTCCTCGGACCGCTCGTGCGAGTAGAGGCAGATACCGTCCGCCATACAAGTTATGCTTGTGCTTGGGAGGCGGAAGATGCGCAACGGGCCGGACTTGGAGGCACTGCGAGCCTTGGCGCTCGTCGTGAAGGAAAGCAGCATGTCGGCGGCAAGCACGCAGTTGGGCGTGAGTCAGCAGGCGGTGTCTCTGCGCATCCGGAAACTGGAAAAAGATTTGCGCGTGCGACTCCTGGTGCGTTCTGCACGGGGTTCGCGATTGACTCCGGCGGGCGAGCTGATTGTCGGCTGGGGAACAACGCTGCTGACGGCGGCCGATGAGTTCTCGGATGCTGTCGATTCGCTCCGCACGGATCGCGGGAAGATGATGCGCATCGCCGCGAGCCTCACGATCGCAGAACACCTCCTACCGGAATGGATCGCCCGGTGGCGCATCTCTCACGGCGATGACGGCCCGGTCGTTCAGCTCACAGCCGCCAACAGCAGCACGGTCGTCGAGGCCATACGCGAGGGAACCGCAGACCTCGGGCTCATCGAGACCCCTGTCGTTCCCGCCGGCCTCCGGTCAGTCACTGTTGCTTACGACACCATCGAAGTCGTTGTGCAGCACGGTCACCGGTGGGCGAAGACCCGCCAGGTGTCCGTTCGTGAACTGGCGGCCACTGGGTTGGTGCTCCGCGAGACCGGCAGCGGCACCCGACGAGCGCTCGAGAACGCCCTCGCCGTGGCGGGCTTTCCACTCGCAGCCGAGCCCGCAGCCGTGCTGACGACCACGCTCGGCGTTCGCAGCGCGATTATGGCCGGCATCGCCCCCGGCGCGCTGAGCTCCCTCGCAGTGTCCGAGGACACCCGTGCCGGCCGACTCGTCCGAGTTCGGATCAACAATCTCCAGATCACCCGCCCGCTCACCGCCATCTGGGCGGGGACGGCTCCGCCGCCTCATGTACGGGACTTCCTGGATGTCATCGCCCGAACTGACCGGTAACGATCGTTTGCGAGACACTCCCACTGACGTTCGAGGCTGCGCGAAAATCCGGGGTCTTATATGTAACGGTTCCCGTGTACGCGCCAATGTAACGGGAACCCGCCTTGGTGATACGTTTTGGTGATGCGAGTCGGATACGGACGGGTCTCCACCCGCGATCAGCACCCCGAAGCCCAGCACGACGCCCTGACTGCGGCCGGCTGCGAGCAGATCTTCCTCGACATGGCCTCAGGGAAACTGGCACGCAGGCCCGAACTGGACAAGGCCCTGCTCTCGGCCAACAGGCAGGGGATCAGCTTGTCGTCACCAAGCTCGACCGGCTCGGCCGGTCGCTGGAGAACCTCATCGAGTTGTCCAAGACGCTGCAGGAACGCGGTGTGGATTTGGTCGTCCTGGACCAGGGCATCGATACCTCCACAGCGATCGGTCGGATGTTCTTCCAGATCCTGGGCTCGATCGCCGAGTTCGAACACGCTCTGATGTCCGAACGGACCCGTGACGGGCTGGCCGCGGCCCGTGCGCGGGGCCGGACCGGCGGGCAGAAACCAAAACTCGGCCCGCGCCAAGTCAGGCTGGCCCGCGAAATGTATGACGAGAAGGGCCCCGATGGGAAACGGACCCACACGGTAGAGCACATTGCCCAGGAATTCGGCGTCACCCGGCCCACCATCTACCGGCATCTGGCGAAACCATGAGCGGTGCCCGTGCGCTGCAGGTAAATCCGCTGCAGGTAGAGATGGTGTCCCCGTGGGGCGGCAACGTAGCGGCACAGGAAATCTGAGGTGGCCTTGCGTTCCCTGCTCACGGTGGCCGAGCGCGGCCAGATCCTGGCACTGCCCACCGGGACGGAGGACCTTGAAGCCCACTACACACCCAGCGATGGGGACATGTCGCTGATCCGGCAACGCCGCGGGGACGCGAACAGGTTGGGCTTTGCCATCCAGCTGTGCCTGCTGCGCCACCCGGGAATCGCGCTGGCCGAGGACACTGAGGTGCTCCTGAGCTGATTTCATGGATGGCCTCCCGGCTGGCCGTTTCCATTGAGGCGTGGGACGAGTACGGAACACGTGAGGAAACGCGGCAGGAACACGGACGCGAGATCCGCGCGTATCTGGGCATATCCGCGTTCGGCATCGCGGACTTCCGCCAGCTCGTGGAGCACGTCAGTGATGTGGCCGCACACACGGACAAGGGCCTGCTCCTGGTGAAGAGCGCCATGGACTTCCTCCAGGCACAGAAGATCGCGCTGCCCGGGATCGGGATTATTGAAAGGGCCTGTGCACAAGCGCTGACCAGAGCGAATCGGCGAATCTACGCCACCTTGGGTGAGCAACTGTCCGTGGACCACCGGCAACGGCTCGACGGGCTGCTGCGCCGCCGCCCCGACAGTTCCCTAACGGAAATCGGCTGGCTGCGCCAGGCGCCGTTACGACCGAACGCACGGTCGATGAATGAGCACATCGACCGGCTCACTACCTGGCGTGCGCTGGACCTGCCCTGGGCGGCAAGCCGGCTGGTGCACCGGAACAGGCTGCTCAAGCTTGCCCGTGAAGGTGCCTCCATGACCGCGGCCGATCTGTCCAAATTCGAACCCGCACGCCGATACGCGACCCTCTTCGCCCTGGCCACCGAAAGCATGGCAACCGTCACCGACGAAATCATCGAGCTGCACGACCGGATCATCGGCCGGCTCATCCGAACCGCGCAGAACAAGCACAACCAGACCACCCTGGCATCCCGTTCCACCGTCACAGCATGATGCGCCTGCACTCGAAGCTCGGGGATGCCCTCTTTGAGGCCAAGGAAAACGGCGAAGATCCCTTCGCCGCGATCGAAACGGCCATCGGCTGGGAATCCCTGGCAACAAGCATCGCCCACGCCAAGGAACTCACCCGGCCAGGCCTCGAAGACCACTTGGCTCTCGTCAGCACCCACTTCACCACGCTGCGCCGCTACACCCCGGCGTTTCTTGCCGTCCTTGACCTCCACGCAGCGCCCGCAGCACACGACCTGCTGGCCGCGATCAACGTCATCCGAACCCTGAACAGCACCGGCGCCAGGAAAATCCCGGACGATGCGCCCACCTCGTTCATCCGGCCCCGGTGGAAACCGCTGGTCTTCACCTACACCGGCCTGGACCGGGGCTTCTACGAGTTCTGTGCCCTCGCGGAACTGAAGAACGCGCTGCGCTCCGGAGACATGTGGGTCACCGGATCCCGCCAGTTCCGCGACTTCGATGACTACCTTCTCACCGGCGCCGCCTACACCGGCATGAAAACCACCGGGAAACTGCCTCTGGTCACGGCCGACGGAAACACCCGATACCTCCAGGACCGGCTGGCCCTCCTTCAGGAACGACTGAAGGAAGTCAACAAGCTGGCCTCCCGCGATGAACTACCCGGGGTGCTGATCACCGGCAAGGGCGTGAGAATCACCCCGCTGGAAACGATCGTCCCCGCGCACGCCCAGCCCCTGATCGACCAGGCCAGTGCCATGTTCCCACGCATCCGGATCACCGATCTGCTGATGGAAGTCGATAGTTGGACCGGATTCACCCGCCACTTCACCAACCTCAAATCCGGCCAGCCGTCCAAGGACAAACAACTTCTCCTCACCGCCATCCTGGCCGACGGAATCAACCTGGGCCTGACGAAGATGGCCGAGTCCTGCACCGGCGTCACCTACGCCCAACTGGACCGCCACCAAGCCTCATATATTCGGGACGAAACATATAGTGCCGCCCTGTCGGAGCTGGTGAACACCCAGCACGTCCACCCCTTCGCCACGCACTGGGGCGACGGCACCACCTCGTCCTCGGACGGGCAGCGCTTCCGTGCCGGCAGCAAAGCCGAATCCACCGGGCACGTGAACCCCAAATACGGTGCCGAGCCCGGACGACTGATCTACACGCACGTCTCCGACCAGTACTCGCCCTTCCACAGCAAACTCATCAACGTCGGAGACCGCGACGCAACCTACGTCCTGGACGGGCTGCTCTACCACGAGTCCGACCTCGCGATTCAGGAACACTACACCGACACGGCCGGATACACCGATCACCTCTTCGCTCTCATGCACCTGCTCGGATACCGGTTCGCACCCCGAATCCGCAACATCGGCGATACCCGCCTCTACACACCCACCAACGATCCGGGGCACGCCACGTTGACGCCGCTGATCGGCGGGACCCTCAACACCAAAACGATCACCGCGCACTGGGACGAGATCCTCCGCCTCGCCGCGTCCATCAAAACCGGCACCGTGACCGCGTCCCTGATGATGCGAAAACTCGGCGCCTACCCCCGCCAGAACGGGCTCGCCACCGCTCTGCGGGAACTGGGCAGACTGGAACGGACCCTCTTCCTGCTCGACTGGCTCCAAGACCCCAACCTGCGCCGCAAAGTCACCGCCGGCCTGAACAAAGGCGAAGCCCGGAACACCCTCGCCCGGGCCGTCTTCTTCAACCGGCTCGGCGAAATCCGCGACCGGTCCTTCGAGCAGCAGCGCTACCGCGCCAGCGGGCTGAACCTCCTCACCGCCGCCATCGTGCTCTGGAACACCGTCTACCTCGACCGCACCATCACCACCCTCAACAAAGACGAGAACACCACAGACCCTGAACTACTGCGGTACCTCTCACCCCTGGGATGGGAACACATCAACCTCACCGGCGACTACACCTGGCCCCGCGCCAACCACATCAAACCCGGCAAATACAGGCCGCTACGGCGCCCAGCGAAACCTTAGCGTCGGATAATTCACTTTTTCACAAGCCACCCCAAGAAGGCGTTCAAGGACTGGCTGGCCGAGCGGGACCAGGCTTGGCGCGATGGGATCGAGGTCGTGGCCATGGATGGGTTCGCGGGCTTCAAGACCGCCACCACCGAGGAGCTGCCGGACGCCGTCACGGTTATGGATCCCTTCCACGTCATCCGGTTGGCCGGGGACGCTCTCGATGAGTGCCGCCGCCGAGTCCAGCAGGAACTGCACGGACACCGCGGACGCAAGGGCGACCCGCTCTACACCGCGCGGCGGACCCTGCACACCGGGGCTGACCTGCTCACCGACCGCCAGCACGAGCGCCTTGGCAAGCTCTTCGCTGGGGACCGGCACGTGCAAGTCGAGTGCACCTGGGGGATCTACCAGCGCATGATCTCCGCCTACCGTCACCCCGACCGGGCAGCCGGCCGCGTCGAGATGAGCTCCGTGATCGACGCCCTCGCCGACGGTGTGCCTGAGGCGTTGGTAGAACTGCGCAAGCTCGGCCGCACCCTGACCAGACGCGCCTGCGACGTCCTGGCCTACTTCGACCGGCCGCGCACGAGCAACGGACCTACCGAAGCCGTGAACGGTCGCCTCGAGCACCTGCGTGGCCTGGCCCTCGGCTTCCGCAACCTCACCAACTACATAGCCCGCGCACTCCTCGAAGCCGGCGGATTCAGACCACACCTACACCCCGAATTGTGAAGAGCCCCTTTTGCAGCTAGATGGTGTCGCAGATATCTAGTAGGTGGTCCTCGCCGGTGCTTATCAGGCCGACTTCGGGCGTGAGGCCGCGCTGATGTCCAGTGTGCGGTCGCAGCGTTCACGGAGCTGCTGACGACGACGCCGGTGATGGAGGCCGCGCAGCGGATGGGCGTCTCCCGCGCCGCGGTGCGCAAGACTGCGGCGCACGAGCAGTACCGACTCTCCCCCAGTGGTGATGGGCACAGTACAACGCCTTATTATTTACCCTTAATAGCGTTTAAGGCGCCGATATGCTTGCTAAAGCGCGTTTAACGGCTTATGGTGGCTTCTTGATGGTCCCTATCTGGGTGCCCGCCAAGGCGCCCGCCCGGGCACCTCGTATGAAAGTGAGTGATTCCTATGTCTCCGACCCTCCAACTCGTAACAGACGCTGCCGCCGCGCTGCATCTGGCCCTGTCGAGCTATGGCCCCATGTCGGACGGGGAGGCCGCTGATGTGGCTGCCGCCGTGAACAAGGCGGGGGTCCCCCTGTCCATCGCCCAAGTGGACAAGATCATGGGCCGGCGGCCCACGGACCCACCCCACGTGACCCAGGTGTTGAAGCACCTGCACAAGGCAAGGTCACCAGTTCCATGGACGTGGCATACGCCTTGAAGAAAACCGGGGCCGTCGCCGTGGGCAACGCCCTAGCCAAGGCACAGGGGATCCCTGCCGAGGGCGCGTGCGTCCTTTCCCGCACCAAGTACCGCGTCCGGGCCCAAGCGTTCCGATTTCGCCTAGGCGACATCCCGTTCCACATCGTCTCCGAGTCAGGGGAGTCCATCAACGCCCCCCAGGAGCGCCCCAAGTACCTCGCCCAGCGTGGCGTGGCGTTCACGCGGTACACCGATGGTTCCTACACCGAGGAGGACCCCGAGGGGGAATGGATTTCTGTGCCTGCAGGAGAGGACGTGTGGTGGCACCCCGTAGCCGACGACATCGACTTCGATGACATCACCGCCGAGGAGGACGACGGGTAGGCGCACGCCGCCGGATTGGGTATCCCCCAACCCACCAGCAGCACCAAGGGCCTGGCTCCGCACCCGTCACGGGTACGGAGCCAGGTCCGTTCCGTATCCCACCCGAGACCATGTCCCTGCAGCCGCGCGCAGGTGACCCTGAACAGTGCCCTGGCCTCGCTCCATGGGCACAGTGCTGGGTGCGACGGTGTGGGTCAAGCGTAGGCGGCGTGGGAGACGCCGCCGGTGAAGTCGATCTGCAGGTCCGCGAGCATCACCGCGGTCACTTCGGGGTCGTGGGTGACCATTCCAGCGCAGCCACTCAATCAACGTCCCCGATCAATACATCTAGCACCTCCCCATTCAAAGCGGGGAGGGTCTTGGGAATGGCTTCAGGCCGTAGCCAAGACAAAACCTTGGGATGGTAGGAACCGAAATACCATCATCGGTAATTCGGGTATTACCGGATAAATGACGTACTAGGTGTCTAATACGACATTCCAGGACGGCCGGGGGGCTTCTTCCCTGAGATTCCGGGGATCTTGCGGATCCCACGCGAGCTCCGCAGACGCCGGCCTCGGACATCAGCGCGCCCCGACCCTCCCGTGAGGGCGGGCCGGGGCGCGGATCGAGCGCTGCGCAGCGACGTCGCACCGCG
>NZ_AJXN01000057.1 GCF_000286355.1 Kocuria atrinae C3-8 | reverse complement strand
CACCGTATGCAAGGCCCCGGCGGTCGCGGTCCGCAATCTGTACCTACAGTTCGTCTTTGCCTGGCTCACCGGCAACGGTGACCTGCACGCCAAGAACGTCTCCGTCCTGGGCGGTCGGCACGGTGGATTCGTCATCGCCCCGGTCTACGACGTGCCGTGCACATTGTTGTATGGCGACGATACCCAGGCCCTGCCGGTAGACGGAAAAATGAAAAATATACGGGCAAGGCACTGGGCCGCATTTGCCCAGGCGATCGGGTTGCCTGAGCGCGCCGCCCTGGCTGCTAACGCCCTGGCGCTGAGAGCCGCTACGACCGCAGACCTGAAGACACTGCCATTCAAAGGTTCGCCGCTAACGCACACGGAGCGAGAACTACGCTATCGCCGCGGTCAGCTAGAGGTGTGACGACTGCAGTCCTATAAGCACTCATAGGGCAATATTGGGCTACGAATGAAGCCGGACCAGCCGCGCTTTCCGGTGACACCTGGCCCGGCTGTCCCGCGCAGCGGTCACAACGCAAGGCTCAAGAGGTGTCGTTGTACAGCCGCTGATCGACCCGTAGACGCAGGAAGGAGAGAAGACTGTTTCTGAATAATGGGGAAACGCGTTATCCGGTTTTTCAGTGATCGCAGGTGGTCGGGACTGTGGGCACTTCAAGAGAAGTCCACGGGACCCATCACGTCATTGCGCCGGGCCCAGATCGGCGCCAGCGGGAAGGCCTGCACCGGCTGCTGAGAAGCTCGTCCGTTCATGGCACGGGCCAGGAACACCTCAGGAGCAGGGGTGTGTGCCCCGACGGGAACGAACCGTACGTTCGCGCCGTCGTGGCCCATGAGGCCGTCCTCAGGCTCAGGAAATCGATTGCGATCCTCGCACACAGATTGCGTGCAACGCAATCACCGCCAGCGCATGCCGACGTCAGAAGACGAATGGACCAGTTGGGCGAAGGCTTCCTCCACGCCATGCACGACCCTGCGCCCTACGGTGCTGACGCGGAATCGGCCCACGTGAGGAGCACATCGGGGGAGCCTCGGAGCCGTTACCCGGAACTTCACGACGGGTGGAAGGCACCGGAGGGGAGCCTCCGCTTTGGGCTACTTTACATAATCATTCTTATCGGCGCTTTACCCCACGGGAGTTCTCGCATCTGTTGGAACTCCCGTCCGACCGATTTCGCCGCGATTTCGTAGTGGTCTGCGGCCGACGAGACTGTACCGGACTTCGGATCACTCACAGAGTATTAAACCATTTTGGCCATGCTCCTCCCTGCATGAGGAGCACCTCCGGGAAGCTCGCTCACGTGAGCGTGGCCGCGTTCGTCGCCGAGCACCTGGCATACCAATCCCAAGGCGACCTCGACCTTGCCGGCCGCGCCACCACCTTCAACTGGTGCGCCCATTGGTAGCGCCACGAAGAAGCCGTCAGGCGCCTCACCAGCCTCTGGCGCGCCTGGGAAATCTTGCGGCGCGCCGACCCCACCATGCAAGCACTCTTCGACGAAATATGCCCCTTCCTCGGGTGCTTACCTAGGGCACACAGCCCCAAGCGCACATCGCCTCCACTGGAACCACGGCCAGCCGGACATTTCGATTGATATCTCTAGTGCTCGTGCCCGGAGTCTGGGTATGCCTTTCTCTTGATGAGCGCCGATGCTGCTTCCATACGTTCCAGTAGGCTCCCGTGAGCAACGATGGTGTCCGCCTTTTTAAGGGACCGCTTGATGGATTCGTCCGGAGAGAATCCGTTGAATTCATAGTCATAGCTGGCCTCGGTGGGCCACTGACCAGCCTGTTGCGTGATATTGATCTCCCCTGCGGATCGGCGTCCACAGAACGGAGAACATGCGTCGATTGTCGCTATGACGACATCACATAGGCGGGAAAAGCTGACGTTCATCACATCCCGCATATCCTCATGCACTGACGTAGCACGGATACCATCCGGGCGGGCAAAGCCAGAAATCATTCCTTCTTCCGGATATTTTCCCGGAAGGCGCAAGATGTCATAGGCCCCCTTGACTGCTCCGTTTCGCACTATGGTGAACTCAACGCCCTGCGCTCTATGCACAATACGGTTTCTGTAGTGGCTCAACCAGGGAAACCAGTTCCTATTTTCCTCGCCTGATGTCAGGGGCCGCATAGAATGAAGAATGGATAGCTGAGACGCTCTCACTTCAGGATCTTCAGAGAGGCCAAGGCTGTTCCTGGCACCCTTGGCCATTTGGTCGATTCGCCCACCCGCCGTGAGGTCGGCGTGACTTACCGTTCTTACATCCTTACTTACACCGCTAGAGACGATAAGACATGCGGCCAAGAGATCAATGACACCTCCGAACTTAAAGAAATAGGAATTTTCGAAGGTTTCCCTATGAAACCTAAATCTCACCTCTGATTCAGAGTGCTCTTGCGGAGTTCCGACCGAACTTTCAGCTCTCAGTCGATCTTTCATTTGAAATTCTTCATTATCCCGCGCCCGACTATACTCGACAAGAGTTTTCCGCATGTCGCCAAGCGTGTTATCGATTGTCTGCACCAGATCAATAAGGTAATCGGAGACATACACTCGTTGTTCTTCATTCAGTGCACCAGCAATGAAATTGATGGCCCCTGAGTCGTCCTTGTAATAGGAGCGCAGCTCGTCCCGAAACCGGCTCACCCTACGCTTGGCATCCTCAACGTTCGACATGGCTTCATCATCGCCTAGCAAGTACCCACGCGCCCAACTCCAAGACGCCCGTGGATTTCAGTCATTGCCAGGCGAGTCCACCACGGCGCCGTCGGGACTACCGCAGGGCGGTGATTAACCACACCGATGTGGTCACGATCAGCGGGGCCTGAGAGTGAGCGGGCGCGAGCATCCGTCAATCCTATGGACGGGAACGGTAATAGTCGGGGATCAGCCCGGCACTGTCATCGTCCGGGAGTATGGCCCCTTCAGTTATGAGATCAGATCCAACTGCCCTCAGCCCAGGCCCATGTCTCGTTCGCGCCCTGTGCCGCGTCCGGTGGTGTTCTTGCGGGCCTTGGGGCCGCGCTTGGTGGAGCGCACCGCATTAATTGGGGGTGTGCCCTGATCCCGTTCGGCGGCCAGACGGGCCTGCACACCATCGCGACCTTCTTCAGTGCCGCCGAGGGCGGCCATGAGCGTCTCTGTCAGCCGGGCTCGGCGGTCTCCGGAGTCCCAGAGTTCTTCGGCGTCGGCGGTCGAGTGGCGGGTATCGGTGTCGTTGTCCAGGTTGCCCTGCGCGGCGACAGCGGCGTGGCGGGCGGCTTCGGCGTGATCACGTTGGGCGTCTGTTGCTTCGCGGGCGGACTTGTCCTGCACGACGGTATCGGTGCGCTGCTGCTGGGGGGTGCGCTGCTCGAGGTAGTCCTCAACGCTGAGCCCGTGACGGGTGTGCACTTTCGTCTCGATGCGCCCACGCACCGCGCGGGCCACCTCGTCGTGGTGCTCCCACTGCCAAGCCAACCCGTAGTGGCCAGCGATATCTTCGGGCTTGGCGTTCTCCCAGAACCGGTCTTGGTCCACGGAGCGAGTTCGGTGCGCATCACCGCGCGTTCGGCCTCGAACCGCTCTTCCAGCTCGCGCCGACGCTGCTGCTGCTCCATCAGTCGTTGGCGCACCTGCTCGGCACGCTGGCGGGCCATCATCTCCCCCCAGCGACCGGCCACGGCCATCATCGCCTGGAGGTCACGGCCGATCAGGTCATTCACGCCATCTGGTTGTGTGCTCATCACTACAGCTCCATTCCATGCTCGGTTCCGGTGGTGTGGTCGACGTAAGGTCGGGGGGTAACTGTGGGGCCTTGAGTCTCGCGCAGCGCACCACGCTCACGGACCGGACCAGCATGAGAGATATTGCGCTTCGAAGTGGCCGGCTCGACCTCCGGCAGCGGCTCAGCCACCACCGCCAGGTGCTGCTCGAAGGCGTCGTTGATCAGCTGCACCTCGCGCAACTCCTGGTTGGCCTGGTGCATCTCGTAGAACGCCTGCGTCATCCGCAGCATCTGGTTCATGATCAGCGCCTGCGCCATCGGGGACGGCGCCTGGGTGACCGCCAGCAGGAACGCGGTGGTGCCGCTGGTGCGCAGCGGCGCCTCCAGCGCGGTGGTGATCCTCAGCCCGTTCCGGTGGGCAGACCGGGCCAGCACCCGGGCAGTCCTTCCCAGCGGCCCTGCCCGTCCTCGGTCACGTACGACCAAGCGGCGAACACCCCGGAAGTCTCCCGGGCCGCATGCGCCCACAACTGGCGATCATCGGGAGCGATCTTCACCAACCGCCGGCGGACCTCCTTCAATTCATCCGCCAGCCGCCGTGCGGTCTCCTCATCCAGAGCCGCACCGGGCGGATCCGGGTGAACAATGCGGCGGTGCCGCTTGGCTGCCATCCACTCCTCCGCCGCCTCCTGGGCCGAGTCCGGGATGTCCGGCCACCGGGTGCGTAACGACGGCAGGGTGAGGTCAGCAGCGAGCTTGCCGCCACCGAACCACAACGGCCGCATGCCCTTCGGTGGACGCTCCGCCACCGAGTACCCGGTCACCACCGAATCCGTACCGGCCGCGAATCGGGGGTGCACCAACATGTTCGCCCGGCGCATCTGCCGGACGAACTGCGCCTCGGTGTCAGCGGCCACCGCACACGCCCGCACCGTGCGTTCCAGCGTGAACCGTGCCGGTTCCCGCGTGCTGTCCCGCCGCATCTCGCCCTGCTTCAACCACCGCTCGGAGTGATTGCCCAGCTGGATGAGGTTGAAGTCCTTCTCGATCCCGCGCACCACTTTCTGCGCCCGGGAGAAGTCATTGCCATCGGCCCACTTCGTGCCGTCCCCACGGATCGTGGAGGCCATGATGTGGATGTGGTCGTTGCCCTTGGTGGAGCGCCCGTGATGTACCGCGACCCACTGGCACGGGGCCTTGGCACCGGCGTCGGTGAAGTCCATCTCGTCCATGAACCTCGCCGTGATGTCGGCCCATTCTTGATCGGTGACCTCCCGATCCTGGTACGGAACCGACAGTGAACAGTGCCAGATGTGCTTGGTCTCGGCGTCCACACCGAAGGAACGTCGGTTCAGATCGACCTCACGAGCGACCGACACCGCGGCTTCCTCGTTGAGCTGCACGTCGTCGTACCACGCCATGATCAACGGCGAACCATTGATCAGATGCGGGTCGGTGTGCTCGTTCGCCCGGCCCGGGCCCGCCAGGTACTTCATCAGCCCCACCGGCTTGTCACCCTTGGTGATGTTCGGGATCACGGGATCAACTCGTCAATTTTCGCCAGCACATCCATCCCGAACCGGCGGGCCTCCCGCAACGTCTCGACCGTCTCCGGCAGCACCTCATCGGTGCTGTTGGCATGCCGGGCGATCTGGTTCACGTTGTTGGCGATCGTGGCCATCAGATGCCGCATCTGAATCAGTTCCGCCAGCTGACTCCGTCGCAACTGCACCGCCACCGGATCCGCGGACCCGAACACCGCCTGCACCATCAACGCCGACGGCGACAACCCGGTCTGCTGCTCCAACACCATCAACGCAGCACGCTCCGACTCCGACATCGACACCCGGACGTACTGGGCTTTGCCCTCGATCTTCTTCCGTCTCGATGTCCACACTCGACGCGGATTCTCCTGCTCCACCACAGCACCTCCTCTTCGTTCGGCCCAGCGCAGCGCCCCACTTTGTGGGCCCCACACTTGCCAGTGTGCCACCGCACAGCCCGCAGGGCCAGCGGGAAACCCGTTCTATGGCACATAGAACATAGCTTTGCTCCGCTGGGGCACCACGGGTACGAAGTGGCAGCTGGGCATGAGTGGTTTCTGGAAAGGATCGTGTGCGTCCGTTAAGGTGGAGGTATGGTGAAGTTCACTGACCCCCAACAGACAGAAGAAGCCGCGCAGCGGCTTCTCAACGACCGAATGGACTATGTGCGGGCGGCGATCACCGCACGCGGGGTCCTCGATGAGGCACGCGAAGCACTCAAAGAGGCCGAGAAGAACGACACCGCAGCGTTCCAGGCTGCCGTTACCACTGGTGCTGGACCGCCGAAGAGCTGCGCAAGATCGGACTCACCACACCCGAGAAATTGCAGCGTGTGCAGCGGCGGCGCAAGACGACGCGGGGTACCCAATCTTCACCGATTGAGCCAGCACGGGAGGAAAACTCGCCACAGGTAGTCCAATGATGACCGCACGCTCGGTACGAATCACTTTCTTCAAGGCGTTGTTTCTGCGGTGGGGGTAGTGAACACCGATCAGTTCATTGGATGGATGCTTAGGCACCGGCGACTGCGTCGACTGGAAAAGGTCGCCGACGAGCTTTTCAAGCAGTCCCAGGAGGATCGAAAGCGGATGCACGTGATCACTGACCGCATGAACGACTTATACCGCGCGGGAGTGTCTAAGCATGACCCGGAGTGGGCTCAGCTGGAACAGCGCCATTTCGACGCAATCCAGTTCTGCAATGAGTCCAACAATAGGGCTACCAGAGCTCGGGACGAAGCCGCTGCGTTAGGGCGAGAGTGGGAAGACACTATGCCTCCGCGCCAGCTAGTCTGGGCGCCCTCGCCGTGGCGCTGATCGGCGTATTCCCGGCGTGGCTTAACAGCGTCCTGGATCTGGTCGAGAAGCTCAGCTCCTAATCAACTGACTCGACATGGACGTGGTGCAGGCACTAGCCCCGTGCCCACATGTGCACGCAAAAGCTCTCCTCGCTCCGCGGCTTTTCCCGCACCCATGATGGACACGGGGACCCCCACCGACCACCCGACCACAGTCCGGCAGGTCACCTCACGCGCGCACGTGGCACTTCCGTAGCCGCCGGCTGTGGACGGCTTCCTCCACGATGGTCACCACGCAAGCAACGGTGCCCGCTCCCCCGGATGGGGAGCGGGCACCGTCCGTCTGAACACACCCGGCAGAGCGAGTATTTACAGTTCCACACCGCCCTGCTGGGGACGCTGCTTGTCGTGCCGCTGCGCCGCCTCGAGCGGACGCCTGGGGCCGTTACGCCGCTGCTGGCGCTGCTGCGGCCCGCGGTGGGAGTGTCGA
>NZ_AJXN01000056.1 GCF_000286355.1 Kocuria atrinae C3-8 | reverse complement strand
GGAGTGCCTCGACTGCGCCGGTGTCCGTACCGCCAGGCTCACCGGCAGGTGCTTCGGGCACGACCGGGGCTCGACCGGTGCTTCGGGCGCGGGGATTGGCGGGAGCCTCGGGAGCGGGCTGCGCGGGGAGCGGCCGGAGGGGCTGGAGCTTCCGGAACGGCGGGCGCCTCAGGTGCTGCCGGAGCAGCCGGATCCTGGGGCACGCCCGGGTCCGCGGGTGCCGCGGGATCCTGGCCGGGCACTGCGCCGTCGCCGGGTGCGGCAGGAACCTCGGGCGATGCGGGATCGGTGGGTTCTTCCGACGGTCCCTCAGAAGTTTCGGACGGGCTGGGTTCTGTAGTACTCGTGGTGATGTTCCCGGAGGGTGCGGGAGTGTTCTCCACCGCATCCTGGGCAGTGCGCGGCGCGTTCACGAATGCCACGGTTCCCACGGCCAACGCCAGAATTCCCGCGCCGACGATCGCCAGGAATCCCTTGCGAGAACCGGTGCGCGCCTGAGGATTATGACCTCGGTGGGCACCTTGACGCGTTCCGTCCTCGGGAACGTCATCGAATTCGTCGCGGGGGTATTCACTCATTATTTGCGCTTCCGGTCAGCCATGGTTTGTTCCTACTATCCCACGCCCGCGCCGGGATCACCTACCCGTCAGCGCAGCCGCGCCCGGCGCAAACGCGAGATCAACATGGGAGCGAACCGAGCGGCGTCGTCACGGTCGATCAACGCGTTGAGCCGCTGGTAGTAATTGACCGGGCTCAGCCCCAAACGCTGGCGGATCGCCGATTCCTTGGCGCCGCGGTACTTCCAGTGCTCGGACTCGAGCTGCAGGATGGCCTTGTCCAGGGAATCGAGCCCGTCGTCTGGTTCAGCCATGACAGCCACCATAACCGGTAATCTCGTACCCGTTATCCGCATCCGCTCTTGAATGGAGACCAGCTCATGGCCGACCCTCGTCCGTTGAACGAGATCATGAGCGATGACTGGGCTCGGGCGCTCGAACCCGTGGAGTCGACCATTCGGCAGATGGGCGAATTCCTGCGCTCGGAGCACGCCGAAGGCCACCGTACTTTCCCTAGTGGCGACAATATTTTCCGGGCTTTCCAGGAGCCGCTGTCCCAGGTGAAGGTCCTGATCGTTGGCCAGGACCCTTATCCCACGCCGGGCCACGCCATGGGTCTGTCCTTCTCGGTACAACCCCACGTTCGCCCGATTCCCCGGTCCCTGCAGAACATCTACAAGGAGCTGCAGTCGGATCTGGGCGTGACGCCTCCTGAGCACGGCGATCTGTCCTCGTGGTCCCAACAGGGCGTCATGCTGTTGAACAGGGCCCTGTCCGCGCGCGAGGGTTCACCCGCGTCTCACCGCGGCAAGGGCTGGGAAGCCGTGACGGAGTGCGCGATCAAGGCCCTGGCCCAGCGCGGCACTCCCCTGGTGGGCATCCTGTGGGGACGCGACGCTCGCGACACCAAGCAGTGGCTGGGCGGTGCACCCACCGTGGAATCCGTGCATCCCTCGCCGCTGTCCGCCTCTCGGGGCTTTTTCGGCTCGCGCCCGTTCTCGCGCGCCAATGCACTCCTCGAGGAGCAGGGTGCTCAGCCCGTCAACTGGACGATCGCCGATTAGGATCACCTAAGCTGGGCGCATGGAGAAGACGACTGCGCGCAAACCTCGGAAGCCACAGCTCAACCTCGAGGTGGTCGAGCACAGAGAGCTGTCCCCCGGCATGGTGCGCGTGGTGTGCAGCATTCTCAATCACGAGGACTACCAGGACATCGAGCCGCCCGAGAAGTACGTCAAGCTGGTCTTCTTTTCCGACCAGACGCTCGCAGAGACTCCGGCGGGAGAGTTCCCGGATTATTGGTCCGTCCGCGACACAGCCGCCCCCGAGGACCTCCCGGTCACCCGTCACATGACGCTGCGCCGGTACGACGCCGCCGCGGGCACCTTGTGATCGACGTCGCCCTGCACGGCACGGAAGGTCACGCGGGCCCGTGGGCCGCCACGGCCAAGCCCGGCGATCGTCTGGTGGCCGTGGGCCCCGGAGGAAAATGGCAGCCGGATCCCGAGGCATCGTGGACGCTGCTCGCCGGTGACGAAGCGGCCATTCCCGCCGTCCTCGCGAACGTCGAGCCCTCCCGGAGAACGCTACGGGTCTGGCGATTCTCGAGGTTCAGGACCCCGCGCACCAGCACGACCTGGCAGACGTGGCCATTCCGAAGGGCGTGGAAATCCGCTGGGTTCACCGCGCAAGTCAACAGCCGGGCGAACGCGCCTCGTGACCGCCATCGCCCAGGCAGAGTGGCCTGCGAACCTCAACGGCGTGCAGGTTTTCGTGCACGGTGAGCGGGAGGCCATGAAAGAGGTCCGCAAGGAGCTCTTCGACCGCCGCAGTCTGGACCGCTCGCAAGTCTCGTTGTCCGGATACTGGGCCGCCGGGCGGACCGAGGACCTCTTCCAAGCTGAGAAAAAACTGCCGGTCGGCAAGATCCTCTAGTGACTCAGCGGCGCCGGTTACGGCGCAGCGAGAAGATCTTCATGCGCTCCACGAACGGTCGCATCAGATAGTTTCCGAGCACCACACCGGAGGCCATCATCACGATGGACGCCATGGCATTGATCAGGCCGGTGAATCCGTCGCCGGTTGTCTCCATCTCCACGGTGATGGCGTACATACCGCGGAAGATGGACAGTCCCGGCAGTAGGTAGGTCATGGCGGGGATCGCCAGGATCGTCTGCGGGATGCGCGAGCGCGCGGCGAGCAGGGCCGCCACGCAGCCGGTGGTGGTAGCGCCCAGGGCGGTGTCCAGGCGCGCTCCGAGCCCGTAATCGCCCCCGATGTGGAACACCAAGAGACCCGCCAGGGCAGCCAGCACAGCCGGGAAGATGTGCCGTGGCTTGGCCTGCATGGTCAGGGCCACCAGAGCCGTGGAGATCAGCATGAACACCGTGTTGGTCAGGGCGTCCGGTGGTGTGAACGACGACTGGGACACGTCGATACGAGGGACACCCATGTACCCGGACAGGGCAATACCCACCGCGATCCCGGCAATGATTCCCAGGAACGCGAACGACGTGGACATCAGGCGCCCCATGGCCGTCACGGGGAACCCGTTGATGGCGTCCTGCATGGTGGACACCATGCGCGTGGTGGGCAGCAACATGATGATGCCACCCGCGATGACTCTGGGTGGTGACAGGTCCACACCCAGAGCGGAGATTCCCATGGCTGCGAGCGTCACGATCAGGGCATTGGCCGCCAGTGCGAAGAACTCCGGAATGCGCCATGCACCGAGTTTCGACGACACGATCTGGACGAGCACCGAAGACACCGCGGCCACCAGGGCCCCGGCCGCGCCACCGCCGATGGCCGTGGTGATCGTGGCCGCCGCGAACACGGTGGCCAGCCACACGGCCCACTTGGGGTAGGGCTTGGGTTGGGAGTTGATCTCGCTGAGTTCCCGCTCGGCTTCCTTGAGGGGCATGGTGCCCTCGATGATGCGGGTCACCAACTGGTGTGAATTGGCCAGGCCCGCGTAGTTGTCGGTCCATGACCGCACCACGCGCATGACCGTGTGGCTGTACGTGTTGGGATCATCCAGCACGTCCTGGCTCGTCCGGGACGTGGTGATCTGCCCCGTGCCGTCCTTGTTGTGGCCGGCGGCCGTGAGCTTGCCGGTCTCGGTGATCTCGGCAACGTAGTTGATGGTCACCGACTGGTTGGTGATGTCCACCTCGAGGTTCTCCACCCCGTAAGTCGCGCACACCGCGATGATCGCGTTCTCCACGTCCAGGGCATCAGCGCCGTAGTGGAACATGGTCTCCGCCAGACGGAGTGCGAAGTTCAGGGTTCGGCGGGCCTGCCGATCATTGCTGTCCCCGAAGCGCCGAAGGTGCTGGAAGGGCGTGGCCGTGAGCCGGTCCACCACGCGCATGGGCGCGGTCGGAGCGGCGTCGCCCCGGATCATGGACTTGAGCTTGTCCTTGGAAGACCGCGCCACCCGGGTCCGGGTCGACGGATAGACACCGCGGGGAACCTGTGTGGTGGCCGGAGCCGGTTCGTGGGCGACTCCCGAGGTTTCGGGGCGCTCGACCACCGTGGTCTGAGCTGCTCCGCGACGAGAGATCTGAGTGACCGGCCTGGTGGCCGCGGCTCCTTGCGGACGCGGGGTGGCCCCAGCCTTGTCCGCTTCGATCTGGCTCGGGGTGAGCACGGGCAGCGCACCCACCTGGGAGGAAACTCCGCCCTCTGCCGCCGAACCGACCCGCCCCGCGGGGACGATCGGTTGCATTTCGGTAGCAAGCTGAGCGCGGGTCTCCGCGCGTGCCGCTTGCGACTCGGTAGGTCTGACGGCCGCGGCGGGGAATCCGTACATCGTGACCGGACGGGCCGCGCTGGTCAGAGACGTGTCGCCACCCGGTCCGAACGGTTCGCCGTCCAGGTCATCCAGCCCGGGTGCCGCCCCGGACGACGGATAGCCGTGGTGGGCAAGCTCCCGAAGTTGCTCGGTCACGCTCAATGCCGTTGAACCTCCCTGACCCCGCAGGTACTGCTAGTGGTGATAAACGGTGTACAGACGAGCTTCTACGCCGCCGTGGATCAGTAGAACGGTTGGCCGGTGCGGCGCACCCAGAGCTGGCGCTGCACCTTTTCTCCGATGTTCGCCCACGCGGCGTACTTGGCCTTGTTCAGAGGCTGGTCCCACAAGCCCACGTAGTCCACGACCGTCTTGGTGAAGCTCGTCTTGAACAACCCCAGACCGTAGTAGTGGTGTTCCTTGTTCTTGAGCTGGTCGCTGGGCGGGGTGCCGCAGAAATCGTACTGCTCGATCTCGAACTCGTTCTTGAGATCCAGGATGGCCTGCCACTGCAGCAGGTGCGAATCGCCGTACTGCTTACGGCGCGGCTTGGAGCCACCGTCCTTGTACGTGCCCTTGGAGCCGTAAGCGATCACGTAGGCGCCCACGGAGGGCTCGCCGTCCTCGTAGGTGAAGTAGAGCCGACCCTGGCCGCGTTCGGCGAAGTTCGTCCAGAACGCACGGTAGTACTCGTAGGAGCGCAGGGTGACTTTGGCGTGACCCTGGCCCACGGTGTCCATGAGCGCGTACATGGCGCGCATGTTCTCTTCGGTGAGTTCGACGCGCTCCACTTCGCAGCCCTCGCGGGTGGCACGGCGCACGGCGTTGCGACCGCGCGAGTGCAGCGACTTGAGCAGCGCCTTCTCGTCAGGGGTCGTGTCCAGCACAGCGGTGGAATCATTGGGCTGGATCTCGAAGGACTTCACGAGTCCGCAGCGGGCCAACAGGCCGCTCGCGTAGTCGGAAGCGAGGATTTCGGGTTCGTACTTGATGGCGAAGACGCCCTTGGCGGCGCCGGCCACGAATTTCTTGTTGGCCGCCACAATCCCGGGCATGTCGTCGATGGACTCGACGTCCGGCCCCTTGATCATGTACCAGATCTTCCCGAGCCCGGGGACGCGCTTTTCGAGAGCCAGGTTGTAGCTGGGCTGGGAACCGTCCGTGGCCTCGTACACCACGTAGCGCGGGGTCCAACCGTGGTCCTTCTTGACCTCCGCGAAGGCCTGGGACTGCAGCAGGTTTCCGCCAGACGGATTGGCCGTGACGTGGGAGTCCCACGCGCGAATTTCTTCGTCAGTGGCAAAGCGTGCGGTGAATTCTCGCAAGGCTCTCTCAATCCTGATTCGGTGCCGGTAGCTCGGTGAATCTGAGGCGACGCCGCTGCTTGCGACGCCGCCTCAGGTGGAATCTCCGACCTACATTCTAGGTCAGTTCCCGATCTTACTTGTCGGCCGGGTCCACGTGGCCGTCGGTCTCGCCTGCACTCGAGGTTGTGTGCTGAGCACCGGGTTCGGTACCCGGCTGACCCTCGGCGCGCTTGGTGTCTCCCACGTTTCCGGACCGGCGGTCGTCCTGTCGCGAGGCGGTCCCGGCCAATTCGTGATCGGCCAATCGGGGTGCGGTGCCTCGCTGGGGCTCGGGGGTGGCTTCCGAACCGAGCGCGGAGGAACCCTGCGCCACGGTTGCCAGTTCCGGTTCACGTTCCACCGTGGTCTCACCCTGGTGCGTGAACTCCGTGCGGTCGTTGAACACGTACTTACCGGGGTGGCCCGGGGTGAAGCTGTCGGCGTTGGCGTAGTCCCAGTCCTCGCCCCAGCCCCCTTGGACCCCTTCGAACAGCTCACCGCGTTCGAGCCAGCGGTAAAGCGACTCGTAGGAAACGCTCTCGGTCGCGGTGATGCGACGGCGCAGCATCTGGCGTGTCATCTGTTCCGGGCTCTCACAGCCCATGGTGGCGATGATCTGGCCGGCCTCTTCAACGGTCAAGCGGTGGTAGCGCTCCACACGGTCACCCTTGGAATCCACGTCCAGCGCACGGTACAGCTTGGGGTCCTGGGTGGCCACGCCCACCGGGCAGGTGTTCGTGTGGCACTTCTGCGCCTGGATGCAACCGACGGCCATCATCATGGCGCGCGCGCTCATGCAGAAGTCCGCACCCTGAATGATGTGGCGCACGATGTCGTGACCGGAGATGATCTTGCCGGCCGCACCAATCTTGATGCGATCACGCAGTCCGGTACCCACCAGAGCGTTGTGCAGCAGGATGATGCCCTCGACCAGCGGGGTACCCACATGGTCCTGGTATTCCAGAGGTGCAGCACCGGTGCCACCCTCAGAACCGTCCACGATGATGAAGTCCGGGGTGATCTCTTCCTCGATCATCGCCTTGCAGATGGCCAGGATCTCCACACGGGAGCCGATGCACAGCTTGAAGCCCACGGGCTTGCCGTTGGACAGTTCACGCAACTTGCCGATGAAGCGAATCAGTTCCCGCGGGTGGTGAATGCGGAGTGGCTGGCCGGGGAGATGCAGGTCTCCCCCACCGGAACGCCGCGGGCCTCGGCAATTTCTTCCGTGACCTTGGAACCGGGCAGCACACCACCCAGCCCGGGCTTGCGCCCTGGGACAACTTCACGGTGATGGCCTTGACCTGCTCCAGGTTGGATTTCTCCCGGAACTTCTCGGGATCGAACTGGCCGTCCTTGTCGCGGGTTCCGAAGTACCCGGAGCCGAACTCCCACATCAGATCCGCGTTGTAGGCGCGGTGGTACTTGGTCAGCCCACCCTCACCGGTGTCATGGGCGAACCCACCCTGAGCGGCGCCCTTGTTCATGGCCAGCACGGCGTTCTTGGACAACGAACCGAAGCTCATGGCCGAGATGTTCAGCAGTGACGCATCGTAGGGCTGGGTGCAGTCCGGACCGCCCAATCGCACGCGGTGGCCCAGATCGGGCACGGCCTTGGGTGCGATGGACTGGATGAAGTATTCATAGCCGGGCTCGTTGACGTTGAGTTCGGTGCCGAAGGCCTTGTCACCCTTGTAGCCCTTGGCACGCGAGTAGATCAAGGAACGCTGATCACGGTTGAACGGCTTGCCGTCCCAGTTGCGTTCGATGAAGTACTGCTGGATCTCCGGACGGATCTCTTCCAAGAAATACCGCGCGTGACCGAGAACCGGGAAGTTCCGGAGGATCGAATGCCGGGGTTGCACGGCATCGCGGATGCCCACGATCAACAGCAGAATGAAAATGACAGCGAGGATCCACCATCCCCAGGGACCGAGTATCGCTGCTGTGACCGTGGCGATTACCGCCACGATCAGGGCAGCCAAAATGAGAATTCGCACCATGCCATCACCGTACTCCCGAATCAGCGGGAGCGCGTGACATTAGCGCCTGTATGACATATCGGACACCACACGTTGTGGTGTCCGATATGTCACTTTTCATGCGGTGATATGAATGAAATCACTATTCCGCATCGTGGTCGGTCTCGATGATCGACACCAGGTGGTCGAGAGCCTCGTCGGCGCCGTCGCCGTCCGCGGCCAGGATGACCTTGTCTCCGTGGGCCGCGCCCAGGGACATCAGGGAGAGCACCGATGCGGCATCCATGCCTTCCTCGGCATCTTCGCCGTCGGAACGGATGGTGATCTCCAGGTTTTCGTACTCACCGGCGGCCTCCGCGAAGATCGCTGCCGGTCGTGCGTGCAGCCCCACTCGCGAGGCTACGGTTGCGGTGCGTTCTGCCATTGCAACTCCTCTGTGTAGTCGCCTGTCCGATTCGGGGCCCGGACAAGGCGTGCTTCCATTGTGTTCCGTGCCACCCGGGTCTGTCCCCAGGGCGCACCGAGTGTTTCGCTCAGAGTCCGAGCTCCTCCAGCACGGGCAGTGCGGCTCGAACCACCTCGCGGGCCTCCTGAGCACTTGTGGAGTCCAGCGCGGTCTGCGCCACGGTGCGAGCTTGCTCCGGATCGACCCGGGAGAGTACCGCGGCCACGGCCGCCAGCGAGCGCGGGCTCATGGACAGGGTGTTCACGCCCAGCCCCACCAGCACCACCGCTAGAGCGGGATCCGCGGCGGCCTCACCGCACACGCCCACGTTCTTGTGCACTCCCGACGCCGACGACGCCGCTCGCGCACCCGCCGCCGTCCGCTCGATCATGCGCAGCACGGCCGGTTGCCACGGCGAGTTGAGTTCGGCCAGTGAGCCGAGCATGCGGTCTGCGGCCATCGTGTACTGGGTGAGGTCGTTGGTGCCCAGGGACACGAAGTCCACTCGGTCCAGGATCTGCTCCGCGGTGATCGCTGCGGCCGGGGTCTCGACCATCACGCCGGACACCTTCAGTCCCGCCGCGTGGACCAGTCCGGCGAAATGTTCCGCCTCCCCCGCCGTAGAGATCATGGGAGCCATGACCCACACGTTCGCCTCGGTCTGATCCGCGGCGGCGGCAATGGCCCGCAGCTGACGTTCCAGAACGCCGGCGTGGTCCAGTCCGTACGGTAGCCACGCACGCCAACGCGGGGTTGGGTTCGGTGGTGTCCGTGAGGAATGGAAGGGGCTTGTCCGCGCCCGCATCCAGGGTGCGCACCACGACCTTGTCGGAACCGAACGCCTTGAAGATCTCGACGTAGGCTTCCGTCTGCTCCTCCACCGTGGGTTCGGTATCGCGCCCCAGGAAGCAGAATTCGGTGCGCAACAGTCCCACGCCCTGCGCGCCCGCCGCAGCCGCCGACTGGGCGTCGTCGGCAGTGCCCACATTGGCGAGCAACGCGACCTCGGTGCCGTCCGCGAGCGCGCCGTGGCCGTTGAAGGTGACCAATTGCTCGGAGGCCCTGTGCCACGCGGCGACCGCTTGTTCTTGTTCCTCACCGGGGTGGGTGACGACAGACCCTGCGGAGCCATCGACGAACACCCGGGTTCCGGATTCGATGTCGATCACACCGTTGGCCGCAACGACCGCGGGTAGTCCCAAATTTCGGGCAAGGATCGCGGTGTGGGATTGCGGTCCGCCGGACGAGGTGACCAGGGCAATCACGGTTTCCGGGTCGAGCACGGCGGTATCCGCGGGCGCGAGGTCCTCGGCGGCCAGCACGAAAGGCTCTGTCCGCTGCGGCACTCCCGGCGCGGGCATACCGCGCAGTTCGGCCACGATGCGTGCGCGCACGTCCTCGATGTCCGCAGCACGCTCGGCCATGTAACCGCCCATGGCGCGCATCTGATCCGCGTAACCGGTGGCCGCGTCCCACAGGGCACGTTCCGGGCTCAAGGAATTGTTGCGCACCAGCTTGGCTGCGTTCTTGATGAGTGCCTTGTCCCCCGCCATGAGTGAGGTGGCCTTGAGGACCTCGGCAGCTGCCTCGGAACGAGCGCGCTCGGCACGCTCTTTCAACTCGGCCTTGACGGCCTTGGCCGCTTCGTTCAGGCGTTCGACGGCGCCCTCGGCCTCCTCCACGAGCGGGTCCCCTTCCGGGGGTGCCGCCACGGGCGGTGCCATGGGAATCAGCGGTGCGATCACACGACCGGGGCTGACGCCCACGCCGGTGTAACGCAGCTGCGTAGCAATGGTTTCTGACTGGGTATTTTCCATGTCGTTCACACCCTTAGGCGTTGACGGGAGCGGGTTCGGCAACGGTGGCCTCGGCCACGCGCTTGCGTGCGCCACCGATGTGCTTGAGGGCCACCACGGTCACGGCGGTGATCACGGTGCCGACCAGGATGGACAGAATGAACCAGATGGGTCCCCCGATGGTGGGAATGACCCAGATACCTCCGTGCGGTGCCACTGAGGTGACACCGAAGGCCATGCTCATGGCACCGGTCACCACGCCACCGAGCATCGAGGCGGGCAGCACGCGCAGCGGGTCTGCCGCAGCGAAGGGAATGGCTCCCTCAGAGATGAAGGACGCACCGAGCAACCATGAGGCCTTACCGTTCTCGCGCTCCTGCGGCGTGAAGTACTTGCGGCCCAGAACCGTGGAGGCCAAGGCCATACCCAGCGGGGGAACCATGCCCGCCGCAATCACGGCCGCCATGATTTCCTGCGGGGCAGTATTCGCTACCGTGGCGGCACCCAGGCCTGCGGCCGCGAACGAGTACGCCACCTTGTTGATGGGGCCACCCAGGTCAGCGCACATCATCAGTCCGAGCACGGCTCCCAGCGCCATGGCGGAAGCACCGCTCATGCCGGTCAACAGACCGGTGAGCCACTCCATGAACAGGGCAATGGGCCCGCCGATCAGGAAGAACATCAGACCGCCGGCGAACAGCGTGGCCAACAGCGGAATGATCACCACGGGCATGAGCGAACTGAGCCAGCGGGGCAACCGCGGAAGCGTCAGCCAGTAGGCGCACAGACCCGCGAGCAGACCGCCCACGATGCCGCCCAGGAACCCGGCGCCCATGAAGTTGGCCACCAAACCCACCGTGAAGCCCGGTGCGATACCGGGCCGGTCGGCCAGACCGTAGGCGATGTACGCCGCGAGTGCCGGCACCAGCAGACTCATCGAGAGGCTGCCGATCTTGAACAGCACGGCCGCAATGTAGCGCCCAGGGTCACGTCACCCAGGTTGCCCAGAGTTGCGGTCGTCAGGATCTCGTCCGCAGTCACGGGAACGGCCTGCGCGTCCCCGATCATGAACGCAATGGCCATGAGCAGACCGCCGGCGGCCACGAACGGGATCATGTAGCTGACACCGGTCATCACGGCCTTGCGGATGCGAGTTCCCCAGCCTTCGGCGGCGTCCGAGGTCTGGCTCGCATCCGCGGGGTCCCCGCTCACGCGCCTGGCGTCCGGGTTGTCCGCGGCGGCCAGGGCCTCATCGATCATTTCCCGGGGCTCGTCGATGCCACGCTTCACGGCGGAGGCAATGAACGGCAGCCCGGCAAAGCGGGAGCGCTCACGCACGTCCACGTCCGTGGCGAAGATGACGGCTTCCGCGTTGCGAATCACCGAGGGATCCAGTCGGGTGGCACCGGACGAACCTTGGGTTTCGACCTGCAGGTCCACGCCCATTTCGTCCGCGGTGTTCTTGAGCGAATCGGCCGCCATGTAGGTGTGAGCGATGCCCGTGGGGCATGCAGTCACGGCCACGAGCCTGCGCGGGCCGCCCTCCCCTGCGCCCTGGGAGACGGCGTCCTGCGAGGCGTTGTTCCGTGATTCGTCGCCCTGCGCCACGGCGTTGGGTCCGGCCACTGCGGCCGCTGCCGCGGTGGAACCCGCCACTGCGCCGGTAGCCGCAGGTGCCGCGGAATCGGTCGATGCTGAGGCTTGGCCCGCGCCGCCTGAAGGTGCGGCGGCGCCGTCGGTGGCGGGAGCGCGTCGGCGGGGCACCCAGACCGAGTGCGTCATCCACGAGCTCGACCACACGCTCGGGAGTCTCCGCTTCGCGCAGCGAGGCCACGAAGGGCTTCTTCATGAGCGAGCGCGCGAGCTTGGACAGCAACTTGAGGTGCGCCTGGTCCGCTCCGGCCGGTGCGGCGATGAAGAAGAGGATGTCCGCGGGGCCGTCCTTGGCGCCGAAGTCGACCGGCGGGTGCAACCGCGCCATGACCAACGTGGCTTCCGTGACGGCCTCCGACCGGCAGTGCGGGATGCCGATGCCGCCGGGGATGCCCGTGGCGTTCTTGGATTCGCGGGCCAGGGCATCGGCGGCCAGTGCGTCCGCGTTCTCCGCGCGGCCTTCGCGGTGAACGGTGTTCGCGAGTTCGCGAATCACTTCTTCGGTGGTGCTGCCCAGATTCTGGTCCAGCAGGACCAACCTGGGGTTGATGAGGTCCGACATGAGAGCTCCTTGTGGTGTACGCGTGTGCGTAGGTGGGCCGGCCGGCCCGAGGGCCAGCTACAAGGCCGTCACGGTCACGGCTTGCGGTGTGGTGTTGTCGATCGAGGGCATTTGGGTGCCGGGCAGTGCTGCCGCGGCGGATCCGTGGGCTACGGCCTGGCGCAGGCAGTTCTCCGGCGATTCGCCACGGACGTGGGCGATCAGATATCCGGTCAGGGCGCTGTCACCGGCACCCACGGTGGATTTCACGGTCACGGGCTCGTGCACGGCGTGCCACGCACCGTCCCGGGTCACCAGCACTGCGCCGTTACCTCCCAGCGTGCACAGGACCGCACCCACGCCACGTTCCATCAGGGAACGAGCCGCCGACGCCGCGGCGGCCGGGTCCGTTTCGAGGGTTTCGCCGTCACTGCGGCCCAGTAGTTCGGCGAGTTCCTCGCCGTTGGGCTTGATGATGTCCGGCTGGGAATCGACCGTCTCCGACACGGCCTCTACCAAGGGTTGCCTGAGGTGTCCACGGCGATGCGCGGAGCCGCGCTACCCAGGGCCGCGCGCACGCGGTTGGTGATGTGGGCGTAAATGTTCGGGGCCGGGCCGGGCGGCACAGAGCCGGCCAGGACCAGCCACTGAGCACCCGCGCCGCGGGCGATCAGCAGATCAATGATCCGGTCCACGGTGTTGGAATCCAACTCGGGACCGGGCTCGTTGATCTTGGTGGTGGTGCCGTCCGGCTCGGTCACGGTGATGTTCGAGCGCAGCGGTGCGCCCACGGACACGGAGTCGTAGCGCACCCCCGCCCGGTCCAAGCCCTGCACCAGCGGATCATTGCTGTCCCCGGGAACCACCGCCAAAGTGGGCTCGCCGCTGAGCTCCAGGGCCCGCGAGATGTTCACCCCTTTACCTCCGGGGTCCTGACGGGTTCGCTCGGCGCGTTGCACCTGGCCGCGCTGGAGCGCCGCCCCAAGTTCCACGGTGCGGTCGACGGACGGGTTGAGTGTCACGGTGATGATCACGCGACAATCACCTCCACGTTGGCTTCTTCGAGGGCGCGGGAGAGTTCTGCTCCCGGGGCCCGATCGGTAATGAGAGTGTCGATTTCGGGCAGGGAACAGAACTTCATGAGCGTTTCCCGGTCCTGCTTGCTGTGGTCGCACATCGCCACCACTCGGCGAGCGCCGCGGACGATGGCAGTTTTCACCACGGCTTCGATGGGGTCAGGGGTGGAAAGCCCGAACTGCGCGTGGATGCCGTTGCAGCCCACGAACGCGATGTCCGGGCGAAGCTGCTCGTAATGCTGGCTGGCTCGAGCGCCGGTGGCGGCCCAGGTGAGCTTGCGAATTCGACCGCCCACCAGCTCCAGGCCGATGCCGTCCGTGTCTGCGAGCTTGGCCGCAATGTGCAGGGCGTGGGTGATGATCAGGCGTTCCTGCCCGTCCTGCAAGCCGTTGTCACGATGCAGCAGGAGGTCGGCCAGCATTTCCACGGTGGAGCCCGCGTCCAGAACCACCGCGCCCGCACCCGAATCGTCCAGGACATCGAGTGCGGCCGCGGCGATCCGCCGTTTCTCGGCCGCGTTGATCCGCTGCGAGAATCGATCCCCTGCTCCCCGCTGGTGGACTGATCCGCAGACACGGCGCCACCGTGAACTCGTCGCAGCTTCCCTGATTTTTCCAACACCGCCAGATCACGGCGCACGGTCTCCATGGTCACGGAGAATCGCTTGGCCAGCTCTGCACCGTTGACACGGCGGGACTGGGCCACGAGTCTGGCGATCTCTTCTTGACGTTCCTCAGCGAACATTTTCACCTCACGGCTGGGGCTGCGACAGTGGTTCCCCTCACTGTGATGTGAGTTTATGTGTGTTTGTGTGGTTTTTCTACCCCTAGGCCACACCGATTGCCATAAGTCCTAATAAGACAACGTTGAGTAGCACGACGATCCCGGCGCTCACCCAACCGAACCCCGAGAGCAACCGCCCGTTCGTGAACTCCCCGAGCAGGCGGCGTCGTCCGGTGAACCACACGAGCGGGACCAGGGCGAACGCGATCCCGAAACTCAAGACCACTTGGCTTCCCACGAGCGCGGCCGTGGGCTCGACACCCACCGCGAGCAGAATCACCGCTGGGATCATGGTGAAGATCCGGCGCGCGAACAACGGGATCCTGCGGTGCAGCAATCCGGCCGTCACCACGTCGCCGGCGTAGGAACCAACCGCCGTGGACGCGAGCCCCGATGCGAGTAACCCGATCGCGAACACGATCCCCACCGCGGGCCCCAGAGCCTCCGCAATGGCGGCGTGCGCCCCCTCAATAGTGTCCGTGCCGTCTACGCCGTAAAGATTGCGCGCGGCCAACAGCAGCATGCCCATATTGACCGACCCTGCGACGATCAGGGCGATCACCACGTCTACCCTCGTGGCTCGCAAGAGGTACTGCGTGTGGTGCACTCCGTGTGCGCCTCCGTGCCGATCGCGCGACAGTGCGGAGTGAAGGTAGATGGCGTGGGGCATGACCGTGGCACCCAGCATGCTCGCGGCCAGCACCAGGGACTGCGAGCCCTCCAACCGCGGCACCACACCGCCCAGCACCCCTGCCGGCTCGGGCGGCGCAACGACCAACCCCGCCAAGAAACCGGCGGTGATGATGCCCAGCATGGCGAGGATGACGGTCTCGAAAATCCGCTGTCCACGGCGGTTCTGAATGGACAGCACGGCCATTGAAATCACGGCCACGATCACACCACCCAGTGGCAGCGGAACTCCGAAGAGCAACCACAGTGCCAAAGCTCCGCCGATCACCTCCGCAACATCCGTGGCTACCGCCATCAGCTCGGCCTGCACCCAGTACGCGATACGCGCCTTCCGAGGCAGGGATTCCCCCACAACCTCCGGCAAAGACTTTCCCGTGACGATCCCCAACTTGGCCGAAAGGTACTGAATCACCATGGCCATCACGTTGGCGATCACCAGGACCCACACCAGCAGATATCCGAAACTCGCACCCGCACTGACATTGGCGGCGACATTCCCCGGGTCGACATAGGCAATGGCGGCCACGAACGCAGGACCCAACGCGGTGATGACGCGGCGGGTGGTCGGCCGGTTTTCGACCGTGGTCCTGCGGTTCAACAAGGCGTCTCCTCGGGCAGAAAGACAAAGTTTCGGTATACCGAAACTTTAGCCCGTTTGACTGTCTGAGCCCAGGCGTATCCTGTGGGTCATAGTCGAGCGTCGCTCACTAGGAACAAAGTCAGGACCCCGCATGCTCTTGCGTTTGCTGCGCACCTATTCCCGCGCCTACCGGCCCTGGATCATTGCCGTACTCATCTTCCAGTTGGCCTCCACCATCGCCACGCTCTACCTGCCGAGCCTCAACGCTCGGATCATCGACCAGGGCGTGGCCCGCGGCGACACCGATTACATCTGGCGTACCGGTGCGGTGATGCTGGGCGTTGCTTTCGTGCAGGTGATTGCCGCGGTGATTGCCGTCTACTGCGGTTCCCGTACGGCCATGGGACTGGGCCGGGATGTCCGGCGGTCGGTGTATCGCCAAGTCGGGTCCTTCAGCGCTCGCGAAGTGGGCAAGTTCGGTGCGCCCACCTTGATCACCCGTAACACCAACG
This sequence comes from Kocuria atrinae C3-8, assembly GCF_000286355.1. Lineage (GTDB taxonomy): Bacteria > Actinomycetota > Actinomycetes > Actinomycetales > Micrococcaceae > Kocuria > Kocuria atrinae_A. The sequence continues at coordinate 18,463 of NZ_AJXN01000056.1, read as the reverse complement.
ACGTCCAGCAGATCCAGATGCTCACCCTCATGGGCCTGAACTTCATGGTCATGGCCCCCATCATGTGTGTGGGCGGCATTGTCATGGCCCTGCGCGAGGACCCAGGGTTGTCGTGGCTCGTGTGGGTTTCCATCCCAGTCATGGGCGTGCTGCTGGGCATTATCGTGGCCAAGCTGATGCCGTGGTTCCGCATCATGCAGGACCGGATCGACGGCATCAACGGTGTACTCCGCGAGCAGATCACCGGCATCCGCGTGATTCGGGCTTTCGTCAAGGAACGTCACGAGACGGAGCGATTCGCTCGCGCCAACCAGCAGCTCACGGACATCTCCGTGCAGATCGGCTCGCTGTTCGTCCTGATGTTCCCCATCATCAACATGATCATGCACATCGCCACCGCCGCAGTGCTGTGGTTCGGTGCCACCGCGTGGATCAGGGCCTCATCGAAGTCGGTTCACTGACCGCGTTCCTGCAGTACCTCCTGCAGATTCTCATGGCCGTCATGATGGGCACGTTCATGATGATGATGGTTCCCCGAGGCGTGGTGTGCGCCGAGCGCATCACCGAGGTGCTGGACACCGAACCCACCATGAACGCCCCGGCCCATCCCGTGGAACCCGCATCCCACAACGGCAGACTCGAGTTCCATGACGTCACGTTCCAGTACCCCGGTGCCGAGGCCCCCGTGCTGGACCGGATCAGCTTCACGGCCGTGCCGGGTCAGACCTTGGCCATCATCGGGGCGACCGGTTCCGGTAAGTCGTCCTTGGTCAACTTGATCCCGCGACTCTTCGACCCGGTCTCGGGGAAGGTCACCTTGGATGGCGTACCGTTGACCGAATACCCGCCCCAGCAACTGGCCTCGAGTGTGGGTCTCGTCCCGCAGAAGCCCTTCCTGTTCTCCGGCACCATTGCGTCCAACCTGCGGTTCGGCCGACAAGACGCCACGGACGAGGAACTCTGGGAAGCACTCGCCGTTGCACAAGCGGATGACTTCGTCCGGGAGAAGCCGGAGGGCCTGGATGCGCCCATCTCCCAGGGAGGCACCAATGTCTCGGGCGGTCAACGACAGCGGTTGTGCATTGCACGCGCCATCGTGACCAATCCGCGCGTGTACGTCTTCGACGATTCCTTCTCCGCCCTGGACGTCACCACGGACGCCAACCTGCGGGACGCCTTGCACGCGGTCACACGGAACTCCACCGTGGTCACCGTGGCGCAGCGCGTCTCCACGATCACCGGTGCGGATCAGATCCTGGTTCTCGAGCACGGCCGGATCACCGACCGAGGTACTCACCGGGAACTGTTGGACTCGAGCGACACCTATCGTGAAATCGTCGAGTCTCAGCTCAGCGCTGAGCAGAGCACCGGGGGGCTTTCATGAGCTACGAATCGGAAGCACCCGTCAAGAAGGCACGGCACTTCTGGCCCTCCGCAGTCCGCCTGGTCAAACTGTTGTTCCCGCACAAGCTGGCCCTGACCGTGGTCTTCGCGGCCGTGATCGTCTCCGTCGTGTTGAGTGTTTACGCACCACGAGTGCTGGGCCGCGCCATGGACGTGATCTTCGCCGGTGTGATCGGCCGAGAACTCCCCGAGGGTGCGGACAAGGCCCAAGTGGTCGACGGATTGCGAGCGCAGGGCCAGGACACCCTGGCGGACATGATGTCCGCCATCGATCTGGTCCCGGGACAAGGCGTGGACTTCACCATGTTGGGCACCCTGATCCTCACGGTGCTCGGCATGTATGCCGTCGCGTCACTGCTCATGTGGTTGCAGGGCTACATTCTGAACGTCGTGGTGATGCGCGTGGTGTACAACCTGCGCGCCGAGGTCGAACGCAAGATCAACGCCCTACCGTTGAGCTACTTCGACTCCCGGCAGCGCGGGGACGTGATGTCGCGGGTCACCAACGACGTGGACAACATTCAGACCGCCCTGCAACAAGCGTTTTCGCAGTTGGTGCAGAGCGTGCTCACGGTCATCGGTATCACGGTGATGATGTTCATCGTGTCCTGGCAGCTCGCGCTGGTGGCCCTGGTCGCGCTTCCGCTCTCCGCTGTGGCGGCCGGATTCATCGGTACGCGCTCACAGAAACTCTTCACCCAGCAGTGGGAGGCCACCGGACATCTTAACGGGCACATCGAGGAGTCCTTCTCCGGCCACGAACTGGTGCACGCCTACGGCCGCCAGCACGACATGGACGCCACGTTCGACGAGCGCAACGAGAAACTCTTCCAGGCGTCCTTCGGAGCCCAGTTCATGTCCGGCACCATCATGCCGGTCATGCAGTTCATCTCGTACCTGTCCTACGTGGGGATTGCCGTGTTCGGTGGTCTGCGCGTGGCCACCGGTCAGATAACTTTGGGTGACGCCACCGCGTTCATTCAGTACTCGCGCGAGTTCACGCAGCCGCTGTCCCAGGTGGCCGGCATGGCCACGCAGTTGCAGTCAGGTGTGGCCTCCGCCGAGCGCACGTTCGAGTTACTGGACGCTCAAGAGCAGGATCCCGAAACCGCTACCGAGCACCTGCCCGCTCGATCCAACGGACATGTGCGCTTCGACCATGTGAGCTTCTCCTACGACAAGGAGGCACTGGCCACTGGCGCTCACCCCCTCATCGAGGGCCTCTCGTTCGAGGCGCGTCCCGGCCACACTGTGGCGATCGTGGGTCACACGGGTGCGGGCAAGACCACTCTGGTGAACCTGATCCTGCGGTTCTACGAGATCGATGAAGGGTGCATCACCCTGGATGGCATCGACATCCGGGATCTGTCCCGAGACGAGCTGCGGTCCCAGGTGGGCATGGTGCTCCAGGACGCCTGGCTGTTCTCCGGCACCATCATGGAGAACATCCGCTACGGCCGCCAGGACGCCACCGACGAGGAAGTGATCGACGCTGCCAAGGCCACCTACGTTGACCGCTTCGTCCGTGCACTTCCCGATGGCTACGACACGCTGATCGACGAGGAGGGCGGTAGCATATCCGTGGGCGAGAAGCAGTTGATCACCATCGCCCGCGCGTTCTTGTCGCAACCGTCACTGCTGATCCTGGACGAAGCGACGTCGTCCGTGGACACCCGCACGGAACTGTTGGTGCAGCATGCGATGGCCGCGTTGCGTGCCCAGCGCACGTCGTTCGTGATCGCCCACCGACTGTCCACCATCCGCGATGCGGACACCATTCTGGTGATGGAGTCCGGCAAAATTGTGGAGCAAGGATCCCACGACGAGCTCATCGCTCTGGGCGGCCACTACTCCGATCTGTACGACTCGCAGTTCAATGCGCCGGAGGCGCAGGTCGATCCGCCGGAGCAGTCGGCAGAGTTGGGAACTGCTCAGGAAGCCCCCACCGAGGGTCGCTAGTAATCAGCACCCTGCCCGTCTACCGTGGAATCTGACCGTACGCACCGCTAGAACGGATGTTTCATGACTAATTTCGCCAATGTTGAACGTCGCCACTTAGCTGCTCTGTTGCGCCGCGTAGGTCCCGACGCCCCCACCTGTGCGAGGGCTGGAACGCGCGCGATCTGGCCGTCCACCTGGTGATTCGCGATGGCCGGCCCGACGCCGCTGTGGGCATCTTCGCACCCAAGGTCCCCGTTCTTGGTTCCCACTTCAAGACCGTGGAGAACAAGTACAACGACATGCCCTGGGAAGAGCTCGTCGATCTCGTGGAGCGCCCGCCGCTGTACTCCCCGGGTCGCTGGTCCCCCGTGGACAAGCGCATGAACACCGGTGAGTTCTTCGTTCACCACGAGGACGTTCGCCGTGCCCAGCCGCAGTGGCACGCACGGCAGTTGCTCCACGACGAGCAGAAGGACCTGTGGAACATCCTCAAGCTCATGGGACCTGCGTTGTTGCGCAAGGAATCCAACTCCGTGGTGCTGTTGGCCAACGGTTTCGGTGCCGTGCGCGGTGGCAAGCGTTCGGCCCGCCACGTGGACCTGGTTCGCGGTGAGCCTTCCGAATTGTTGTTGTGGGCCTTCGGTCGTCAGGAACAGGCGGACGTGGACATCACTCAGGAGTAGGCACGTCCCGTCACCTTGGGACCCGTTCGACGGAGACAATCCGACGGAAGGTTCCATGACGGAATCTAGACCGAGTGAGAAAGGCCGGCACTGCGTATACGCAGTGCGGCCTTTCTCACTCAGCCTGTGTTCGGTGAAACTAGGCGACGGTGGGTGCCTTGCGGGAGCCTAGTTCGGCGTCCAGACGCAGCAGGCCCGGGCCGTCGTTGTGGACCAGGCGAACCTGATCGCAGATGCCTTCTACGGTGGCTTCTTCTTCAACCTGCTCGTTGATGAACCAGTGCAGCAGCGGCATCGAGTCGATGTCGCCCTCTTCCTGTGCCAGGCGGTACAGGTTGCGGATGGACTCGGAGACCTTGCGCTCGTGGTTCAGCGCGGACTCGAAGCAGCCCAGAACGGACTTGTCCTGGATGTTGGGACCGGCCATGTCGCCGATCTGCGGATCTCCGCCGCGGTCCACCATGTGATCGATGAACTTCTCGGCGTGCGTGATTTCCTCCGCGGCCTGGGCGCGGAACCACTTGGCGAAGCCGGGCAGGCTCGCAACGTCCATTTCAATCGCGAGCTGGCGGTACACGACCGTGGCCTGCAGCTCCATGGTGATTTGATCGTTGATAGCTTCAGCAAGTTTTCCCTTGATTTCCATGATTGATATGAAAGCACGTTTGAGTCCCGCCCGATAGTGAGTAATTACTAACTAAGTACGGACGCCCTAAGTGGTGGAGATCTCCCCAGCCACGGCACCGCGGTTCGTGCAACCTCGCGTTGTCCAGTAATATGGAGCGGTCCCACCGCCGCGCCACAGCGCCCGGCAGCGGGCACGCCTCCTTAGCTCAGATGGCCAGAGCATCTGTCTTGTAAACAGAGGGTCGCCGGTTCGAATCCGGCAGGGGGCTCGCTACGACCAGCGGAAACGCTCACTCTTCACGGATGGGCGTTTTCTTTGTGTGTTGGGCGTGTGTTCCCGCCCCCGGCCAGGAACACTCCCCTGCGCTCCCCCGCCGACCCCAACTGGTCGTCCATCAGGTGTCATACCTGTCCAACGTCATCGCCGCTGACGCGTGCCCGACCCAACCGCGGTGAGCCCGATGCCGGGCGACACTTGAAGTCCTGGGCCCGCAAAGCTGGGCGGGAGAGCCGGACGCGTGGTTCGCGATGCTGCACACCGAGATCCTGGCGCGCCCGGCCCTGAGCACCGACGCAGAATAGCCGCGCGGCCTACTGGTACTTGATCACCACGCGGCCGTCGATCTTGGCGTGGTGCATCTCGTCGAAGATCTGGTTGATCTCCCCGAGCTCGCGGGTGTGGAAGGTGGGATGAATCAGGCCTCGGGCGTAGAAGTCCAGCGCCTCTTCCATGTCCTTGCGCGTGCCCACGATGGAACCGCGAATCGTGAGGCGCTTCAAAACGATGTCAAAAATCGGCGCGGGGAACTCTCCCGGGGGAAGACCGTTGAACACGATGGTTCCCTTGCGGCGGGTCATGCCGATAGCCTGCCCGAACGCATCCGGGTGCACGGCCGTGACCAGCACGCCGTGGGCGCCACCAATCTGCTCCTGAATGGCCTCGGCCGGATCTGCCGCAAACGCGTTGACGGCGACTTCCGCGCCGTGTTTCTTGGCCAGCGCGAGTTTGTCGTCCGCGACGTCCACCGCTGCGACCCGCATGCCCATGGCCACGGCGTACTGGACGGCCAGGTGCCCCAAACCGCCGATTCCGGAGATCACGACCCATTCACCGGGGCGCACCTCGGTTTCCTTGAGCCCCTTGTAGACGGTCACGCCGGCGCACAAGACGGGAGCCACCTCGTAGGGGTCCGCGCCCTCGGGAATCCGTGCTGCGAACTTGGCGTCCACCAGCATGTACTCGCCGAAGGATCCGTTGGTGGAGTAGCCCGAATTGGTCTGTTCCTCGCACAGGTTTCCCACCCGGCACGGCAGTACTGACAGTTGCCGCACGAGCTGCCCAGCCAGGCATTGCCGACCAGGTCGCCTTCCTTGAGGTCAGCCACGCCTTCGCCCACGGCCACCACGGTGCCCACACCCTCGTGACCCGGAATCAGGGGAAGCGTGGGTTTCACGGGCCAGTCCCCCTGGGCCGCATGGAGGTCAGTGTGACACACACCGGACGCGATCAGTTTCACCAGAACCTGACCCGGTCCCGGTTGAGGAACCTCGACCTCGTCGATGGTGAGTTCGTCGCCAAAGTTGTGAACCACTGCTGCCTGGAATGTCTCGCTCATCCTCATGCTCCTTTGCACGGTAGGGCTCGGTGCCGTTGCTGAAACCGCCTCAGCGGATTTTCAGTCTAGGAGACCTACATCACAGTCTCAATGGAGAAGCGGGCCCGGCACCGCGTGGTGCCGGGCCGCTTCAGCGAACTCCGCGGGGGCTTGTCAGCCCGCCAGAGGTCCTTAGTTCTTGGCCTCAATGGCGTCGTTGAGGGCCTTCTCGAAGTCACCCTGCGCGTAACGCTCACCGTCCACGAAGATGGTGGGCGTTCCGGCGATACCGTTGGCCACGGATTCCTGAGCCATCAGGTTCACCATGGGGCGGTAGGTGTTCTCGTCCAGCTGCTCCGCTGTGACGTTGGCACCGTGCTTGGAAGCGATCTCAGCGATCTCATCATTACTGAGACCACCGGAACCCTGGTGCGAGAAGATCTCCTTGGTGAAGTCCAGGTACTGCTCCGGGTCCACCTGCTCGGCCACCAGGTACGCGGCATTGGACGCACGCGAGGAGTAGGCGTCAGGGCTGCCGCTGTCCAGGAAGTTCAGGTTGCGGTTCTCCAGGGTTACGTCGCCGGAGAGCACCTTCTCCTTGATGAGATCAGCGTTCTCGGCCTCGAACTCGGCGCAGTGCACGCACTCGAAGTCCTGGAAGACCACCAGCTGGACCGGTTCTCCGTTGTCCTTGGCCTCATTGGCGTTCACGATGCCCGGAGGGGTCTTGGACTCATCGACGGTCTCGGGGCGCTCGGGGACATCGTTGATGTCACGCTCGTCCACGTCCGAGGTGTCCTGCAGAATCTGCGATTCGTTGAGCTGGATGCCGCCGTACTGGTTGGCGCTCGCGGGAACGGGGCCGGCCTCCGGAATCGTGTTCTTGTTGTTCTGCCAGATCACCAGGGCAATGATCAGTCCGATGACCAGCAACAAGGCGATGATGCCGGCGATCAGGCCCTTGGACTTGCCATTGGACTTACGCGCCTCGCGATCAGCGATCTGACGGGCACGTTCGCGCGCCTGATCCGCGGTCGACGATCCGGCCGTGTTTTTCTGGGAAGCCATGGAGTCCGTGATTCCTTCCGGTCAAATGATGTGTCACGTTCAGATTACCCGGACCCCGCGGTCACCACGATTCAGGGGTTGTCCAGAAAATGAGAGCTTCACACGCGGTCACCTTGTCCCCGCCCCGCCCAATAGTTAGTACGCAACCTTAGAATGGTTGCGGACCCGATCCCGTGGGCGGAAGGAGCTCGTTGTGCTGGCAGACCAATCCGATCATCAGGTGGAGGTGCCCCGCGACGGGTACGACTTTGTGGTCGTCTCCAACCGACTCCCCGTGGATCGCGATATCGACGAGAACGGCGAAAGCACCTGGCGCCGCTCCCCCGGCGGCTTGGTGAGCGCCTTGGCGCCGGTCATGGCAACGCGCGATGGCGCGTGGTCGGCTGGCACGGCGCCCCGGACGAGACTCTCGAGCCCTTCGACCACGATGTGTTCCATCTGGTGCCCGTGGGTCTGTCCGCGCTCGAGGTCGAGCGGTACTACGAGGCTTCTCCAACGCCACCCTGTGGCCGCTCTACCACGACGTGATCGCCCCGCCCGAGTTCCACCGAACCTGGTGGTACGCCTATCGCCGGGTCAACGAACGTTTCGCTCGCATGGCCGCTGAGACGGCCGCTCCCGGGGCCACGGTGTGGGTTCAGGACTACCAACTCCAGTTGGTGCCGCGCATGCTGCGCAAGCTCCGCCCGGATGTCACTATCGGCTTCTTCAACCACATCCCGTTCCCTCCCACCGAGATCTACTCCCAGTTGCCGTGGCGCAAGGCGGTCCTGGAAGGCCTCACCGGCGCGGACCTGATCGGCTTCCAACGTCCCGGGGACGCACAGAACTTCCAACGCTGCGTGCGCAAGTTTCTGGGGGTGCGCTTCACCAACGGCGCCGCCGAGTTCTCGGAGGCGGCCATCGCCGACGACGCCGCCGCGGCGTCGTCGTCCGCGCCCGCCCAGGACGAGAACGCGACCGAGGACCAGGAAACGTCGTGGACCGTCCACGCGGCGGCCTACCCCATCTCCATCGACGTGGAGGCCATCCGGGAACTGGCCTCGGACCCCAAGACCAAGAAGCGCGCCAGGGAGATCCGGCAGGAGCTGGGTAACCCGGAGACCATCTACCTGGGTGTGGACCGGTTGGACTACACCAAGGGAATCCTGCACCGCATCAAGGCCTACGGTGAGCTACTGGAGGACGAGAAGCTGACGGTCGAGAACTCAGCGCTGATCCAGGTGGCCAGCCCGTCCCGCGAGCGCGTGGACTCTTATATCCAGCTGCGCGAACAGGTCGAGGGCATGGTGGGGCGGATCAACGGCCAGTTCGACACCATGGCCCACACCGCCGTGCGCTACCTGCACCATGGCTATCCCTTCGAGGAAATGGTGGCCCTCTACATGGCGGCGGACGTGATGCTCGTGACCGCGCTGCGCGACGGCATGAACCTGGTCGCCAAGGAGTACGTGGCCGCCAAGCAGGATCGCTCGGGTGCACTGGTGCTGTCCGAATTCACGGGCGCAGCAGAGCAACTCAAGCAAGCGATCCTGGTGAACCCGCACGACATCGACGGCCTGAAGGGAGCCATGCTGTACGCCCGCGACATGTCCGGGGCGGAGGCCAAGAAGCGGATGAGTTCCATGCGCCGACAGGTGCTCACCCACGATGTGGTGGACTGGTCCCAGCGGTTCCTCGAGGATCTCGCGAAGTACGGCAAGCAGTCGGCAGAAAGTGACTCCGATGACTGAAACGCTCAGCGAAGCTTTGGCCCGGGCTGCGGACGCGGATCACCTGTTGATCGCGCTCGATTTCGACGGCACGCTGGCGCCTTTCACCGAGGACCCCGCCGATTCCCGCCCGTTGCCCGACGCTCGGGCCGCTCTGGACGACCTGGCCGTGCTGCCCCGCACCACAGTGGCGATCATTTCCGGGCGGCCCTTGGATTTCCTGCGGGACGTGGTGGACCCCGCTCGCCACATGGTGCTCTCCGGTTCGCATGGTGCGGAGATGGACCTGTCCGCCTTGCCGGATCTTCCGGAAGACACCGAACACGACATCAACCTGACCTCGGAACAGTTGGCCCTGCTGGACCGTGCGGTGGACGCGACCGAGGAAATGGTGTCCCGGTACCCGGGTTCCCGCGCGGAGCTGAAACCCGCCGGTGTGTGTTTCCACACGCGCCCCATCAAGGACGCTGATGTGGCCGAGAAAGCGCTCGACGAGATGACCCGCGCCTATTCGGATCTGGAAGGTTTGCGCATCACTCCCGGCCAACAAGTGGTGGAGTGCTCGGTGTTGAGCGCCACCAAGGGGGACGGGCTGCGGATCATCAAGCCGCGGCCACACCGGACGTGACAATATTCGCGGGTGACGACGTCACCGACGAGGACGCCATGGAGCTGCTGACCGGCCAGGATGTCGGGATCAAGGTGGGCGACAAGGAGACCGTGGCGGCCCAACGAGTGAGTGGCCCGCAAGAACTCGCCGACCTCTTGGGCGTTTTTGCCGACCAACGAGCACGCGCGGTGACTAGCATCAAGTGACATGAACGCCTCCCCGGCACCAGCACCGCTCGGTTCACCCGCCCCCACCGGTTCCCGACGGGTCTCGATCAACACCGCGTTCCCGGACCCGGCACTGTTGGACCTGCCCTGGCACATCCCCCTCGAGGAATGGCCACCCGAGGTTCTGGCGGCCTACCCGCGCGGAATCTCGCGCCACGTGGTGCGGTTCGCGCACGTGGGCTCCAAGGTCGTGGCCGTCAAGGAAACCACCCCTCACTACGCTCAGCGGGAGTACGGGCTGTTGCGGCGCTGTTGCGCATGGGCACGCCGTCGGTCACCCCCGACTCAGTGGTGACCAATCGCTTCACCGAAGAGGGCGAGCCGCTGCCCGCAGCGCTCGTGACGGATCATCTGAGTTTCTCCCTCCCCTACCGAGCCATCTTCGAGCAGGTTCCCTCCCCTCAAACGGTCGAGCTGCTCGTGGACGCGCTGGCATCTCTGATCGTCCAGTTGCACCTCTCGGGGTTCTACTGGGGCGATGTCTCGCTGTCGAACACGCTGTTCCGACGGGACGCCGGCCATTTCGCCGCATACCTGGTGGACGCCGAAACCGGTGAGATTCACGACCAGCTCTCCCGCGGCCAGCGCGAATACGACATCGAACTGGCACGCACCAACGTGGCCGGGGAGATCATGGACCTGCTGGCTGGTGAACACATGCAACAGCGGCTCGAGGAAGTGGGCCTGACCCCGGAGGACGTCGATCCGTTCGAAATCTCGGACCGCCTGGTCTCGACCTACAACAACCTGTGGGAAGAACTCACGGCGGAGGAAAGCTTCGCCCTCGACGAGCGCTGGCGCGTGCAGGCTCGAGTGGAACGGCTGAATGAACTGGGCTTCGACGTGGAAGAAGCCTCCCTGGAATCGGATGACTCCGGGCAGGTACACCTTCGTCCTCGTGTGGTCGAACCCGGTCACCACTCGCGGCGACTGCTGCACCTCACAGGTTTGGACACCCACGAGAATCAAGCCCGCCGTATCCTCACGGACATCGGCCAGTTCGGCCAGGCCCTGTACCCAGGCCTCCCCGAGGACCTCACGGCGCAGTTGTGGATGCGTGAGATCTTCGTGCCCATCATGGAGGCGGTCCCGGCGGAAATGCGGCGCAAGCTCGAATCCGCGGAGATCGTCCACGAGGTCCTGGAGCACCGCTGGTTCATGTCCGAGAAGGCCGGGAAGGACATTTCCACGGACAAGGCTGTCAAGGACTACGTGAAGTCGCAGCTCGCCAAGCGGCCGGACGAGAAGGACATTTTCTAGCCCGCGCGGAAACCGCTAAGGCATCCCCGTCTTCTCTGTCACGATCAATGATTCCGGCAGGAATTCTTCTTCCAGCCCCCAGCGTTTGAGCTTCGCGGTACTCGCCGGAGGAAATCGCCGACTGCAGAGCCGCCTGGAACGGCCTGACCAGCCCCGAGTCCTTGAGGGTCGTTGCCGCGACCAGGGTGGAGTTGGGCCAGCCGGCGCTGATCCTCCCCCGGACCTCCAGGTCATCTCGGGTGGCCGCGTAATAGGCCCCTGTCGGGAACGGGGACAGGTAGTAGTCGATTCGCCCGGCTGCGAGCGCAAGCACGGCGTTGGTGTTGTCCAAGTACAGGTCCAGGGCGGCGGGTTCCTTCCCGTCCGCCTCCAGTTGCTCGTTCCAGGCCATGACGATCTTTTCCTGGTTGGTCCCCGGAGTGACCGAGATGATCCGACCCGAGATGTCGTCCGGGGAACTCACCACGGGCCCCTGGCCCTTGCGCGCCAGGAATCCCATGTACGCAGCACGGTACGTCGCGAAATCGTAGAGCTTGAGCCGAGGCTCGGTCACGCCCACATTGGCGAAGGCCGCGTGATACTCGTTGGCACCCAGCTTGAGCGGCCAGTTCTCCCACGAGGTGACCTGCGGGTTGAGTTCGAGCCCCAGCTTGTCCGCGATCAGGTAGGCGGTGTCCACTTCGGAACCGATCGGTGTCACGTCGTCGGTTGCGCTGAACGCCAGCGGCGGCGAGGTGTTGAGCACACCCACGGTGAGCACGCCACCCGCCGCGATTTTCTCGGGCAGCAGGCCCGCGCGGCGGGGTCAACCTCCGAACGCACCCGGCTGTTCTGCTCCGGGCTCAGGTCGAACGGCACCCCGTCCTCTCGCGTCGGCTGCGGTTGCTCGGGATGGGTGCACGCGGTGAGGCCCAGTAGCCCTAACCCTCCGATTCCGGCCGCGCGCAGCACCGTGCGGCGGTCCATTGCCCGGCTCACAGGTTGTACGCCGGTTCCAGGACCGACCCCAGGAACGCCCGGGTCCGTTCGTGCTTGGGCGCGGAGAAGACTTCGCGCGGCGGGCCTTGTTCAACCACCAGCCCGTCGGACATGAAGATCACGGTGTCGGCGACGTCGCGCGCGAACCCCATCTCGTGCGTCACCACCAGCATGGTCACGCCCTGCGATGCGAGGTCGCGGATCACGTCCAGCACTTCGCCGACCAGCTCGGGGTCCAAGGCCGAGGTCGGCTCGTCGAAGAGCACCACGGCCGGATCCAGGGCGAGCGTGCGCGCAATGGCCACACGTTGCTGTTGGCCACCGGACAGCTGCCGTGGGAAGGCCAGTTCCTTGTCCTCCAGGCCCACGCGCTTCAGCAGTTCCCGGGCCTTGGCCTTGGCTTCCGCCTTGGACCGCCCCAGGGCCGAAATCTGGGCCTCCATCACGTTGTCGAGCACGCGCAGGTGTGGGAACAAGTTGAACTGTTGGAAGACCATGCCAACGTTGGTGCGCCGGCGCAGGATCTCTTTCTCGTGCAGTTCGTAGAGTTTGTCGCCACGCTGTTCGTAGCCCACCATTTTGCCGTCGATGGTGATGCGGCCGGCGTCGATGTTCTCCAAGTGGTTCACGGTGCGCAGCAGCGTGGTCTTCCCCGATCCCGAGGGACCCAGGATGGCAGCGACCTCGCCGGGCTTGATGTCCAGGCTGACGCCTTCGAGCACGCGCACGTCCCCAAAGGACTTGTAGACGTTCTCGATCACCACGTGTCCCTTGGCGGGCCGGGACTTCTCTTCCTGGGCTTGGTCCTGGACCTGGCCTTGGGTGGACTCGGACGGGTTCTGCTGGTCGTTCGCGTGCGAGCTCATCGTGCGCCTCCGATGCGGGAGCGCAGCCGCTGCAGCGGAGTGGGCGGAAGAGTCCGCACCGCACCGCGCGCAAAATGACGCTCCACGTAGTACTGAATGATGTTGAGCACGGTCGTGATGATCACGTACCACAGCGTGGCCACCAGCAGCATGGGGATGACCTCATTGGTGCGGGCGTAGATCACCTGGATCGTGTAGAAGAGCTCGTTGTAGGCCAGCACGTAGACCACCGAGGTGCCCTTGACCAGGCTGATGATCTCGTTGAAGGCCGGCGGCAGGATGGAGCGCAGTGCCTGGGGCAGCACGATGTGTGTGGAACGGCGCCAGCGCGGAATACCCAACGACGCCGCCGCCTCCTGTTGGCCTTGATCCACCGCCAGGATGCCGCCGCGGATGATCTCCGCTGAGTACGCGGCTGGTGCAACGTCAGGCCCAGCACTGCGGCACCGAATTTGTTGATGATGTCGGTGGTGGGTGCTTCGAAGAACGTCACGTCCGTCCCCGGGATGCCCACGCTGATCACCTCGTAGAGGTAGCCCACGTTGTACCAGAGCAACAGCTGAACCAGCAGCGGCACGGAGCGGAAGATCCAGATATAGAACCACGCGACGGAGGACAACAGTCCAGAACTGGACATCCTCATGAGTGCCAGGAAGAACCCGAGCACGAACCCACCCACGGCCGCAATCGCGGTGAGCAACAGGGTGTTAGCAAGTGCGCGGATCACGGATTCCGCGGTGAACCATTCGGCCACCACACCCCACTGCCAGCGGGGATTGGTGAACAAGGACCACACGATGCCGAACAGCACCAGGCGACCAGGGCGGTCCCCACCCAGCGCCAGGGATTTCGTGCTGGCACCACGGTCAAGGCCTCTGGCCGCTGTGGTGGCGCTGCGGGCGGACCCGAGTGCTCGGTGCCCGCGGGCGCGGCGGTGGATGACGGTGTCACGCGATACTCCTGGACTGTCACGGGTGGGAGTCACCGCTCCACGCGGCAACGTCATTCACCGTAGGAGGTTCACGGTCCCGGCACCCAAATGGCAGACCCAAAACTTCATACTTGCGGTTCTCGACACATCGCTTCCCGAGATTTCCGAGTGCGCGTGGCCCTTATTCCGTGCGCTCGGCGGCCACCAGGTTTGTCAGCGTCGCGTGCACGCGGGCCGGCCAGTCCTCGCCCAAGCTGCCGTATCGGGCCACGTGCGCGTAGGAGGCGCCCAGCATGAAGTCGATGACCACGTCCAGGTCCACGTTCTCGCGAATCAAACCGAGTTCGACGTCTCGTTGCAGCAGATCCCGGAGGATTTCCATGCGAGGCCTGATGATCTTGCGCCGCAGTACCTCGGAAGTGGTCGAGTGCGGATCCTGCAGTAACGTCAACGCCACGCCCTTGCCCATGTCTTCGAACAACACCTCGATCGCTTCACGCATGGTGTCCTCCCAGTCCCCCGAGCTGGGGGGAACCGGTGGCAGGGTGGTGTACACCTGCTCCAGAACGGCCTCGAGCAGTTCGTCACTGTTGTTGTACCGCCGGTAGATCGAGGTCTTGGCGACACCCGACACGAGCGCCACCGCCTCGATGGTGACCTTCTGGGGGCCGGACTCGCGCAGCAGTTTCAACGCACCGGCCAGGATCTTTCGATCGGTGCGCGCGGTGCGCGGATCCGTTGCCGCTCCCCGTTCCGGCGTGGGCGTGTCGACCACCATGTTCAGGCCGATACGGTTTCCGAGCGGTGAACTCCGCGCGCGTGCGCAGTCGCGTTGTGGAAGATCCGCAGGCCGTCCATCCCCGGCAACTTGGCGATGTTGTGATCCAGTCGATCGATCTCGTGAGCGCCGTCCTGCCCGCCGAAAAGCTCACGCATCACGTGTTCCACTTCGTCCGGGTCCATGACCCCGGAGCCCACGGGCGCCCAGAATTTCCGCAGGGCGAACCGAGTGAGCCGCTGGGCCTTGCGGGAGGTTTCCAAGCGGCGTCGGGCCTGGGTCGCGTAGAACGCAACGTGACGTGATTCCTGCGCGGCGATCCGCTTGAGCAGAACCGCAAGCACCGGGTGCTTCTCGAGGTCTGCCAGTCGACGGTAGGCCGCCACCGCGGACCACTCGTTGGCCGCGCCCCACGCCATGTGGGTTGCAATGAAATCCGCGCCCACCATATTGGACAGCAACGACTGTTTGAGCGGCTTGAGGGACTCGGACCAACCGAGCTTCATCCGCTTGGCCTTGAGCTCGTCGTAGTCGACCACAATGCCGTGCAGCCCCAGAACCTCGGCGAGCGCCTCACTATGCCAGTACTCCTCGCGATTCCACATGGTCATGAACGTGGAAACGTCCTTGTCCTGGTGCGAGGGAGTCACCAACATGTCTCGCATGTAGCACACCGTGTGGTACTCCACATCGCACATGTATCGCAGGCAGCGCAGGGTGTTCTCGGGCAAGGGACGGGTGATGAATTCACCCATGTCCAGGTCAGCCCATTTCACACGCTGCGAGGTCTCCGCGAACTTGTCGATGTTGAAGGCCATGGCTCAGGCTTTCCTCCAGTCCTCGATGGGCCAGTGCGACTTCTTGGCGCGGCGGTACAGCGGCAGATCGGGGTTCACTGCGTACGCGTGACCGACCTGGGACAGCCAGCTGGCATCCGCCACGGAATCGCCGTAACCGTAGGAACGACTCAGATCGAACCCGTTCTCCTCCGCGTAGCGCTTGAGCACTGAGCACGGGCCTCATCCACGAGCGGCGGGGTCGCCAGGTAACCGGTGAGCTTACCGTCGGCAACTTCCATGCGTCCTGACACCACGTGGTCGAACAACTCCGCGATCGGGCTCACCAACAGGTCCAGGGAGCCCGTGACCAGCACGGTGTGGTGGCCGGCCGCGCGGTGCTCCTCGATCCGCTGCAGGGCACCCGGTCGCAAGCTCTTCTCCATGGTGCGCCCCAGCGAACCGTTCATGAGCTCTTCCACGCGCTCCACGGACACGCCCTCGTAGCGGCGCAGGAACGCGCGGATGAACTCGCCGCGGTCACGGCGTTCCGCCTTCACGTAGGTGGGTGCGTTGCCGAGCAGCTCGGTGATCTCACCGGGCCACTGCACCGGGCTCAGCTCGCGGCGGCGCAGCTTGGCGTATTGGGTGATGATGTTGCCCGAGACCACGGTGCCCTCGAGGTCGAAGACGGCCACCACGTCGGTGCCGGACTTGAGGCCGCGCGGACGGGACTCACGCTTGCGGGAGGCCGCCTTCAAACGGCCGTAGGCTCGGGTCATCTCGGTGAGCGCGGGCAGGTGCACGTTCTGCCAGTAATCCCGCCAATCGATGGCGCGCGGGTCGAAGTGCTGGTCCTCGGGCGCGGATTCGGGCAGGGCCCGGTCGAGACGACGCGTGTGAGTGTCGTCGAAAATCATTTCCGTGCGCGTGTAGTTCTGATACAGGTCCACGTAGGTGCGCAGCGAACCCAGGCCGGTCTGCATCCGGTGCAGCGAGTTGGTCCACTCCCGGGTGCGTGCCGTGGCCGGCAGGACGGCGCTCAGTTTGCCACCGGCGGCGGCGAGCTTTTCCTTGAGCGCAAGCCCTCGCTCCACGGCGTTGTTGGCCGGGAACTTCCACACGGGAACCGTGATGGGGTTGCCGTTGGAGTCCTCGAGCGGCTGGGCCAGGAAGAATTCGCGCACGTTCTCGTACATCTGGTGGAACGGCAGCGGGTTCGATGCGCCCGAGCACACCTGGTAGTAGGCCGCCTGCGGGTCGATGTCCGTTTCCTCGGTCAGCTCGCCCGACGGCGCTCGGTGACCTTGCGTGACCAGGGCCACGATCGCGTTGACCACGAAGTCGACCGGGATCACGTCCAGCACCGAGTCGGGCAGCCCCGGGAACTCGGGCAGCGCGCCCTTGGCATAGGCCATGATGAGTGGGTCCGCCACCTTGTAGCCATCGATCCAGCCAGGGAACGGGTAGCGCAGCGCGGACTCGATGATCGCCGGGCGCACGATGGACAGCTGGTGTCCCGCGCCGGCCCACTTCTCCTCCGCAACGCGTTCGCCCAGTGCCTTGGTGAAGGTGTAGATGTCGGTCCAGCCCAGGGACTGCGCACGGGTGCGTCCGTGGTCGACCAGTCGTTCCTGGACCCACGCCAGACGGGCCTCTTCCGCGGCGCGGGCCACGGACTTGGGACCTTCCTTGCCGAACTGCGCGGTGGCCTTCTCGATGAAGGACTGCAGCCGCTCCGGGGAGCGGGACTCAACCTGCGCGGTGTCCGCGGCGCGAATGGCTGCCTCGAACTCCACGTTCCAGTCCACGCTGTGGTCGACGGGGGCTTCCGGACGCAGGCCCTTGGCGATACCGCCCACATAGCACGTGGACACGTGCACCACGTGCGGGTCCTGGCCGGTGGCACGCAGGGACTCGTACAGTCCCACGGCACCGCCCACGTTGGTCTTGAAGGCCTCGTCGATGGGCGGATCGAAGGACACCGTTGAGGCGGAGTGCACGACCACGTCAAAGGGTTCGGTGATGCTCGCCAGACCCGTGAGGTCGCCCTCGAGGACACTGGTCCGCTCGGCAAAGATCTCCTCGGCGCGTTCCTTACCCACAGACTCACGCCAGGTCTTGAACACGGGCTTGCGCAGCAACTGCTTCAGCCGAGCCTGCCCGGACAGCGAACCCTTGGGGCGGATCACCGCGGTGACATGAATATCGTCGTGGCTGGAGAGCAAGCGTTCCAGGACCGCCTGCCCCAGGAACCCGGTGGCTCCCGTGAGCAGGACGCGCTTGGTGGTGGTCTGGGTCAACGGGTTCCTCCGGAGGTTGGAATGTTCAGGCACGCGCTTCGCGTGGGTGCGGGGCGGATGTTGGCCGACCCTTCGGTTTCAACTGCTTGGGTTCAACAACTTAGAAAAGAGCGTAGCGGTTCACCACTCCATCGCGTTCGAGGGCCCGGCGTAACGGTTCCGTCCCCGCGGTTTCGGGACTGCTTTGCAGAGGCTCGTCGGCTCGCTGCAATAAAAGGTTGGTATCACCGACCGTGGGACACACGCTGGCGACGAACTCCCGGAACGCCTTGCGTGAGACCCCCACGGGTCGCAAGGGGTTGAACCCGAAGGACAGGTAGCGGCGCGCGAAACTCGCCGCACGGGGTGAACGACGCACCCGCTCAGAGGCCTCGACCGTGAAGAACCGCTGGTGGACGGCTTTGAGCTCTGCCACCCGCTGAAGGAGAGCCGAAAGTTCCGGGTGGCCGGCGGCGTCGTCGAACCTTTCCAGCGCAGCTCGCGTGGCGGCCTCGCGAGACCAGCCGCGCGCCATCTGCCCCGCCACAATGTCCTCGCCGAACAGGTTGGTCCACACGGAATCGGTGACGGGCGCCAGGTTGTCGAGCGTCATTTCCACCCGATCGAGAAATAAATGGTCGTGCTCCACGGGCTCGGCGACGTTCTGCCCGTGCGCCTCGAGGACGGCCTGATAGGCGTCGGCGATCCAGTGGCGTTCATAAGCC